>NZ_JBIWJO010000008.1:0-363004 GCF_044765245.1 Micromonospora sp. NPDC093277
TCAAACGACCCACCGACAAGATCACCCGCCACAACCGACCCGCCATACCCAAGCTGGCCTGCCCAGACGCCTTAACTTAATGGCATTGGCTCTTGACCTGCCCTCGTGTCGTTGCGGTTGCCCGGTTGAGATTGCCGATTACGGTGACCAGACGGGGTGCTCGTGTCGATGGCGACCTGCAACAGTCCACCCTCCCCGGGTCAACTTCAACCCGCCGCCACGACCTCGATCGACCAGCATCGCGATCAACTGTTCATGCGTGACCGGCTCTCCGGTAGTGGGTCATTGGTGACGCGCGGCGCGACGCCGAACCGGCGAAACGGTTATTACAGGCCCGTGGGCTGCTGGAATGCGGTTCGGATTCTGCCAAGTATGGTCCACCATTAATAAGGCAAGCTCAAGGCCCCTCGATAGTGGGGCCTTGGCTCGTATCTGAGAGCCAGTCGTTGCCCGTAGGCAGCGAGAAGGCACCAAAGGACTTCAGCCTGTTCCGGCAGCGTCCGAACCTGCGTCAAGGTCCGCTTGACGTGGCGGGCCGGGCGGCGGCCCGCTCCCCAGAAGGGCGGCACGCGATGCCCACGTGGCGCCCCGGCTCCCCCTGGACACGGCGGCGCCGAGTACAGAGGTATCGAGATCCTTGAGGGACTCCAGTACCAGAGTGGCAATCGCAAAGCGCGGATCGCAGCGATCAGCGGCCTCGGGAACGGCGACGACCGTCATCTGGGCTGACACGCCAGCGAGGACGCCGTTGAGCGAGTCCTCGATCACCACGCATTCGTCGGGTGACGCACCGAGGGCGGCGGCGGCCCGGAGATAGGCGCCCGGGTGGGGCTTGCCGTGTTCGTCGTCTTCGGCCGAAAACACGGCATCGAAGGATCGGTCGAGGCCGGCGCTCGCGAGCGCATGCCGAATCACCGACTCCGGCGACGATGATACGACGGCGATCGCTCTCGATGCCCGCGCACACGTCGCGACGGCGTGATCGGCGCCGGGCTTCACCGCCACTCCCTCCCTCAGCCTGCGGCACACCGCGGCGACGATCTGCTGCTGGACGTCGTCGGGGTCGGCTCGAATGGTGGCCCGATCGAACCAGTAGGCCACCATGTCCCTTTGCCGCATCCCGCGCGTCGCCGCCTGCATCTCCGTCGTGAGGTGCAGGCCGAGCGGACCGAACACTTCACGCTTTGCCGTGTCCCAGATCGGCTCGGAGTCGATCAGAAGCCCGTCTAGGTCGAATAGGACGACCGGTTGCATCAGCTGAAGCGGCATTCGATGACGCCCATCGCGATGAGCTCCCGGCACCACTGCCCGAATACCTCGCGTCGCATCTGGCGCTTCGATCGGCGCGTCGCGGATTCGCCCTGCTCGCCGACTCGCCCGACAAAGGTCTCAAGGTCAACCGAGGGATCAACAGTCACGGTCATCAGTCTATGCAAGGCCGCCGAGGGGCAGCGCCGTGGACAGCAAGCAGACCGAGATTCGTGCCCGACCCGTGCCCGACCCCAGCGGTCAATTCCGGTTAGCATCGCGACATTGGGCAGCCACAACATCGATCACTATGCGTTCCCAACCGCCCGCCATGGCTGGTCAACGCCTCGACCAAACCGTTCGTCAGAGCGATGCAACGCACCTTCCAAACTGACGGTCAGGACTGGTGCTGGGCGCGCCTCGCCAGCACGTAGTCTGCATAGTCCTCCCCGGCAACCCCGTGGTTGACCCACAGATCCGGGGATGCTCCAGTGCTTCGCTCTGCCAGCTCCAGCGCTTCGGTCGGGTCTTGAACGTGGCCGATCACACGGCCATAGCCCGTTTCGTCTTCGTCTTCGTCTTCGGGGTCGAGGGGCGGGAACACGGACAGATCTCCGTATTGCTCGTCGTCCAGGTCCTGTACGTCATGAACGGACACGTTGTAGCCGTCCTGCCAGGGCCAGACCGAGACCCAGCCGATGCCTCGTACGCCCGCCAGTGTGATGGGTCCGACGAACTGCTCAACTTCTTTCTTGCGGCCGAGCGCGGCGAGGACGAACAGGCGCCTGAGGTGACGCATGCTCGGAGGCTATCCCGGATGCACCGGAGTCGAGCTGGGTGACGAATTGGGTCACAACTGGGCGCACAACCACGGATATCCGCGAACGTAGACGATCATCGCGGTGCCGGTCGGCGGCGGGGGTGGGCGTGCTGGTTACCAGGCGCTGGGGGCGTAGTCCTTGAGGAAGCAGCCGTACAGGTCTTCGCCTTGTTCGCCGCGGACGATCGGGTCGTAGACGCGGGCCGCGCCGTCGATCAGGTCCAGTGGGGCGTGGAAGCCGGTGTCTGCCAGCCGCATCTTCGTCGGGTGGGGTCGTTCGTCGGTGATCCAGCCGGTGTCTACGCTGGTCATGAGGATGCCGTCGGCCAGCATCTCCTGGGCGCTGGTCCGGGTCAGCATGTTCAACGCGGCCTTGGCCATGTTGGTGTGCGGGTGCCCTGGCCCCTTGTAGCCGCGGGCGAACTGGCCTTCCATCGCGGATACGTTCACCACGTACTTGCGGCGGGCGGTCGCTGCGGCCATCGCCGGTCGTAGCCGGCTGACCAGTACGAACGGCGCGGTGACGTTACACAGTTGCACTTCGAGTAGTTCGACGGGGTCGACCTCGTGCACCCGTTGCACCCAGCTGTTGACCGGGTCGAGGTCCGGCACCAGGCCGCCGGCGTCGATGGCGGTGGCTGCCGCGATCCGTTCCGGCGAGGCGGAGCCGCTGGTCAGGGCCAGCGCGGTGAGCGCGTGTGGGGTGATTGTGGGCGACGTGGGTGGGGCGGTCAGGCTGCCCGCCGGGTCGTCTCGGCCGGCCTTGGCGAATGTGATCATCTCCGGTAGCGGGCCGTCCGGCAGGGCCGCCGCCTCGGCGGCGACGAGCTGCGCGTACGCCCCGGGTGTGCGGCGGACGGTTTGCGCCGCGTTGTTGATCAGGATGTCGAGTGGTCCTTGGTCGCTGACCGAGTCGGCGAGGGCGATCACCTGGGCGGGGTCGCGTAGGTCGATCCCAACGATCCGCAGGCGGTGCAGCCAGTCCCCGCTGTCGGGCATCGCGGTGAATCGGCGGACCGCGTCGTGGGGAAACCGGGTGGTCACCGTGGTGTGCGCGCCGTCGCGGAGCAGCCGCAGCGCGATGTACATGCCGATCTTCGCCCGGCCGCCGGTGAGCAGCGCGCGCCGGCCGGTCAGGTCGGTGCGGGCGTTGCGGCGTTCCCGGTTGAGGGTGGCGCAGGGCGGGCAGAGCTGATGGTAGAAGGCGTCGACCTCGTGGTAGCGCTGCTTGCAGACGTAGCAGCCGCGCGGGTTGTGCAGGAAGCCGGCGGTGGCGCCCACGGTGGGGGAGGTGAGCGGGATGCCCTGGGTCTCGTCGTCGATGCGGCCCGGGGCGCCGGTGGCGGTGGCCGCCGTCACCGCGCGGTCGGCCGCCGCGATGGCATCCCGCCGTTCCTCACGTCGCCGCTGCTTGATCATCTTGTAGAGCTTCGCGGTGGCCCGCTGCACCCGCACCACGTCGGGGTGATCGGAAGGCAGGTCCTCCAACGCCTCAAAGACGCTGAGACAGGTCTCCAGCCGGGCCGGATCGATGCCGTCGTGACCGGTTTCGGTAATGTTGTCCGCCGTCATGCCGTCGCTGTCTCGTCCCGTTCCCTGCGCCGGAGCTACCCGGCCCACCCCAAGTCCGACCCGGAACTGTACGCACCGCACGGCCTCCGACGCATCCCGCGCCTGTTCATCAGCCCGAAGACCGTCGAGGCCAACCTCGCCCGGGTCCATGGTTCAGGGTCGGAAGCCCGTAGCCGGAACGCCGCAGCGTGTAGATCACCCCGACTTCCGCCAGGGCGCGCCTCAGCTCACCGCCTGCTTCACGAGCGCACCGATCCGCGCCTCCACCTCGGCTGTCACCTCGGTCAGGGCGAACCCGGCCGCCCACATCGGGCCGTCGTCCAGCCTTGCCTGGTCGCTGAACCCGAGCGTCGCGTAGCGCGCCTTGAACTTCTCCGCGCTCTGGAAGAAGCAGACGATCTTGCCGTCCAGTGCGTAGGCGGGCATCCCGTACCAGAGCTTCGGCGCCAGGAGCGGGGCGCTGGCGGTGATGACGGCATGGACGCGCTCGGCCATGATCCGGTCCGGGTCCTGCATCTCGGCGATCTTGACGAGCATGTCCCGCTCTGCCTCCGCCGCCTTGCTCGCGCGCGAGCCGCGGCGCACTGCGTTCTTCAACTCCTGGGCGTGGTCCTTCATCGCGGCCCGCTCCTCGGCCGTGAATCCCTCGTGCTTACTGCTTTCGGTGCTGCTCATGGCGGATCTCCCCGTGAGGATTTGGTGTGGCGCAAACCTGGGCGCGCGGGTGACGAACATGCCACGACACTCCCCATCGGCACGCATCGTGCCGATCGAGGTCCAATGCTGCACGCACCTCGCGACATTGTCAACGGCACGCCGTGTGCCGATAGAGTGGCAGCATGACCGACCCGCCTGCCACGCCACGGCGCCGAGGCGCTGCGCGCACTGAAGAGCTGCTGCGAGTGACCCTCGATCTGGCCGCGGAGGTCGGTTACGCGGGCCTGAGCATCGAGGCGGTCGCGAGACGGGCCGGGGTCGGAAAGCACACGATCTACCGGCGCTGGCCGTCCATCGCGGCGCTGCTGCTCGACGCGCTCAGCCTCGTGTGGACCAGCGATCTGGACTACCACAACGCCGGGGACGTCCGCGCGGATTTGCGCGAACAGTTTCTACGCTCAAGCCTGGCCCTATCCAGCCCGCCGATCGGCCCCGTCTACCGCGCAGTCATCGCCGAGGCGCAGGCCGATTCCACGCTGCGGGCGACCCTGCACGAACGGTTCCTGGTCACCGTCGAACAGAGCACCCTCGACCGGATCACCCGCGCTCAAGGCACCGGTGAACTCGTCGCGGAAGCGAACCTGGAATTCGCCGCCGAGGTGCTGTGCGGCACCCTCTACTACCGCTGGTTGCTGTCAACCCGCCCCATCGACGAGAGCGCGATCGACGGACTGCTGGACATGTTCATGGCCGCCTACGGAACATCAACTACAGCGGTTGAGTCGTCAGGGTCGTAGTGAGGCGGTCCGGCGTGTTGACGTGACCGTGGTCGATGGAGCGATGGCGGCAATGACCACCGCGATGTCAGTGCTGCCGACTCTGCCGGATCGGTGAAGCCGCGCTGCGGCGTCGGCCGGTCGCGTCCCGGCCGGGCGGCGCGCCAGGATGCTGGTGGGAGGTACGTCCTGCGACGTACGGCGGGTGTCGTTGCACGACCGACGGCGGCAGCCTTCCCGGAGGCCATGCTCGGGGCAGAGGGCGAGCAGGAGCGAGCCCTGAGACCGAGGGAGATTGTGATGCTGGCGGAAGTGGCGGGCTACGTGTACGCCCACCCTGGTCCCGGTTGGGGAGACGGAAACGGCCCCTGGAACGGCGGGGCGGGCTGGTGGCTGATCTTTCCTACGCTGTTCTGGCTTCTCGTGCTGTCGTCGTTCGGTTATCTGATCTACCGCAGGTCGCCGACCAGGTCGGCGCGCAGCGCAGCCGAGCGAATTCTCGCCGAGCGCTTCGCACGGGGTGAGATCAGCGAGGAGGAGCTGAAGCAGCGGCGAGCCGTTCTGCGGCGATGAAAGGCGTTCTCGGCGCGTACGGCGCCGGCGCTGACTGTGGCTGGTGACGCGCCGTAAGGTGCATAGGTCGGGGGCGGCTGGGGCCCGGGAGGTTGCTCGGGCTTCGCCTGGGCCTGCAGCGGGTATCGAACCGGATCGCCACGCGGTCGTGAGGGAGGATCGGCATGGCAGGGCCTCGGCAGATCTTGTTCATCCAGGGCGGCGGCGCGGGCGCGCACGACAAATGGGACGACAAGCTGTGCGACAGCCTGAGGCGGGAACTCGGGGACGGGTACGAGGTCCGCTACCCGCGCATGCCCGACGAGGACGACCCGAGCTACGCCAGGTGGAGCGCGGCCATCCGGCTTGAGATGACGGCCTTGGACGACGGCGCCGTCATCGCCGGCCATTCGGTGGGCGGGACGATCCTCATCAACGCGCTCGCCGAGCGGCCACCGGAACGGGAGCTCCAGGCGATCGTGCTGATCGCCGCTCCGTTCGTCGGTGCGGGCGGCTGGCCCGGCGACGAGTTCGAGCTGCCGCACGACCTCGGCGCGAGGCTGCCGCAAGGGGTGCCGGTGCACGTGTTCCACGGACTCCAGGACGAGACAGCCCCACCGTCGCATGCTGACCTGTACGCCCGCGCCATCCCGCAGGCACAGCTGCACCGGCTGCCCGGGCGCGATCACCAGCTGGACAATGACCTGAGCGAGGTGGCGAAGACGATTGGTTCCTGACGACCTCCGACCCGTCACCCAGGGATAGCGAAGAGCCCCGAGCCCTTCTGAAACGACAGCCACGGCTTCGGCGCTCGGGGCTCCTGCCCGCGAGGTCACGCAGCTGCCGCCGGCTTGCAGCGGACTCTATGAGCCCAGGACGGTTCACATCTTCCGACGGCCAAGAATAATGGGGCCATGTTCGAATCGATGCCCCGATTGGACCTGGATGTCCAGCAGGCGTATCTCGCCCGGCTCGGTGTTTCGGCGGAACCGCCTTCGGTGGCAGGCCTTCAGCTGTTGGTGCAGCGCCACGCTGAGCGCGTGCCGTACGAAACCCTGTGGATTCACGCCGGCGAGGCCTGGAACATCGACCCGTACGAGTCCGCAACGCGTATTGCGCTGCACGGGCGCGGCGGCTACTGCTATCACATGAACGGAGCGCTGGGCTTGCTGCTCAGTTCGCTCGGTTACGCAGTCTGCGGCCACGTCGGAGGCGTGCACGGCCCGGAAGGCCCTGACGCCGCCGCGATGGGAAACCACCTGGTCTTGACGGTAGGGCTGTTACCGAGCGACGCGAACCCCGGTGGGGTCTGGTACGTGGACGCCGGGTTGGGCGACGCTCTGCACGATCCGCTGCCGTTGGTCGCGGGTAGGCATGATCAGCCGCCCTTCGGACTCTCCCTCGAGCCGGCCGCTGACAAGTCGGGGTGGCATCTGACCCATGACCCGGGCGGCGGATTCACCGGCATGACCTGGACCTTGGCTCACGCGCGCTGGGCAGATTTCGAGGCGAAGCATCACTGGTTGTCGACCTCGCCGGAGTCGGGGTTCGTCCAGGTGGCGATGGCCGAACGCCGCGACGCCACCGGGGTGGATGTCATCCGGGGGCTGGTTCTGAGCCGGATCGGTGACGGTGCCCGTACCGCAGAGCCCGTCACTCGCCGGGCGGAGTGGTTTGACCTGCTCGCGGACCTGTTCGATCTGCGGTTGCACAGCATGACCCCGGAGGCGCGCGATCGGCTCTGGACGAACGTCCGCACAGCGCACCGCCGCTGGCAAGAAACGCAGGCCTCTCAGAGCCCCTGAAATCCCAGTAGACGTCGTCCGTGAACCGCTGCGGGCATCGCCTGCCCTGAGGGACGGTCGACGGCCGTGTTCTCCGTCCTCGGCATGCTGGCCAGCCGGGACGTCCGCCGGCTGCAGGCGGTAGCCCCCGCCCGCGCTGCCAACGTAGCGCAGACCGGGCCAGCCGAAGGGGACCGAGCGACACCCCGCACGACGGCTCTGCTTGAGGAAGACTGGCCGGCATGGCTGACTTGGGCGATGCGAAGGCTGTGCTGCACCACTACCTCCAGGCGAATCGCGAGGACCTGATCTGGAAGCTCGACGGGCTGAGCGAACGCGAAGCCAGACTGCCACGCACCGCGACCGGCAACAACCTGCTGGGGGTCCTCAAGCATTGCCTCAACGTCGAAGCCGGCTACTTCGGGCCTACCTTCGGACGCGAGTTCCCGACGCCTGAGGAACTGGTTCCCATGCAGGCGTTCGAGGAAGATCCGCAGGCAGACTGGTACGCGCGGGAGGACGAGACGAAGGATGGGTTGATCGACCTGTATCGCCGTGTCGGGGCGTTCGCGGATCGGACGATCGAACAGCTACCGCTTGACGCGCCGGGGCGAGTGCCGTGGTGGCGGCCAGGCCAACAGGACGTGACGCTGCAGAGGATCATCGTCCACGTGACCGGCGACCTCGCTCGTCACGCCGGTCACGCCGACATCATGCGCGAGCAACACGACACGGCGATCGGCCTGCGGCGGGAGAACACCAACATCCCGCAGGACTATGACTGGACGGCGTACGTCACCAAGCTGACGAAGCTGGCTGACCGCTTCGGATAGCCGCCCGGTCCCGTCGGCGCACGGGTCTCGGTGGAGGCCGCGTCCAACGGCCCGCAGGCGCGCGGGCGGCGGCAGATCCGGATCCTTCTGGACAGCAGTGAACAGATGACTCATCTGGCAGAGCGAAAAAGCTCGGACCGTGATGTCGAGAACTGGTGACTGGCTCCGTCCCCGTGGTGAGTGACCAAGATGGGTCGCACCAGCACTGAGGAGAAAGACGATGGCGAAGTACCTGCTGCTCAAGCACTACCGTGGCGCTCCGGCTGCGGTCAACGACGTGCCCATGGACCGGTGGACGCCGGAAGAGATCTCGGCGCACGTGCAGTACATGAACGACTTCGCGGCCCGACTCGAGGGGACCGGCGAGTTCGTCGACGGTCAGGCGCTCGCCCCCGAGGGCACGTTCGTCCGGTACGACGGCGAGGGGCGCCCGCCGGTCACCGACGGTCCGTTCGCCGAGACCAAGGACCTCATCGCCGGCTGGATGGTGATCGACGTCGACAGCTACGAGCGCGCCGTCGAACTGGCCGGGGAACTGTCGGCCGCCCCGGGGGCGGGCGGCAAGCCGATCCACGAGTGGCTCGAGTTGCGCCCCTTCCTGACCGAGCCGCCCACCATCACGGAGTGACATCTCGGTTGAACGAGGCCCTGCTCCGGAGCCTCACCCCGAGGGTGCTCGGGATCCTCGTCCGCCGCGGAGCCGACTTCGCGGCGGCCGAGGACGCCGTCCAGGACGCGCTGGTCGAGGCGGTCCGCGTCTGGCCGGCCGACCCGCCGCAGGACCCGAAGGGCTGGCTGGTAACCGTAGCCTGGCGCAAGTTCCTCGACGCGGCCCGGGCGGGCGCCGCCCGCCGCCGGCGTGAAAGGCTCATCGACGACGAGCCGGCGCCCGGGCCCGTGCCCGCGGTGGACGACACGCTCCAGCTCTACTTCCTGTGCGCCCACCCGTCGCTGACGCCGTCGTCCGCGGTCGCGCTCACGCTGCGCGCCGTCGGCGGGCTGACCACCCGCCAGATCGCCCAGGCCTACCTCGTGCCCGAGGCGACCATGGCGCAGCGCATCAGCCGGGCCAAGCGCATCGTCTCCGGCGTACGGTTCGACCAGCCCGGCGACGTCGTCACCGTGCTGCGCATCCTCTACCTGGTCTTCAACGAGGGTTACTCCGGAGACATCGACCTCGCCGCCGAGGCCATCCGGCTCACCCGGCAACTCGCCGCCGCGATCGATCACCCCGAGGCGACGGGGCTGCTCGCCCTCATGCTGCTCCACCACGCCCGGCGTGACACCCGCACCGCACCCGACGGCGCCCTGGTGCCGCTCGCCGAGCAGGACCGCGGCCGATGGGACACCACCTCGATCGCCGAGGGCGTCGAGATCTTGCAGGCCGCCCTCGCCCGCGACCGGCTGGGTGAGTTCCAGGCCCAGGCCGCCATCGCGGCACTGCACGCTGACGCGCCCACGGCCGAGGAGACTGACTGGGTGCAGATCGTCGAGTGGTACGACGAGCTCGCGCGCCTGACCGACAGCCCGATCGTCCGGCTCAACCGTGCGGTGGCCGTCGGCGAGGCCGACGGACCGCGCGCCGGGCTGGCGGCGCTCGCGGCGCTGGACGACTCACTGCCCCGTCACACGGCGGTGGCGGCGTATCTGCACGAACGCGACGGCGACCTGGCCACCGCGGCACGGCTGTACGTCGATGCGGCCCACAAGGCCCCCAACCTCGCCGAGCGCGACCACCTGACGCGCCAGGCCGCCCGGCTCAACGCCCGAATCCGCTCGTCGACGTAGCATGCGTCTGCGCCCGGACCTACAGCCCGGCGCTCTGCCGCTGAGCTACACCCCACCCACACTCTCCCGAGGGTGTCCTGGCCGGCGGCTGAGGTGACGCTGCCTACTTCACCGCCTGCATCGGCTGACCGGTCAAGGCGCTGTAGCCGACAGCAATCAAGATCATGACACCGGCGGCTGTGAAAGCCATGCCAATCAGCCGTTCCAACAGGACGAAGCGCGCTAGACGCTCCTCCTGCGGAACGTCTGGTAGCCAGCGCCAAGGCGGAACTCGCCGTAGCACGCTCGCGGCCGACATCGATCGCCGCACGTGCCACTCCGTCACGCCGCGAAAGTTTGTGGCCAGGGCGACGCCTACAAGGCTCACAGCCGGACCCGTGACGATAGCCGCCACGACACGCCATGTCTCCATCTGCGCCTCCGGTCGTCAAGCCTGTGCCGTCGATTGGCCCTTGCGTTGCTCGATGCAGAACTCGTTGCCCTCGGGGTCGAGCAGCGTGACCCAACCGCGTCCGTCCGTGGTGCGGTGGTCCTCGTGGAGCTTCGCGCCGAGGGCGATGATGCGTTCCACCTCATCGTCGCGGCTCCGATCGGTCGGCTGCCAGTCGAGGTGCATGCGGTTCTTCACTGTCTTGGCCTCGGGCACCCGGATGAACAGGATGCCGGGCACGGGGGAGGGAGCTTCTACGAGCACCTCGTCGTCGCCCGGCTTGTCTATGTCGGACACCGGCCATTCCGTTGTCTCGCTCCAGAACGTCGCCAGCCCGTAGGGATCGGCACAGTCAATCGTGATGTGGCGGAGGATCATGGCGACACCATAGCCAGTGGAGTCAGGCTCTGGGGGTTGGCCGCATCTTCGCGTTCGGCTTCGGGTGTTAGCGAACATCGGCGAGCGTCGTGAACGCGCACTGGGCGGCTGGATCCGCAGGGTGGAAGGTGGCCCGGTGGGCGGGCGGACGGGTGACCGTCGGCGGCATGCGCTGTTCAGCCGGTTTCGACGATCCGGTTCTCCCAGGCCCAGACGGCGATCTCGGTGCGGTTGCGCAGGCCGAGCTTCGTCTGGATCGTCGACACGTGACTCTTCACCGTGCTCAGGGAGATGAACAGCTCGGCCCCGATCTCCAGGTTGGTACGGCCGCGCGCGATCTCCCGTACCACCTCGATTTCGCGTTCCGACAGCGACGGTAGTGGCCCGTCGGGCTTTCGTGCCGGTGCGGTCAGCTGGCGCAGTAGCCGTACGGTGATCGACGGGGAAACGAGCGCGTCGCCCTTGTGGGCCGCGCGTACCGCCTCGACGAGCAGGGCTGGGCCGGCGTCCTTCAGGATGAAGCCCACGGCACCGCCGCGCAGGGCCCCGAACACGTACTCGTCCAGGTCGAACGTGGTGACCACGATGACCCGTGTCGGGTTCGGCACGCCCGGGCCGGCCAGTGCCCGGGTCACCTCGATGCCGTCGAGCCGGGGCATCCGGACGTCCACCAGACAGACGTCGGGGCGCAGCCGGCGGGCCTGCGTGATCGCGTCGACACCGTCGGACGCCTCGGCGATGACGCTGATGTCCGGCTGGTCCTCGAGGATGAGCCGCAGGCCACCGCGGATCATCGCCTGGTCGTCGGCGATCAGCACCCGGATCGTCATCGCGGTCGTCCGGCGTCGACGGGCAGGGTGGCCCGGACCGACCAGCCGGCGTCGGGGAGCGGGCCCGCGTGCAGCGTGCCGCCGAGTGTCTCCACCCGTTCACGCATGCCGACCAGGCCGTACCCGCCGCGGTTGGTGGCGCGGGCGGGGCCCGGTGGCGCGTCATCGATGACGTCGACCGTGACGCCGGAGTGGCCCTGGTCGACCGTGACGGTTACCCCGTGGGCGTGCGGTGCGTGGCGGGCCACGTTCGTCAGCGCCTCCCGGACGATCCGGTACACGGTGTTGGTGACCTCCGGCGGCCACGCCGTGCTCTCGTCGGGTACCCGCAGCCGCACCGACGGCCCTTGCCGGCTGAAGCGCTCGACGAGTGACCCGAGCTGTTCCGGCCCGGCCGTGGCCGGCGGCGCGTCCTGGGTATCGCGCAGCAGCCCCACCACGCGACGCATCGCCCGCATCGCCTCGGCGCCGGCGGTCTCGATCCCGGCCAGCGACTCGGCCACCTGACCAGGGTTCTTGTGCGCGACGAGCCGGGCGGCCTGCGTCTGGACCAGCATTCCGGTGAGGTGGTGGGCCACCACATCGTGCAGTTCCCGGGCCAGCTCCAGCCGCTCCTCCTGGCGAATCTTCGCGATGGTGGCCGCGGCCCGCTCGTCCAGCAGGCGCAGTGCCAGGCCGATCACGACGGCGCCGAGCCAGGCCGCGACGTTCAGCGCCACGGCCGCCGAGGCGCCCGAGGAGTGCGGTCGGGCGGCCAGGTAGGCGTCGCCGACGACCGCGAGCCCTCCGGCGGCGAGCGCCCCGGCCGGTACGGGAGGCAGCACGCGCACCGCCGACCCGACGAGTACGGCGAGAGCCAGTGCCATCGCCGGTCCCGGTTCGGTCGGGAGGTGGAACATCCGGGCGACCGTGATGGCCAGTCCAGCGATCGCGAGACCGGCAATTGTCGTCCACACCCGCTGCCGTCGCCGTACCAGCGCGAGTGCACAGACCACGACGGCGGCCGAGCCGCCAGAGAGCCAGTACCGTGCTCCCCATGTCTGCGCGATCCCGACGGCCTCGGTGCCGAGCGCGGCGAGGAAGACCACGGCGAGTCCCGCCGTGGTCGCGGCCCTGGACAGTCGGTTCCCGAAGCTCACCCTGTTCAAGTTAGGAGATCACCGGCTCGCGCGAACCGGCCAAAAGTAGGGTGGCCCGCGTGCCGGCCCATGCTTTGGACCGATGCCCGGCTCCCCTGGCGTTCGCAGGATGAGCCCATGGAAACACCACTCGTACTGCACGCCGAGCGGCTCACCAAACGGTACGGCCGGCGCACGGCACTGGCCGACTGCGATCTTGCGATCCCGCGCGGGCACGTCGTCGGGCTCGTCGGCCCGAACGGCGCCGGCAAGTCGACCCTGCTGCAGCTGGCCTGCGGCCTGATCGGGCCGACCTCGGGCACCTTGTCCGTCCTCGGATCCAGACCGGCGGCCGACGCGGCGCATCTGGCCCGGGTCGGCTTCGTCGCCCAGGACACCCCGGTGTACGCCTCGTTCAGCGTCGCCGACCACCTGAAGATGGGTGCGTGGCTGAACCCGTCCTGGGATCCGGCGTTGGCCAGGCGGCGGATCGCGGAGGTCGGCCTGGACCCGGGGCAGAAGGCAGGGCGTCTCTCCGGTGGTCAACGCGCGCAGCTCGCGTTGGCCGTCGCCGCGGCGAAGCGTCCCGAGCTGCTCATCTTCGACGAGCCGGCCGCGGCGCTGGATCCCCTGGCGCGCCGGGCGTTCATGCGGGGTCTGGTGGAGTTCGTCGGCGAGTTGGGGGCGAGCGCCGTTCTTTCCTCGCACCTGCTGGGCGACGTCGAGCAGGTCTGCGACTACCTCGTCGTACTCTGCGGCGGGCGGGTCCAGGTCGCGGGCCCGGTACGGGATCTGCTCGCCTCGCACCATCGGATCACCGGCCGGCCGGCCGGGACGGCCGGGGTCGAGGTCGTCTGGGCGGAGCACGGCCGCGCCGTGGTCCGGGGCGATGCGGCGGTACGGGACGGCGGGCCGGCGGTGACGCTGGAGGAACTGGTCCTCGCGTACATGTCGCGGGCCGCCGGGGCGGGCGCCGTGTCCCGCGCGGGGGCGGTGGTGCCGCGATGATCCGGATGACCTTGCGCCAATTCCGCGTCCAGGCGCTCGTCGGCGCGATCCTGTTGCTTCTGGCCGCTGTCTATCTGCTCCGTCTCGGCGGAGACATCCGCGCCGTGGGCGACGCGTCCCAGCTGCCGAACCGGTACGGACAGACGATGCTCTTCCTCGCCGCCGGGTTCGGACTGGTGCCCGCGTTCATCGGTGCGTTCTGGGGCGCGCCGCTCATCGCCCGGGAACTGGAGGCCGGCACCCATCGACTCGTGTGGAACCAGAGCGTGCCCCGCCGCCGCTGGCTCGTGGTGAAGCTGATGCTCCTCGGCTTTGCCAGCATGGCTGTTGCCGGTGCGCTCAGCGCGCTGCTGACCTGGGCGGCGGCCCCGGTGGACCAGGTGACCGGCGACCGGTTCAGCACAATTCTGTTCGGCGTGCGCGGCGTGGCACCCATCGGGTACGCCGCCTTCGGCTGCACCCTCGGCGCCGTCACCGGGCTGCTGGTACGCCGCACGCTGCCGGCGATGGCGATCGTGTTCCTGGCCGTGATCGCGGTGCAGTTCATCGTGCCGAACCTGCTGCGACCGCACTTCATGCCCGCCGAGCGGGTCACCGTGCAGATGACCGCCGACGCCATCAACCAGGCCCGAATGCTGGGCAGCATCACCGGCGGGCCGGTCGTCGGAGGGCTGGAGATACCCGGCGCCTGGGTCACCCACACCACCAGCCTGCTGACGGCGGACGGCCGGCAACTCTCCGATGCCGCCTTCGCCGAGTGCTTCGACAACGCCCCGAGGACCGGAGCCGACGGCACGTTCGGCGACATCGCGGTCTGTCTCGGCAAGCTCGACCTGCACGTGGACCTGGCGTACCAGCCCGACCGACGATTCTGGCCGTTCCAGTGGGCCGAACTGGCGCTGTATCTCGGTGCCAGCGCGTTGCTCGCGGCGGTCGGCCTGTGGCGCGTCCAGCGCCGGGTCAGTTAACGGGCGGTCCGCTGTCCCCGGTGGATCTCCACCCGGACCATGGAGACGTGAAGGTTGTCGCGCGAAGCACAGACGGTTCGTGGGACGTGTGGCGGGTGGGATCAAGGCTCACGGTGAGCCGGTCAGCGCGGCTGCTGGACCGTTCCCGCCGGACTGATCTGCTCCGGTTGTCTCGGTCGGGGCACGTCCGGCAGTAGCAGCGCGACGGCCGTCACGATCAGGCTGTCGGCGACCAGGAAGCGGCCGTGCAGCGCGGTCAGCGGCGGGCCGCCGTCCGTACGGGTGCCGTCGACCAGCAGCCGGGCGGTGAAGCTGCGCGACACCGGGTCGATGGACAGCTCCGCGTCCTCGAAGCCCAGCCAGCGCCCGGTCACCGGGTACCACGCCTTGTAGACCGACTCCTTCGCGCTGAACAGCAGCCGGCCCCAGTGCGTCGACGGATCGGCGTCGGAGAGGCGACGCAGCAGCTCCGGCTCGCCGGCGACGGTCACCGCCTCGCCGACCCCGTCCGGCAGCGCGCCGTGCGGCTCGGCGTCGATGCCGAGACTCGCCAGGGCGGTGTCGCGGGCGACCGCCGCGGCCCGGTAGCCGGAGCAGTGGGTGATGCTGCCGACCACGCCGGCCGGCCACAGCGGCTCCCGCTTCGGCCCGGGGCGGATCGGGGCCGGGGCGTACCCGAGGTGGCCGAGGGCTTCCCGGGCGCAGCGCCGGGCCGTGACGAACTCGCAGCGACGGCTCTCGACCGCCCTCGCGACGAGGTCCTCCTCGCCGGGGTACGGCGTCTCGCCGGGCAGGTCCGCGAAGGCCTCGACGGTCACCACCGACGGTGGCAGCAGCGACTCGATCACAGTGCCGCCCCGAGGATCCGCCGCATCGGCTTCGGTTCGCCGCCCCGGCGGCCCCACTCGCGGGGGTAGCCCAGCGACACCTCCTCGAAACGCACCCCGTCGTGGTGGGTGGTGCGCGGGATGTGCAGGTGCCCGTAGACGGCCACGGCCGCCCGGTGCCGGACGTGCCAGTCGGCGGTGCGTTCGGTGCCGCACCACTGGGCGAACTCCGGATACCAGAGCACGTCCGTCGGCTCGCGGACCAGCGGCCAGTGACTGACCAGCACGGTCGGTAGCGCCGGGTCGGTCGCGGCCAGCCGGCGCTCGGTCTCGGCGAGCCGCGCCCAGCACCAGGACTCCCGGTCGGGGTACGGGTCGGGGTGCAGCAGCATCTCGTCGGTGCAGACCACCCCGGCGTCGTACGCCCGCCGCAGCGACTCCTCCTTGGTGCTGGTCCCCGGGGCGCGGAACGAGTAGTCGTAGAGCTGGAAGAGTGGCGCGACGGTGACCGGGCCACCCTCCCCGTGCCACACCGGATAGTCGTCCTCGGGGGTCAGCACGCCGTTGTCCCGGCACATCCGCACCAGGGCGTCGTAGCGGTCCCGGCCGCGCAGCGTCACCGGGTCCGACGGGTGCGTCCACAGCTCGTGGTTGCCGGGCACCCAGACCACCGTGGCGAACCGGTCGCGGAGCTGGCGCAACGTCTCCTCGACGGCCCCGAACACCTCGCCCACGTCGCCGGCCACGATCAGCCAGTCGTCGGCCGTCTCCGGCCGCAGGCCGTCCACGATCCGGCGGTTCTCGGCGTACGACACATGGAGGTCACTGACCGCGAACAGCGAACCCGTCACCCGGCCGATCTTGCCATTGCCGCTCGCGGATGGATAGGCGGGCGCTTGAGCAACAGGGGTCAGCCGGGGCAGGATGAGCGGCAACGGTGTCGCGACCCCGGCGGCGTGCAGGGCCGCGCGGGACGAAACGTCGACTCTTCACGGAAGGGACGACGGTATGCACCCGATGCTGCGTCGACTCGACGACCTCGCCGCTCACATCGCCACCCGGCCGGACACCATCGCGCTGCTCGGCCTCGGCTCGGCCGGCGTCGCGTACGACCGGCTGGACGCCCATTCCGACCTGGACTTCTTCCTCGTCGTCGCGGACGGCGCGGTGCCCCGCTACGCCGAGTCGGTCGACTGGCTGGCCGTGCCGTGCCCGGTGGCGTACAGCTTCGCCAACGAGCGCAACGGCCGCAAGGCGCTCTACGCCGACGGGACCTTCGTCGAGTACGCCGTCTTCACCGTCGACGATCTGGCCCGGCTGCCGTTCGCCGGGGCGCGGGTGGTGTGGCAGCGGCCCGACGCCCCGGCCGGGCTCGCCGAATGCGGGCCGCCGGCCCGCCCCGCGACGCCGTACGACACGGTCGAGTTCCATCTCAACGAGGCGCTCACCAACCTCTACGTGGGCCTGCACCGCGAGCTGCGCGGGGAACGGCTCAGCGCGTCGCGGTTCATCCAGTCGTACGCGGTGGACCGGGTGCTGGCGCTGCTCCGGCTCACGAACCCCGACGTGGCGCATCGGCGGGACCCGTTCGACCCGAGTCGCCGGGTCGAGCAGGCGTACCCGCCGGAGGTGCTGCCGCTGGCCGAGATGGTGCCCGGCTACCTGGGCAACCGGGCGGCGGCCCGGGCGACGTTCGGCTGGCTGGAGGAACGGTTCCCCGTCGACCCGGTGATCGCCGCCGCGATCCGGGCCCTGTTCTAGCCCGCGAGCAGGGCGGCGAAGTGGTCGGTGGCGCGGAGCAGTTCGCGGGCGATGCCGGGTTCCGCGGCCGAGTGCCCGGCGCCGGGGACGATCCGCAGCTCCGCCTCGGGCCAGCGGCTCGCCAGGTCGTACGCCGACGCCATCGGGCAGCAGAGGTCGTAGCGGCCGTTGATGATGACGGCGGGGAGGCGGCGGATCCGGTCCACCCCGTCGAGGAGCTGCGTGTCGCCGGTGAGGAAGCCGCCGTGCAGCGCGTAGTGGGACAGGATCCGCGCGATCGGCAGCGCCTGCTGCTCGTCGGTGAAGTGGGCGAGCAGCCCGGGGTCGGGGCGCAACGCGGAGTTGATCGCCTCCCAGCGTCCCCACGCCGCCGCGCAGGCCCGGGCCTCGGCCTCGTCGGGTCCGTGCAGCCGCCGGTGGTACGCGCCGAGCACGTCGTCCCGCTCCGCCGCCGGGATGGGGGCGACGAAGCGGTCCCACTCGTCCGGTTGGAGGTGGCGCAGGCCGCCCTGGTAGAACCAGTCGCGCTCGCTGCGCCGCATCAGCAGGACGCCGCGCAGGATCAGGCCGGTGACCCGGTCGGGGTGGGCCTGCGCGTACGCCAGGCCGAGGGTGACGCCCCACGAGCCGCCGAACACCAGCCAGGAGTCGATGCCGAGCCGGGCCCGGATCGCCTCCAGGTCGTCGACCAGGTGCCAGGTGGTGTTGGCGCCAAGCTCACCGAACGGGGTGCTGCGGCCGGCACCGCGCTGGTCGAACAGCACGACCCGGTAGCGGTCCGGGTCGAAGAAGCGCCGCGCCGCCGGCACCAGACCGCCGCCGGGCCCGCCGTGCAGGAAGACCACCGGTACGCCGTCCGGTCGGCCCACCTCCTCCACGTACAGGTCGTGGCCGTCGCCGACGGCGATCCGGTGGGTGGCGTACGGCTCGATCGGCGGGTACAAGGCAGGCTCGGTCATGAGGACCCATACTGCCTCGCCCGCCGACGGGCCGCACGGGACGGTCGGCGGTCAGCAGGCTTGGAGGCTGCCGAGGTTCTTCAGCAGGGCGTCGGCGACCCAGCCGGAGACGCCGGTCGTGGTGTCCCTCAGGTAGGTCCAGCTGTGGGTGGTGTAGCCGTTCGCGGTGACCCCGTCGCCAGGGGTGTAGCACCAGAAGTCGACGTTGTGGTTGGCCTGCCCGAATCCGAGCGAGGGGCAGGAGGTGTGCGGGCCGGTGCGAATGTTGATGTTGCTGCCGTTGAAGAGACTGCCGCTCTTGCTGTCGTAGTTGGTGTGTGAGTGGTTGCAACTCGCGCTGGCCGGGGCGGCCACGCTGGTCACCGCCACGCCGGTGCAGCCGACCGTCAAGGTGACGGCCGCCGCGATCGAGGACAACTTTCGCACGTCGATCAACTCCCCGCATTCTCAACCCCACGCACAGTGATCCACATATTTACATGCGACGAGGTGTGTGGGCAAGGCCCGCGCCTGCGCGATGACGGCGAGCCGACACATGGGCGACATCGCACCGGTCGCGTTCGCGGTCACCGCATGGCGACTGGCCACCACGCTGAGCCCGTACGTCCGCTGGCACCGGCCGGTCGTCTCGGCGACCTGCGCGCGCAGCCCCTGGGACGGAAGCTTCACCTGCCGGCCGGCTCCTGACCGGCACCCGGGTTGGGTGCCGGTCAGCAGCGGTGCCGCCCTCAGGCGTTGGCCGGGATGCCGGCGCCTGGGCCGGCCGCCGGATCGTCGGCGGTCTGCTCCGACTCGGGAGCGGACCGTTGGACCGGCGTGCGGACCGCGAACGCGTCGAAGCTCGGGCCGTCCAGGGTCGTCCGCTCCGGGACGGGAGCACTCGCGGCCCGGTCCGGGGTGAATGGCTCGGGCCGCTCCGGGTGCATCCGCTCGGCTGGCGCGTCGCCGGCGGGGCGGCCACCCACCTGCGGGTACTCGGCGGTCTCGCCCCCGCCCGCCGCGGCTGCCATCACCGCCGCCGCGGCCAGGTCGGCCACCCGCTTCGCCTCCCGTTGCACCCGGGCGCGGGTCTCCTTGGCGTGCTGCTCGGCGAGGTCCGCTGCCCGGCGCGCGTCGTCCAGCCGCTTCGACTCGGCGGCCAGCTCCCGGCGTACCTCCACCAGGCGCTCCTCCAGCGCGGCCCCGTCCTGCTCGATCGTGCCGATCTCCTGGCGGGCGTGTTCGAGCTGCTGCCCGACGGTCCCCATCTCGGCCTGGAGCTGGGTGAGGGTCTCCTGCCGCTGCTGGATCTCCTGCTGCACCGTGGACAGTCGCTCCTTGTGCGCCGCCGTCTCCTCGTCGGCGCGTTCGCGGACCTCGGTGGCGTACTGCTGGGCCTCATCCACCAGCGCGGCGATGTCCCGCTCGGCGGCGCTGGCCCGGTCGGCCAGCTCCTGCTCGGCGGCGGCCCGCCGCTCGTCCAGTTCGCGGGCCATGGTGGCCTGCCACTGGGCCAGCTCCTGCTGGGCCTTGCTCCGGTTTGCCTGCACCTCCTGCTGGATCTGGGTGCGGGCCGCCTTCACCAGCGCCTCCGACGCGGAGCGGGCCTGCTCGACCTGTTGGCTGCTCTGTTCGCTGACGCGCTTCGCCTCCTGCTGCGCCCGGTCGTGGGCGGCCTGCCCCTCGGCCCGCAGTTTCTCCGCCAGCTCTCGGATCGAGGTGAGTTCCGCCTGCGCGACGGCCCGCTGCTCCTCGTCGGCCCTGTCGTGCTCGGCGCGCCGCGCCGACAGTTCCTCGTCCAGCTCCCGCAGCTCCCGGGTGGCCTCCTCCCGCGCCGAGGCCAGCACCTTCTCCGCCTGGGCCTGGAGGTCGGCGGCGCGTTTGGTGGCGGCCTCGCTGATCTGCCCGGCCTGCTTCTCGGCCAGGTCGAGGATCTGGTCGACCATCGGCCCGAGGTCCCTGAAGGACGCCCGGTCCACCTGCGCGGGCCGCTGCCGCAGCTCCGCCGCCTCGGCCTGGGTCCGCTGCATCTGCGCGGTCAACTCCCGCGACTGCTTCTGCGCCCGGTCCCGCTCGGACGTCAGCATGGACAGGTCGCTGTCCAGCTGCTGGACGTACCTGTCCACCTGGCGTTTGTCGTAGCCGCGCAGCACCAGGTCGAACCGCGGCCGCGCGGACACGTCGTCGTGGGATGCGAACGGTTCCTCGCCGTTGGACATACGCCATCCTCCGTCAGTTCGCCAGCGCCGGGCCGGCGGTATGCGCCCGGCAGGGCATGATGAGGCGCAACGGTACCGTCGTCGCCGCGTGGGCCCTGCCCCGCCCCGGCCTCTCGCCATATGAGCCGGCGAACACCCCGGTCCGGGGACCGGTCGTGTACCAGGTCGGTGGTGCGAACGGGGCCACCAGCGGTCGCTGTCGGTGGTGAAGACCTCGAAGGCCCGCTCGGCTCGGGTCCCGCCCGCGCTCATGGCAGCGGGCGTGAGATGCCCCGAGCGTGATCGGTGACCGACGCGCCGACCACGGTGGCGGTCAGCGGCAGCACCTCCAGGCAGCGGCGGACCGCCGCGGCCAGCAGCGGGTTCGGCACCCGCATGGAGAGCGTGCAGTGCGGCACCCAACGCCCCGGCTGGTA
Organism: Micromonospora sp. NPDC093277; assembly: GCF_044765245.1. Taxonomy (NCBI): domain Bacteria; kingdom Bacillati; phylum Actinomycetota; class Actinomycetes; order Micromonosporales; family Micromonosporaceae; genus Micromonospora; species Micromonospora sp. NPDC093277. The sequence goes on from NZ_JBIWJO010000008.1 coordinate 20,924, forward strand.
GTGCTCGACCAGGCCGATGCCGGCCCGGGCCAGCCGGCCGTGCACCTCGGCGTGATGGGCCAGCAGTTCGGCGGTCGGCGCCGGCCCGAGCCAGAGCACCCGGCCGACGAACTGGCCGGCGTGCTGGAACTCCAGCCGCAGCGGCGCCGCGACCACCATCCCGGCGAGGGCCTCGGCCACCCGGTCCGGATCGAAGCGCGGCGCCACCGCGAGCGAGACGTGTGGTCGGTGCCGCTGCTCCAGCAGCGACCGCATGCTCTGCACGCCCTCGGACTCCAACGCGTCCCACAGCACCCGGATCCGCCGGGTGGCGTCGATGTCGAGATACAGCTCCAGCGCGGCGACCACCCGATCACCCTAGAGGTGAGGTTTGTCCGGCCCGGTGAGCGGTACTGCCCCGGGTGGCACCGACGGAGGAGCGTGGACCATGGACGTGAACGACCTGCTGATCGACGCGTACGGGCGGCTGCCCGGGCTGGTGGAGTCCGCCGTCGCCGGGCTGAGCCCGGAACAGCTGCGCCAGGCCCCGGCAGCCGGGGCGAACCCGGTCGGCTGGCTGGTCTGGCACCTGACCCGGATCCAGGACCACCACGTCGCCGCCGTGCTCGGGGAGGCGCAGCTCTGGACCACCGGCGACTGGGCGGGCCGGCTGGGGCTCGAACCCGACCCGGACGACACCGGCTTCGGTCACGGCCCCGACCAGATCGCCGCGGTACGCCCGGAGAACGGCCGGGTGCTCGTCGACTACCACCGGGCCGTGGTCGACCGGACCCGGGCGTACCTGCGCGGGCTTCGCCCCGCCGACCTGGACCGGGTGGTCGACCCGACCTGGGACCCGCCGGTCACCCTCGGCGTCCGGCTGCTGAGCGTGCTGGCCGACGACCTCCAGCACGTCGGCCAGGCCGCGTACGTGCGCGGGCTCATCGCGCGGGGGTGACCGCCGCCCGGGCCCGGCCCAGTGCCGACTGCCCGAGCAGGTGGAACGCCTGCGCCTCGGGCGAGGTGCCCGGTCCCGCGAAGTCGGGCGCCCCGCTCACCCCGGTCACCCGTCCGTACCGGTCGATCCGCCGGCCCGCGGCTGCCAGCAGGTCCGCGCCGACGTCCAGCCAGGTCGCCGGCAGCCAACCGTCCGCCACCCCGGTCAGCGCCGCGTACGCCAGCATCTGCGCGGTGTTCGCCTCGCGGAACGTGCCGGGGTCGTCGAGCACGTCGTGGAACAACCCGTCGTCGGCGCGGTGGGCCAGGCAGGCGTCCAGCACCGCCCGGGCGTGCCCGGCCAGCTCGTCGCGTAGCCCGGCCGGCCAGCCCGGCGCGAGACGCAGCGCCCGCGCGATCCCGGCGACCACCCAGCCGTTGCCGGTGCCCCAGTGCTCGGCCCGGTCCAGCTCGCCCCGGTCCTCGTCCCACCGCGCCGCGTAGAGGCCGGTGCGCTCGTCGTACAGCCGGCGGCGGTGCCCGGCGACCTGTGCGGCGGCAACATCGGTCCGGCCCAGCAGGGCGAGCAGCGGCACCACCATGTACACGGTGTCCGGCCAGACCTGGCGGTTGTCGAGCAGGTGGAACAGGGTGCCGTCGGCGGCCCGGGGCGCCCGCGTCACCAGCCAGTCGAGCTGCGCCGCCAGGGCTGCCGGCCAGCAGGGATCCCCGTCGGTCGACGCCGCGTGCCGGACCGCCTCGCCGCAGGCGGCGCCGTTGACCGCGCCGGCCTCGCCCGAGACGTCGCCGAGCCGGCCGTCCGGGTGCTGCCGGGTCACCGCCGCGTCGGCGACCAGCACGGCCAACTCGTCCAGGCCCAGATCGAGCAGGGCGTGCCCGGTCACCCCCTGTTCCCAGGACTGGCGCTGCATGGCCAGCAGCGCGGTCAGCACCCGGTCCGTCGTCGCGTCCCGTGTCATTTAGATTCCTCCGTCCCATCCCGCACCCGTCACTCGCCCGTGCGGCAGGCCCAACTCACCCGGATCGGGCGAGTTGGGCTCACCCGCCCGGCGGGGAACCTGCGGGGACCATTGGACACGGGGAGGGGACAGATGGGCGACTCGATGGCGGAGCGGCTGATCGAGCAGGCTGCCGGCCGGCACCCCGAGCTGCCGGAGGGCACGGCCGGCACGGTCCGCCTCGACCTGCACGACGGCGGAACCACCGACCACTGGTATCTGACCATCGACCACCAGAACGTCCAGGTGGGCCGATCCACCGCGGACGCCGACACGGTCGTCCACGCCGACCGGGCCGTCTTCGACCAACTCGCCGCCGGCTACCCGCGCCTGGTGGCGGCGCTGCTGCGCAACGACATCAACGTGCAGGGCGACATGCGGCTGCTGCTGACGCTGCGCCGGCTCTTCCCGGGTCCGTCCGAGGCCCGGCACCCCCGTAACGCCGACCGGCGTACGCGGCCCGCGACCCGGACGGAGGCGCGATGACGCCGAACCTGGCACACGTCCTCGCCGGCAACTCGTTCGCGCTCAGCGACGCGGAAGGCGACATGGAGGTCGATCCGCGGGTGCCGACGGGCCTGTTCTCCTTCGACACCCGGTTCCTGTCCCACTGGGTGCTCACCCTCGACGGGGAGCGGCTGCACGCGCTGTCCCGGGACGACCTGGCCTACTTCGAGACGCGGTTCGTGGTCGTGCCCGGGGCAGCCAGCCACTACGTGGACGCCGACGTGTCGGTGATCCGGCACCGCTCCATCGACGTGGGCCTGCACGAGCGGATCACCGTGCTCAACCACTCGGCGAAGCCCACCGAGCTCACCGTACGGATGGAAATCGCGACCGATTTCGCCGACACCGCCGAGATCCGTCAACCCGTGCCGCGCCGACCGGTGATCACCGCCGCTTCGGCCGACCGGCAGCTGCGGATCTGCTACCAGCGCGAGCAGTTCGCCCGGGAAACCGTCGTGTCCAGCACCGCGCCGGTGGACGTCGACCAGGGTGGCATGACCTTCCGGATCCGGGTCGACGCGGACGGCGAGTGGCACACCGACCTGTACGTCGAGACGATCATCCACGGCGCCGGCGGGCGGGACCTGCGGCGCAGCCTGGAGACGGACCGCCAGCAGGCCCGCCAGGACATGCGCGCGGACCTCAGACGGTGGTTCGACGAGGCGCCGCAGCTCGCCGGCAACCGGCGGTCCCTGGTGAAGGCGTACGAGCAGGCACTGGCGGACCTCGCGGCGCTGCGCTACCTGCCGCTGTCGTACACCGAACGGGTACCGGTGGGCGGACTGCCCTGGGCGATGACCCTGTACGGCCGGGACGCCCTCATCACCTGCCTGGAGACGCTGCCGTTCACCCCCGAGCTGACCCCCGCCACGCTGCGCATGTTGGCCCTGGTCCAGGGCAGCCAACTCGACGACCTGCACGACGAGGAGCCCGGCAAGATCCTCTCCGAGCTGCGGTACGGCGAGGCGGCCGCGTTCGAGGAGCAGCCGACCGCGGTCTACTACGGCGCGGCCGACACCAGCCCGCTCTTCGTCATCCTGCTCGACGAGTACGAGCGCTGGAGCGGCGACGTCGAACTGGTCCGGGAACTTCGCCACCCCGCCCGGAGCGCGCTGGACTGGATCACCGACTACGGCGACCCGATCGGCGACGGCTACCTGCGCTACCAACCGCACAACACCGTCAACGGGGTGGCCAACCAGGTGTGGCGCAACTCGCCCGACGCCGTCGTGGACCGGCACGGCCACGTACCCGCGTTCCCTCGGGCCACCAGCGAGCTGCAGGGGTACGCGTACGATGCGATGCTCCGGGGCGCCCGGCTGGCCCGTCAGATCTGGGGCGACCCGGCGTACGCCGACCAACTGGAGGCCCGGGCGGCGGCGCTGCGGGAGCGGTTCAACCGCGACTTCTGGCTGCCGCAGCGTGAGTACTACGCGTTCGCGCTGACCCCGGACGGCGAGCCCGTCGACGCGCTCACCTCCAACCTCGGGCATCTGCTGTGGAGCGGCATCGTCGAGCCGGAGCGGGCCGGCATGCTCGCCGCGCACCTGCTCGGACCGGAACTCTTCTCCGGTTGGGGGGTGCGCACGTACGCCGTCGGCCAGCGGCCGTACAACCCCGTCGGCGCGCACCTGGGCGCGGTCTGGCCGTCGGACAACGCGATCGTCGCCGCCGGCCTGCGCCGCTACGGGTACGACGAGGAAGCGGCCCAGGTCGCGGCCGGGATGTTCGCCGTGGTGGAGACGGTCAGTGGCTCGGTGCCCGAGGTGATCGCCGGCTACCCGCGCCCGCTGACCAAGTACCCGGTGCAGCTCCCGATGGCCGGTCGACCCCAGTCGTGGGCCTCCGGGGCGCTGCTGATGCTGCTCTCCACCATGCTCGGGCTGAACCCATGCGGCGAGCACCTGCTGGCGGACCCGGTGATCCCGGAGGGTTACGGCCAGATCGAACTGCTGGATGTGCCCGGCCGCTGGGGGCGCGCCGACGCGTACGGCCGGGACCGCAGCAGCGTCGGCCGGCGTCCCCGCAAGCGCTGAGCCGTCCGCTCGTGTGGCCCGGACCGATCGTGCGGTCCGGACCGGTCGGACGCAGTCGCGCCCCGGTCACGCCGCTGGGTCGGGGCGCTGACCGGGGCCGGTGGTGACGCCGCCGGGTCGGGGCCGAACCGGCCCGGGGTGCACCGGGCCGCCGACGGCGTACGTCATCCGGAACGCCCGCACGGCGGCGGCCTCGCCGGCGAGTTCGTGCGGGCGGGGCGCGGCGCGGACGGCGGCGAGGAGTCGGACGAGCATCCGCAGACCGTCGTGCCCGTGAGGAACGGAACCGTCGAGCAGTCGCTCGACGGTTTCCTGGTCCATCCGGTGCGTGTCCATCTCGTGTCCCTCAGCGCCGCCACCGGTCGTGACGTCACACGAGAAGCACCGCCCGCCCTCCGGCCCGTCGGGGGATGACCTCCGCCGTGCCGACCGTTCACCCCATCGCCCACCGACAAGATCGCGCTCGATCCTGAATCCAGTGGCATCCCGATCGCCGCGACACCACTACTTCCTGATCGAGCACGATCTTGCGCAGAGCGGAACGCGGCGAGCCCGCCGGAGATGGCGGGCTCGCCGTCGGCGCGTGACCCGAGGGTCAACCTCGCCGGGTCACACCTTCCGGGTGCATGCCCGTGGCCTCCTCCAGCGCGTTGTCCGGAAGATCCCCCTCGGCGCTGTCGTCGGGAAAGGTCCGTGCGGAGGGCCCTGGATCCGGCGGTGCGCCGGGTCCCGCCTCGGCGACGCGGGTCGGCTCCACCGAGCCGAAGCCGTGCCGCCCGGCCGGCGGCCCACCCGGCGCGGCTCCGGCCGCCCGGCGTTCGCCACGGCGGCCCTCGGCAACCGCGGGCTCCTCACTGCCCTCGTCCATCGGCGCGTCCTCGCCGGCGCCCCAGGGCGGATCGGCGTCGAAGCCGTCGGTGGTGCCCCACGGCGCGGCGGCCTCCGGCCCCCGTCCCTCGCCCCTGCTCGGGCGCTTCTTGCTGCTCATCGCCACCTCACCTGGCTGGGTTCCCGTGCCGGGCTGAATGCCCGTCATCCGCCCGGTCATGCCGGGTCGACCTTCCGCCGGGGCCCACGGCCACGCCGTTGTGCGCCGTCGGCCGATGCGGTCAACGACCGGCCGTGACCAGGTGCCGGGTCGCCGCGCCCATCGCGGCGACCTTGGCGATCCTCGTCGGCGAGCCCATGACGACCTTGCCGATCCTCGGCGCGCCCATCCCGACCGCCTTGCCGATCGTCTTCGACGACGACCTCAGCCCACCGGCCCGGCCGAGCATGCCCCGGAGCACCTGGCCCGGCTTCTGCTGCTCGCCCATGTACGCCGTGACCACCACGAGCGTGCCGGTCAACGCCGGGACCGCCCATTGGAGCAGCTTCAACTGCCGCTGCCAGGAGGCAACGTCGGTGGGGGTCTGCACGTTCGGTTCGGTGACCCCGTCCACGGGCGGCCCGCCCGCCCGCCGCAGCCTCATGCCGAGCAGCCGGCTGTATCCGGTCACCGCCAGCGCGCCCAGCGTCAACCCGGTCTTCACCGCGCTGACCTTCCCCACCCCGGCCTGTGCGGCCATCCGCGGGCTCTCGGTGACCAACTCGCCGACCGCACCGGCGAGGTGGGTGCCGATCGCCGCCGCGTTGACCGGGGTCCAGCGCGCCCAGCCGGCCGACGCCACCGGCAGCCGCTGCCTGGAGTCGTCGAGTTTCGCCGCCGCGCCGTTGAGGCCGAGCGCACCCATCAGCGATCCGCCGAACCAGGCCGCCAGGCCCAGATCGTGCATCGAACGTAACGCCGTGTGCCGTTCGAACATCTGATCCCCCTCCGCCGTGTTCGGGCGGTGGGGCTTACCCGCGTTCCGACCGGCTACGCCAAGGTGGGCTACCACCTCCAGCGACCTGCCGCCCCGCCTGCTGCACCGGCCGCTGTCGCCGGTCGGCGGGAATCTCGCGGGTGCTCCCGACTCAGCGTCGCGGGAGGGCGGCGGCGAACTCGGCGATCCGGGCGGCCAGCGGGGTGGCGGCGCGTACCCAGGTGAAGTGGTCCAGCGGGGCGCCGGCCTCGGCCACCGGGTAACGGTGCCGGGTCACCGGGGCGGCGGTGAGCTTGGCGCAGAGGTGGTCCAGCGTCTCGTGCGGGGTGTACTGGTCGTCGTCCACGCTGACCGCGAGGATCGGGGTGCGGACAAGCCGGACCGCCGCCTCGGCGTCAACCCCGTCGAGCGCCGGAAACCGGCCGGTCCGGGCGGTGTGCGCCCAGTCCCGGATCACTCCGCGCGCCTGCCGGCCGCCGAACCCCCAGCCGGGCCAGACACCGAGCAGCCGGGTGGCCGCCGCGATCCCCTGGGTGGACGCCAGCACACGCCAGCCGTGCAGCCCCGGGTAACGGCGCCACCAGGGCAGGCCGACCGCCACCAGGGCCAGCCCGTCCACCGCCTCGGCGTCGTGCAGGGCCTGGTGCAGCACCGCGACCTGCCCGCCGAGGGAGTGCCCGAGCAGCATCCGGACCCGGCCGTCCAGCCGGGGCTTGAGCGCGTCGAGCACCACGCGTACGTCGGCGGCCAGTTCGGCGTAGCCGTACCGGCAGGTGCGGGCGGGCGTCGGGGTGCTCGCGCCGGTGCCCCGCAGGTCGATCACGATCACGGCCAGCCCGGCGTCGCGCAGCGCGGCCGCGAAGGGCCGGTAGTAGCGGGCCCGTACGCCCATCGCCGGCCAGATCACCACCACCGGCGCACCGGGCGGCCCGTCCGGCTCCGGGTAGACCTGGACGCCGAGGCGTGCCCCGTCGACGTCGACGAACTCCTGGGTGTACTCCGCGCTCACCGGCTCAGCGTACGGCGGGAAGCTACCGGTGGGTAGCCAAGGGTGTCCGGGTCGCCGGTGGAGATTCGGAACAGTGACCAAAGCCCCTGGCCGGCGGCGCGGGAAGCGGCGAGACTGATAAAGAGGTAACGCTGGCTCCGGTTTTATGGCGCGCCTCGCCCGAACCGTCTCCCGGAGGTGACCGGTGGTCTCCGCATCCTCGCTCTCCGCGCTCGCCGAGGACCAGCTCGCGTTGGCCCGCGCCACCGACAGCGGGCGCAGCGCCCGAACGGTGTACGGCGGTCCCAGCACCTCGCTGCGGCAGACGCTGATCGCCCTCGTGGCCGGGCACGAGCTGGCGGAGCACGCCAGCCCCGGTGACGCGACGCTGCAGGTGCTGCGCGGCCGGGTCCGGCTCACCGCGCAGGACCGGTGCTGGCCGGGGGAGGCGGGGGATCTGCTGGTGATCCCGGACGCCCGGCACGCGCTGCGCGCCGACGAGGACGCGGTCGTGCTGCTCACGGTCGCCCGCGGATGAGCATCCCGCCGGTGGCGGCCCGGTCGGCACCACCGCGGCAGGCGACCCGGCCGGTCCGGTCCCGCCGGCACCGGTACCTGCCGCCGCAGCACGGCGCCTGGGCGATGCTGCTTCTCCCGTACCTCACGGCGGTCTGCGTCACCGGCCTGCGCTGGCCGCACCTGCCGCTGCTCGGCGCCTGGCTGGCCGGCTACCTCTTCTGCTACTACGCGCTGCTGGCGGTGAAGACCGGCCGAACCGACCGGGTACGCCCGCAGCTGCTGCTCTACGGCGCGGTGACCGCGGTGCTGGTCGCGCCGGTGCTGTTCGCCCGGCCCGGGATCCTCGGCTACGCCCCGCTGTACGCGCTGCTCGTCGCCGTCAACGTCGGATATGCCCGGCTGCGTCGGGAGCGGGCTCTGCTCAACGACCTCGCCTCGGTGGCGCAGAGCGTGCTGATGGTGTTCGTGGTGGCCACCGTTGCCGGGGTCCGGCCCGCCGAGCTGGCCGCGGTGGCGGTGGCGGTCGGCGCGTACCTGGTCGGCACGGTGCTCTACGTCAAGACCATGATCCGGGAGCGGGACAGCGTCGGCTACCGGTGGGCGTCCGGCGCGTACCACCTCGCGGCGCTGGTGGTGGCGGTGGCCGCCGGGTGGGGTTCGGCGGTGGCGGGCGTCTTCGCGCTGCTGCTGCTCCGCGCGGCGCTGCTGCCCGGCCGCCGGTTGACTCCGGTCCGGGTCGGGATGGTCGAGCTGGTCGCCGCCCTGCTGGTGTTCGCCGCGGTGGTCGGGCACTGGGCCTGACGCGGCGACGGGGGCCGGGTCGGAGTTCCGACGCCGGCCCCACCTCGGTGACGCCGCTTCAGTTCTGCAGCATCCCCGGGCCGAACACCTCGTACGCGATCTGCTCGGCCGGTACGCCCCGGCGCAGCAGGCCGCTCCGGACCCCGGCCATGAACGGCACCGGGCCGCACAGGTGCACCCGTGCCCCGGGGGCGAGCGGGATCAGCTCCGGGTCGACCAGGCCGGCCGCGATCTCCGCCTTCAGCCCGGCCAGTTCGCCGTCGGCGGCGTTCTCGTACCAGAGCCGCACCGACAGGTTCGGCAGCCGTTCCTGGAGTCGGGGCAGTTCGTGGCGGCGGGCGTGCGCGGCGGCGCTCCGGTCGGCGTGCACCAGCGCCACCGGGCGTTCCGGTTCGGTGGTGGCCAGGTGCGCCAGCGCCGCCATCGCCGGGGTGAGTCCGATACCGGCGCTGACCAGCAGCAGCGGCCCGCCGTCGCCGACCGCGCTGACCTCCCCGAAGGGCGGGCTGAGCCGGAGCGTGTCGCCGGTGTCCACCTGCTCGTGCAGGTAGGTGGAGACCATGCCGTCGGGTGCGCCGTCGGTGCCGCGTACCCGCTTGACGGTGATCCGCCAGCGGTCGGCGCCGGGCGGCCCGGAGAGGCTGTACTGCCGGATCTGCTGGCCCTGTCCGTGGTCGAGGTCGACCGCCACGGAGACGTACTGGCCCGGGGTGAAGGTGGGTACCGGCCCGCCGTCGGCCGGCGCCAGGGCGAACGACACGACCTCCGGGGTCTCCCAGATCTTCTCCACGACCCGCCAGTCCCGCCACACCGAGCCGTCCTCGGCCACCCCGGCAACGGTGTAGAGGCGTGCCTCCCGGGCGATCAGCTCACAGGCCAGCAGCCAGTACACCTCGTCCCAGGCCGCCGCGACCTCCGGGGTGACGGCGTCGCCGAGCACCTCGCCGACCGCGGCGAGCAGGTGCCGCCCGACGATCGGGTACTGGGCGGCGGTGATGCCGAGCGAGGCGTGCTTGTGTGCGATCCGGTCCAGGATCGGACCCCACGGCACCGTGCCGCCACCGGTCAGGTGCTCGGCGTACGCGACCACGGCGCCGGCGAGCGCGGCCTTCTGCTGCCCGGTGGCCTGGTTGCCCCGGTTGAAGATGTCGAGCAGTTCCGGGTGGGCGTCGAACATCCGCTGGTAGAAACGGCCGGTGATGGCCTCGCCGTGAGCCTGCACGGCGGGCAGGGTGGCCGCCACCACCGCTGCTGAGGATTCCGAGAGCACAACTACTCCTTCGCTTCGACTGGGTCGAACCCCAATCAATGGGAATAAAGGATTCCTCTTTAGGGTCGAAGGTCCCGGGTCCGGGGTAGCCCTGGTCACAGCGCGGCAACCCGGCGCATCGGCCCATGTCGCTGGGCTCCGCCGGTGGCTACGTTCGAACGGTGAAACTCAACCGGTCGACGGACATGGCCCTGCGGATCGCCATGCTCACCGCCGCGTCCCCGGCCCGGACGACGGTGGACGAGATCGCCACGCGGTTGGCGCTGCCCCGCAGCCACGTCGCCAAGGTGGTGCAGCGGTTGCAGCGGCTGGGCGCGCTGGTGACCGTCCGCGGCCGCTCCGGCGGCGTGGCCTTCGCCGAGCACGCCGGCGAGTTGACCGTCGGCCAGGTGGTCCGGGCCTTCGAAGGGGACGACGAGGTGGTGTCCTGCGAGGAGTCCGCGTGCCCGCTGGTCCCGGGCTGCCGGCTCCGCGGCGAGCTGCGCCGGGCCCAGGCCGCCTTCCTCGACGTGCTTGACGGGGTACGCCTCAGCGACCTGGTCGCCGGCCCCGCCGGCCCGCTTCTGCTGCAACTCAGCGGGCCGGCGACGGACGCCTGAGCACGCCGTGGGGGAGGCTGGGTCCTCAGGCCCGGCGGAACTCCGCGCGCCAGCGGAGCCCACCGTCGTCAGCGACGATCTCCTCGACCCGCGCCGGGACCAGCGGACCGGCCGCGAAGGCGTCGACCTCGGCCCGGGTCAGCGGCCAGGGCGGGTCCTCGACGACCTCGTCGTCCCGTCGGCCGGCCGCGATCACCAGCAGCGCCCCGCCCGGCGCCACCAGCCGGCCCGCCGCCGGGATCGCCCGCTGCCGCAGCTCGGCCGGAAGTGCCTGCACGTTCATGCTCTCCAGCACGAAGTCGAACCCGTCCAGCCAGTCGCCCGGCGGGTCGAGCAGGTCGGCGGTCTCGTACCGGACCGGGGAGCCGGGGTGGCGGCGGCGGGCCTCCCGTACCGCCGTGGGGGAGATGTCGAAGGCGACGGTGTCGAAGCCGAGACGGGCCAGATGTTCGGCGTCGCGACCGAAGCCGCACCCGACGACCGCGGCGCGCCGACCGGATCCGTCCGGCCGGGTCCGCCCGGTCCATTCGCTGAGCAGGGAATGCGCCCGTTCGAGGTCCCACGGCACGACCGCCTCGCCCCGCTCGGCGTCGGCGTAGAGCCGCTCGAACCAACCGGCCGGATCGCTCCGGGCGGTGGCCGGGGAAGACAATCGGGGTGTCGGATCGTTGTCCTGCACGGACCCTCCTCGCCTCACGACAGCCTCGAAACGGCTGCGGCACGGACCTCCGCCGCAGCCTAACCGGACGGCGCACCGCACCCGGTGCCACAGCTCTGTCGGGGTGCCGGGCTAGGCTCGCTCCGGCGCGCCGCCCGTGGCGATCGAGCCGGTGAGCGGCACCACACCGCCGAGACCTGGGAGTACGACCAGTTGACCGCACAGCCTGAGACCCTGTACGGGGCCGACGACCTGACGCACCTGGAAGGGCTGGACGCTGTCCGCAAGCGCCCCGGCATGTACATCGGCTCGACCGACAGCCGTGGTGTGGGTCACCTCGTCAACGAGATCCTCGACAACTCGACCGACGAGGGTGTCGCCGGTCATGCCACCAAGATCGACGTGATCCTGCACGCCGACGGCTCGGTGCAGGTGGACGACGACGGCCGGGGTATTCCCACCGACGTGCACGCCAAGTCCGGCATCTCCGGCGTCGAGCTGGTGCTGACCCGGCTGCACGCGGGCGGCAAGTTCGGCGGGTCGGGCTACAAGACCTCCGGCGGTCTGCACGGGGTGGGCGCCTCGGCGGTCAACGCACTCTCCCGGCGGTTCGACGTCACGGTCCGCCGCGGCGGCAAGATCCATGCGATGTCGTTCCGGCACGGCGTACCGGGAATCTTCGACGGCGACGGGCCGGAGGCGCCGTTCAGCCCCGGCCCGGGCCTGCAGATCGTCGGCGCGATGAAGCGCGGCCAGCGCGCCGGCACCTCGATCCGCTGGTGGCACGACCCGCGCTACTTCGAGACCGGTGCGGCGCTCGACACCGACGCGGTCCGGCTCAAGCTGCGCAACACCGCCTTCCTGGTGCCCGGCGTGGCGTACCGGCTGCGCGACGAGACCGGCGAGGAGGTCGTCGAGGAGAGCTTCCACTTCCCCAACGGCCTCACCGACATGGTCGAATACCTCGCCCCGGCCGGCGACCGCCCGGTCTCCGGCACCCTGCTGGTCACCGGCGAGGGGACCTACCGGGAGAACGCCGCCGACGCCAACGGCGTGATGCAGTCCAACGTGCAGCGCCGGGCCGAGGTCGAGATCGCGTTCCGCTGGGGCACCGGCTACGAGCGCACCGTCGAGTGCTTCACCAACACCATCCGCAACGCGCACGGCGGCACCCACCGCAAGGGCTTCGAGCGGGCTCTGGCGCGTACCCTCGCCGAGGCCGCCCGCAACGCCCGCGGCCTGCTCAAGCCCAAGGAGGACGCGCCGACCCTGGACGACGTCCTGGAGGGCATGACCGCGGTGGTGCACGTGCGGATCCCGGAGCCGCAGTTCACCTCGCAGACCAAGGACGAGCTCTCCACGGCCGGCATCACGAAGGTGCTCCAGGGCCTGGTCGAGCAGCACCTGAAGTCCTGGCTGGAGGATCGGAGGACCAAGGCCGAGGCCCGTACGGTGCTCCAGAAGATCGTCGACGCGGCCCGGGTCCGGCTCACCCAGAAGCAGCAGAAGGACGCGGCCCGGCGCAAGACCGCCCTGGAGGGCGCGTCGATGCCGGCCAAGCTGGTCGACTGCCGGGCCACCGGGGTGGACCGCAGCGAGCTGTTCATCGTGGAGGGTGACAGCGCGCTCGGCACGAGCCGGATGGCCCGCTCCTCGGAATACCAGGCCCTGTTGCCCATCCGCGGCAAGATCCTCAACGTGCAGAAGGCGAACCTCCAGCAGGTGCTGGACAACGCCGAGTGCGCGGCCATCGTGCAGGTGCTCGGGGCCGGCTCGGGGCGTACCTTCGACCTCTCCACGTTGCGCTACGGCCGGGTGCTCATCATGGCCGACGCCGACGTGGACGGCGCGCACATCCGTACCCTGCTGATCACGCTCTTCGCCCGGTACATGCGGCCGCTGATCGAGGCGGGCCGGCTCTACGCCGCGATGCCGCCCTTGCACAAGATCACCACCAAGGGGCGGAACCCGCAGACCGTCTACACCTACACCCAGGCCGAGATGGAGGCGACGGTCCGCAAGCTGGAGAAGGCCGGCAAGCAGATCGTCACCCCGATCCCGCGCTTCAAGGGCCTCGGCGAGATGGACGCCGACGAGCTCTGGGAGACCACCATGAACCCGGCCACCCGGGCCGTCCGTCGGATCACCCTCGACGACGTCGAGGCCGCCGAGCAGATCCTTGAGCTGCTCATGGGGGAGAAGGTCGAACCCCGCCGCAACTGGCTGATCGACTCGGCCGACCGGGTCGACCGCGAAGCCATCGACGCCTGACCATCGGGTTCGTTTCGGAAGGAAAGCTGAACCATGGCACGCCGTAGGGACGACCGCGCCCGCGCCGACCTGTCCGCGTTCGACCGGGCCGGCGCGCGGGTCTTCGACAACCCCCTGGTCACCGAGGTCTCCGACTCCTACCTGGAGTACGCCTTCTCGGTCATCCACTCCCGGGCCCTGCCCGATGCGCGGGACGGCCTCAAGCCGGTGCACCGGCGCATCCTCTGGTCGATGTACGAGCAGGGCCACCGCCCCGACCGCGGACACGTGAAGAGTGCCCGAATTGTCGGGGATGTGATGGGCAAGTACCATCCGCACGGCGACGCCGCGATCTACGACGCGATGGTCCGCCTCGCCCAGGACTTCTCGCTCAACGCCCCGCTCATCGACGGGCACGGAAACTTTGGATCTCCGGACGACGGCCCGGCCGCGGCCCGTTACACCGAGGCCCGGATGTCCCGGGAGGCGATGCTGCTCGTCGGCGAGCTGGGCGAGGACACCGTCGACGTCGAGCCCAACTACGACGGCTCGCTCACCCAGCCCACCGTGCTGCCGGCGGCCTTCCCCAACCTGCTGGTCAACGGCGCGTCCGGGATCGCGGTCGGCATGGCCACCAACATGATCCCGCACAACCTGGGCGAGGTCGTCCAGGCGGCTCGCTGGCTGATCAACCACCCGGCCGCCACGCTGGACAAGCTCATGGAGTTCGTTTCCGGCCCCGACCTGCCCACCGGCGGGCTGCTGCTCGGCCTCGACGAGGTGCGCCGGGCGTACGAGACGGGGCGCGGCGTGGTGCGGATGCGGGGCCGGGTGGAGATCGGCCCGCTGGAGGGCAGCCGGGGCCGGCAGGCCATCACGGTCACCGAGCTGCCGTACGGCATCGGCGCTGAGAAGGTGATCGCGGCGATCACCAACGAGGTGAACAAGACCAAGCGGCTCTCCGGCATCGCCGACGTCAAGGACCTCACCGACCGGGAGAACGGCACCCGGCTGGTCGTCGAGTGCAAGGTCGGGGTCAACCCGCAGGCACTGCTGGCCGACCTCTACCGGCTCACCCCGCTGGAGCAGTCCTTCGGGATCAACAACCTGGTGCTGGTGGACGGCCAGCCGCAGACCCTGGGGCTCAAGGCGCTGCTGGAGGTCTTCCTCGCCCACCGCTACGAGGTGGCGACCCGGCGCAGCGCGTACCGCAAGCGAAAGCGCGAGGAGCGGCTGCACCTGGTCGACGGTCTGCTGATCGCCCTGCTCGACATCGACAAGGTGGTCAGGCTGATCCGGGCCAGCGAGGACGCCCAGGCCGCCAGGGACGGCCTGATGCAGAAGTTCAAGCTCTCCGAGATCCAGGCCACCTATATTCTGGACACCCCGCTGCGCCGGCTGACCAGGTACGACCGGCTGGAGCTGGAGGCCGAGCAGGAGAAGCTGCGCGGCGAGATCGCCGACCTGTCGCGGATCCTCGACGACGAGAAGGTGCTGCGGAAACTGGTCTCCGACGAGCTGGCCGCCGTGGTCAAGCAGTTTGATGCCCCGCGCCGCACGACGCTGGTCGACGGGGACCTCAAGGAGGTGCTGGCCGCCTCCGTACCGGCCGGGCCGTTGGAGGTCGCCGACGACCCGTGCCAGGTGATCCTCTCCGCGTCCGGGCTGGTCGCCAGGACCGCGGCCGAGTCGGAGGAGGCCACCGAGGGGCGCCGGCGCAGCGGCCGGGTCAAGCACGACGCGGTACGCGCCGTCGTCCACTCGACCGCGCGGGGCCGGGTGCTGCTGGTCACCAGCGCCGGGCGGGCCTTCAAGATCGACGTACTGCCGCTGCCGGTGCTGCCCGAGCAGCCCGGCACGGTGTCGCTGCGCGGCGGCATGTCCGCAGCCGAGTTGGCGCCGCTGGAGCCGGGGGAGACGGTGGTGGGGCTGGCGCCGCTCGGCCCGTCCGCCGAGGGGTCGCCCGGCCTGGCGCTCGGCACCCGGCACGGGGTGATCAAGGTCTGCGCGCCCGAGTGGCCGGTCCGTTCGGACGAGTTCGAGGTGATCTCGCTACGCGACGGCGACGAGGTGGTCGGGGCGACCTGGCTCGCCGACGGCGAGGAGAGCCTGGCCTTCGTCTCCTCGGAGGCGTCGCTGCTGCGCTTCGCGGCGTCCCTGATCCGGCCGCAGGGCATCAAGGGCGGCGGCATGGCCGGCATCAACCTGCCCGCCGGGGCGCACGTGGTCTTCTTCAGCGCGGTCCGCACCGACGACAAGGTGCACGGCGAGCCGATGGTGGTCACTTCGACCGGCGCCACCGTCAAGGTGACGCCGTTCAAGGCGTACCCCGCGAAGGGGCGGGCGACCGGTGGGGTGCGGGCGCAGCGCTTCCTCAAGGGCGAGGTGGACCTGGCGGTGGCCTGGGTGGGTCCGCGCCCGGTCGGCGCGACCGCCAACGGCGAGCCGGTGGACCTGCCTCCCGCGGACCCGCGCCGCGACGGCTCCGGCTTCGCGGTCATGCTCGGCCCCGCCGTCGTCGGCCACCAGATCGAACGCGACTGACCCACCCCCCCATGCTCGTGTTGATCAAGAGGTTTGCGTCACCGGAACGCTTCTGGGCGGCGCAAACCTCTTGATCAACCGATCTGGTGGGTCAGAGTTCGGGTTCGGGGCTGGGGCGGGAGTCGGGGGTGGTGTTGCGGAGGTGGGCGATGAGGCGCGTGCCGTGGTGGATGACCAGGGCGGCGGCGGTGCCCAGGGCGATGCCGTTGAACGAGAGGTCGCCGACGGTGAGCGTGTAGTTGGCCGCCCCGATGATCACCGCCACGGCGGCGGTCATCAGGTTGACCGGGTCGTGGAAGTCGACCCGGTTCTCGATCCAGATCCGGGCGCCGAGGACGGCGATCAGCCCGTACAGCGCGGTGGTGGCGCCGCCCAGCACCCCGGCCGGCACGGTGAGGATCAACGCCCCGAACTTCGGGCAGAGGCCGAGCAGGTGAAGGTGGCGCCGAACATCGCGACGACGTGCTGCACGCCGACGCCGACGGTACGCGGCCAGGACAGCCGTTCGTCGGGATGCACCACGTCGCCGGGCCGTACGGACCGGCCGTCGCCGTGCAGCCGCCAGGGGGACCAGCGAGATCGAGGCTCGGTGGGGGACTGGGTCATGCTGGGCCCTTCGCGTCGTCAGGTGACGGGGGCGTGATCGACCCTGAGAGCTGTTTGTACCACGCCGCCGGGCCGCCCCACCGGGGTGGGCCGGTGGGTCAGGCCACCCCGGTGGGGCGGAACTGGACGCTGACCCGGGGGCCGACCGGGCGCGCGGTCTTCGGGATCGCGTGCTCCCAGGTGCGTTGGCAGGACCCGCCCATCACCACCAGGTCGCCGTGGCCGAGCGGGAAACGCAGGCTCGCCCCGCCGCCGCGGGGGCGCAGCAGCAGCGGGCGCGGCGAGCCGAAGGAGACGATGGCGACCATGGTGTCGACGTGCGCGGAGCGGCCCAGGGTGTCGCCGTGCCAGGCCACGCTGTCCCGGCCGTCCCGGTAGAGGCACATCCCGGCGGTGACGAAGGGCTCGCCCAGCTCGGCCGCGTAGTGCCGGGTGAGCGCCTCGCGTGCCTCGGTGAGCACCGGGTGGGGCAGCGGCCGGCCGGCGGCGTACCAGCAGAGCAGGCGGGGGACGTCGACCTTGCTGTCGTACATGGTGCGGCGCTCGGCCCGCCAGGGCACGTCGTGCAGCAGCGTGTCGAGCACCGCGTCGGAACCCCGCACCCAGCCCGGCAGGTGGTCGACCCAGGCACCCCGGCTCAGCTCGTGCCGGCGTAGCCCGTCGGCGAGTGGGCCCAGGGTCGGCCCCTGCGCGTCGAAGTCGAGCATCGAGGGCTGGTACGCGAGGTCGGACACGCCGCCGATCCTACCGCGTGTTCGAACAGGCGTACGAGGGGCGGTGGCGCGTACGGCGCCTCCGGTCGGCAGCGGGTAGGGTGCCCGACGGCGGCGGCCACGCGGTGTGCCGTCGCGGGCGGCTTCCCGATTCGCCCGTCGGCGAACCACCGAGGAGGATGCGCGTGCTGGTGACCCGGCCAACGGTCGGCTGCGCGGCGTGAGCTCCACCCCGACGGTCAACCCCGCCGTCCGGCTGCCCTCGCTGACCGGGTTGCGCTGGATCGCCGCCCTGTTGGTTTTCGGCTTCCACGCCGGAACGATGCGCATCATCGCCGAGCCCGACTACCAGGCCGTGATGGATCGGCTGTTCGCCCTCGGACTGTCCGGAGTGGAGTTCTTCTTCATCCTCAGTGGATTCGTGCTGGTCTGGTCCTACCGGGACGGTGAGCCCCGGCGTACCTTCCTGCGCCGCCGGCTGGCCAAGATCTACCCGAACCATCTGGTGACGTTCGTGGTGGCGCTGCTGGTGGCGTTCTGGTTCGCCGACCGGGTGGCCCCCGGGGCCGCGCTGGGCAACCTGGCCCTGGTGCAGGCGTGGAACCCCACCCCCGGCTACTTCTACAGCGTCAACACGGTGAGCTGGTCGCTCTCCTGCGAGTTGGCGTTCTATCTGTGCCTGCCGTTCGTGCTGCCCGCGGTGCGCCGGGCCCGCCCCGTCCTGCTCTGGGCGGTGGTGGTAGCCGCGCCGCTGCTGATCGTCGCCCTCTGGCCCGGCCAGCTCCTGGTGCCCGAGGAGAACCGGTGGTGGTTCACCCAGGTCTTCCCGGTGATGCGGTCGCTGGAGTTCTGGATGGGCGTGGCCGCGGCCGAGCTGATGCGCCGGGGACGCTGGCGGGGGCCGGGGCTCGGGGTGGCCAGCCTGATGTTCGTCGCCACCTGGCTGGTCGCCGCGTACTGGATCCGGGCGGAACTCTGGGCGGCCTTGCTCGCGGTGGCGTACCTGCTGGTCATCACCGCGGCGGCGGACGCCGACGTGCGCGGCCGGCCTACCCCGTGGCGGTCCCGCCCGATGGTCTGGCTTGGCGAGGTCTCGTTCGCCTTCTACCTGGTGCACGTCCTGTTGATGCAGACCGTGCTGCGCCTCACCGGGTACTGGCATGTGGGGCTGCGCGGCTGGTGGGGGCCGCTCGCGGTGGTCGGCTTCCTGCTGGCCAACCTGCCGCTCGCCGCCGCCCTGCATCGCTGGGTGGAGACGCCGATGATGCGCCGGCTGGGTCCGTCCCGCCGGCCCCGCCCGCCGGCCACCTCCGCCGGGCCGGACACGGTCCGCGTCCCGCGGCCCCGTTCGGTCGAGTACGCCACGCAGCGCGACCCGGGCTGAGCCGCGCGCATCGTGCCCCGGCGCTTCGCACGGTGGCCGTCCACCCTGCTCAGTGCCCGGATCCGGGCCGGTGCGACACGCCCGGCGGCGGTGCGGTGCGGCGGTATCGGCGGTAGGTTGGGGCCGTGCTTCCGATCGCGCTCACCTGTCCCCTGTGGTGGGTGGCGCGCTGGATGGCCCGCATGCTGGCCAGCCTGGCTGTGTTGGTTGCCTGCTCGCTCGGTGCCACCGCGTTGCCCCTCGGCCCGGCCGCGACCGCGCAGGCGGCCCCCCGGTTCGCTGCGAGCCCTGCCGAGAGCCTGACCCTGCGGGTCGGCGCCGCCGTCTTCGCGGCCCGGAGCGGGCCGGGAGCAGCCATCGCCGACCGGCCCGGCGTCGCCGACCCGGCTGGCACCACTGATCGGGCCGGCACCATCAATCGGGCGCGTGCCGTCGGTTGGGCCGGCAGCACCGATCAGGCTGGTGCCGTCGAGCGGGCCGGCAGCGTCGAGCGGGCCGGCAGTGGCGAGGGGCCGGTCGGCCCGGTCGGTGTGGCCGACCCGGCGGCGTCGCGTCGGGCGGTCGTGGCCGTGCCGGGCGACCGGCAGCGCGTCCTGGTCGGGCTGGTCCCGGCGACCGTCGGCTCCCGGGCCCCGCCCGTCAGCTGACGAGCCGCGGGCCGCGGCCCGCCTCGCCGTCCGACCGAACCTCACCCCGCATCCGCCCGACGGCGGCGCGGCGGCGCCCGTACCCGGTCGCGCCCCGCCCGCGGGCCAGTGCGGACCTCCTCGTCACGTCGTTTCCGTGAGGTGCCGACCATGCAGCAGACCGTTCTCCACCACTTCCTCAGCAAGGTTCCCGAGGCCGCCGCCATCTGGTCGGGCCTGCTCGTGTTCGCCCTGGGCCTGCTGGCCGCGCTGGTCGCCCGGCCCGAGCGGGACGTTCCGGCGGATGTTGCGCCTGATCCGGCGGCTGAGGAGGCGGCCCGCCGCGCCGACCTGCGCCGGTACGCCGACGAGGTGGCGGTGGCAGCCGCCGGGGCCGCGCAGACCGCTCGCCGGCGCCGCGAGCGGTGGCTGACCGCCCAGGCGGCGGCCGACCGGGCCTGGCGGGCGTACGACGCGGCCGAGACGAGCGCCCGGCGGCTCGCCGGTGCCGCCGTGCTGCCTGAGCCGCGTACCCTCCGCACGCCGGCCGAGTACGCGGCCCGGGAACGGTGGCTGCACCATGCCGCGATGGCGGCGCACTGGCACGGCGACCTGTCGGCCCGCCAACTCGCTGACGTGCTGGCCCATCGCAACGGGTGGGATCCGCGCCGGCACCCGGCCGAGCAGGAGATCGTTCTGGCCCGGGTGGTACGCGACCGCCGGCGGGCCGGCTGGCGGGCTGCCGCCGAGGGGGAGCAGCGGGCCTGGCGCGACGCCGCGCTGGCCGCCGAGTCGGCCCGCGCCCTGGCCGTGGAGGCGTTCGCCGCCGCCGAGGCGCTGCACACCGGCGCGGCCCCGATACGCCGTACCGAGGCGGTGGCGACGGCCCGCGCTGCGGTGCCGGCCGGCCGTAGCGCGCGCTTTCGTCCGGCACGGGTCGGATGAATCGTTACCAACTTCGGTGAGCCGCGTCACTGGCTGCCCGGAAACGGTCATCCGGATCAGTGTGGGCGATCGACTCCCGCAATTCCAGGTTGATCGTCCACCCGGTGTCCGATTCTTGCCTGACAGTTCCGCGATAACTGCTTGTCCCATTGAGTTACGTCAGTTGCGGGCTGTTCCGGTCGGCGCCGGTAATTCCGATGTTTAAGCAGGTCGGAGTGGTTGGCAGGAGGAGAACCCACCGGTAGTGTCGGCGCGTCCGGTGCGGTTACCGATCGCAGGTGGCGACGCCGCGCCGACCCGCTTAATCGTGATCTTTCACGAACCGGGGACCCAGTGCAACACCGGGGTGAATCCGCGAGCTGCGGCCCGCGGTAGGGCGTTCTTCCCGCCCGAATCCGTCAGCTAACCCGGTAGGCGGCCACGGAAGGAGTCACATCCTCGTGCCAACCTCCCCCCGATCTTCCCCCCGCCTCCACGGCGCCGCGGTGCCCTCGCTCGCCTGACCGGCGACCGAGCTTCCGGCAACCCGCTCCCGCAGCCCGGTTCACCGGGCGCTCCCTTTCCCGTGGCCACCCCGCCCGGCAACGCGCGTGACCCTGTCCGCGCGTCGGGCCGGCGTGCGCCGCTCAGGCCCTCGTGGAGGAACACACGTGAAGCACCACCTGAAGCGACAGCTGCGGCGCCTCGCGACCGAGCGCCCGTACCAGATCGTCGCCGGCTCGGCCGCGGCCCTCGTGCTCGCCGGCGGCGCCAGCGCCGCGCTGGCCAGCGCCGACGCGGCGCCCGCCCCCCAGGAGCACACCGCCGCCGTCGCCGAGCTGGCCCCCCGCCTCGGCGAGGTCGCCAGCCGCAGCGAGGCGCGCCTCGCCGCCCCGTCGCCGTCCGACTCGCCGAGCGCGTCACCGTCCGGCTCGCCGAGCGCGTCGGCGTCGCCGAGCAAGGCCAAGGCGGACCCGGACGTGACCCGTACGGCCAAGCCGAAGCCGAAGGCGCCGGTGACCAAGGTCCTCGACTACGACTACCAGGCGCAGACCGCCTACTGGAACTGTGGCCCGGCCGCGGTGCGCAACGCGCTGAGCGCGAGCGGCGTCGAGACCACCCAGGACGCGATGGCCGTGCCGCTGAACGCCGGCATGAACGGCACCAACTCGGCCGAGGACACCACCCGCGGGCTGAACAAGATGGTCAAGGGCAGCCCGTACCGGACCCACATGATCCCCGGTCAGGCCGCGACCCCGGCCCAGATGGACCAGCTCCAGGCGGACCTGGTCAACGCGGTCACCGACGGCCGTGGCGTGGTGGTCAACATCGCCGGCTCCGCCACCGACACCAACGGCGGCTGGCACTCGTTCCCCGGCGGTCACTACATCGCGGTGGTCGGCTACAAGGACGACGGCCGGATCGCCCGGATCGCCGACTCGGCGAACCCGGCGCTGCCCGAGTACTGGATCAGCACCATCGACCTGGCGAACTGGGCCGCCACCCGCGGCTACTCGTCCTGATCGCATCCCTCCCCCCTGTCGGGCACCGGCTCATGTGAGCCGGTGCCCGACCTCGTATGCGCGGTGTCTCGCGTGGGTGGCCGGTCCGATGCGACACTTCGCCGTATGGCCGACGAGACGGGTAGCCGCCATCTACTGCTGCTGCACGGACTGGGCGCCACCGGCGAGGTGTGGCTGCCCTGGGCGCCGCTGCTGGAACACCGGTGGGCGGGGCGCTGGCTGGCCCCCGACCTGGCCGGCCACGGCTGGTCGCCGCCGCTGCCGGCGTACTCCTTCGAGGCCCTGGCGGACCGGTTGGTGACGGGGCTCGGCCCGGTCGCCGACCGGCTCGGCGCCGACGACCGGCTGGTCGTGCTCGGGCACTCGCTCGGCGGGGTGGTGGCGCTGGCGCTCGCCGCGCGGATGCGGCGGCTGCCGATCGACGCGGTGATCGGGCTCGGCATCAAGGTCGCCTGGTCCCCGGCCGAGCTCGACAAGGCCCGCGAGCTGGCCGAGCGGCCGGTGACCTGGTTCTCCAGCCGGGACGAGGCGGCCCGCCGCTATCTGCGGGTCGCCGGACTGGCGGGGCTCTTCGCCCCCGACCATCCGGTGGTGGACGCCGGGCTGCGCCGCGAGGACGGCCGTTGGCGGCTGGCCATGGATCCGGCCGCGTTCGCGGTGGGGGAGCCGCGGCTGCCCGCCCTGCTCGCCGCGACCGACGTGCCGGTGCTGCTGGCCCGGGGTGAGCAGGACCCGATGGTGACCGACGCGCAGCTCAAGGAACTGGGCGTGCCGGTGGTGACCCTGTCGGGGCTCGGCCACAGCGCGCACGTCGAGGACCCCGCCGTCGTCCTCGACCTGCTCGCGCCGTACGCGACGCCCGACGGGCCGTGATGTCGTCGTCCCGCGGACGGGGCGACGACATCACGGCCGAGGGTTGCCGTCAGTACGTGCAGCCGGTGGCGGGCAGGGCGGATGGGGCGGGTGGTGTGACGCCGTCGTAGAGGGCCAGCAGCATGTTCTGCGGGCAGCGGTTGGCGCCGTTGACCCTGACCTCCAGGTGCAGGTGCGGGCCGGTCACGTTGCCGGTGGCCCCGGTGTAGCCGAGGACCTGGCCGGCGCTGACCCGGGCACCGGCGCCGACCGAGCGCGAATTCAGGTGGCAGTAGAGGTAGTAGGCGCCGTCGTCGGCGGTGATGCCGATGCCGAGACCGCAGTTGCCGCCCACGTGCCCGACCGTGCCGGAGGTGATCGCGTACGCGGTCGTGCCGGTCACGGTGGGCAGGTCGATCGCCGGGTAGTCGTGGTGCGGGTCGTCGTACTCGCTGCGAGGCAGCACCGACTTGCCGATGATCAGGCGATAGTTGCCGGTGCCGCCGCCGCTGCCGCCGACCAGGTACTGCCAGGTCGCCGGCCCGACGATGCCGTCGACGGCGAGCCCGTTGCGCGACTGGAACGACTGCACCGCCGAGGTTGTGGCCGGACCCCAGGCACCGTCCACGGACAGGCCGTAGCCGTACTTGTTGAGTGAGGTCTGCAGCGCGCGGACCGCGTCGTTGTTGGCGCCGGCGTTCAGGGTGACCACCAGCTTGCCCCAGGTCTGTGGCCCGATGACGCCGTCGGCGCCGAGGCCGTTGGCCGACTGGAAGGACTTCGCCACCGAGGTGGTGCCGGGGCCGTACTGGCCGTCGACCGTGAGGCTGTAGCCGCGGTGGCGGAGCAGGTACTGGGCGGTGGTGACGTTGGCGCCGGTCGAGCCGTTGCCCAGCGTGGGCCAGGCCGGCGCTGCCGCCTGGGCGGCGGTCGGACCGGTCAGTGCGGCCATCACGGCGAGCGCGAGCGCGCCGAGCCAGAGCGCGAGTCGACGAAGGAAGGTTGGCATACGTGCTCCTGTGGACGAAGAGTGGCGGCGTGCGGCGGACCGCGTCGCCGGGAGGGGCCGGCGACGTCTCGCCGGTGGGCTGCCCGCGAGCAAGTATGATGATGATGTTGAATATTTACAATGGTGATTGGATAGCGGGTGATCTTCCGCACACGCAAGACCGCCCCGCCGGGGGTGGCGGGGCGGTCAGGAGGTGAGAGTGGCTCAGGCGGTGGGAGAGAACGGCGAGCCGTCCGGCGCGGCCGCTCCGGCGCCGCGCGGGGCCAGCGGGGTCCAGCCCGGTTCGAGCTGCCGGCGGGCGGCGTCAAGGAACGCCTCGGCGTACGCCTCGGCGGGGAAGTCGCCCAGGTAGCGGGTGCGGGTGGCCCAGCGAGCCGCCGCCTTCGGGTCGGTGTCGAGCAGCTCGGTCAGCACCCCGTCCACGTTGGACATATCCCGGCGCAGCACGTAACCCGAGCCGGCGAGGGGGAACCGCCCGACGAAGTCCTCGCCGTCAGCGCCCATGTCGGTGACGGCATAAGGCTTGCCCGAGTAGAGCCAGTCGGAGATGACCCCGGAGACGTCCGAGACCAGCGCGTCGGCGCGGTTGACGCAATCGGTCAAAGTCAGCTCCCGGGTGGCCGCCGCGCCCCACAGGTGGGTCCGGCCGGTCGTCGCCTTGTCCGCGGCGAGCAGCTCGGTGAGCCGGGCCAGCTGCCGCGCCGAGGCCGGGTTCTGCGCGGTGTACGGGTGGTGCCGAAGGATCACCGTGGCACCCCGGTCCAGTAGCCGGCGGAGCATCGTCTCGGCCACCGGCAGCGAGCAGTAGTTTGCGTCGGCGTGGTGCCCCGTCCAGGTGGGGGTGTAGAGCACGGTCGGCTGCGCCAGGCCGGTGGTCGGCTCCCGGCGTACCTCGATCGCCTCCACCTGGGGCCGGCCGACCACCACGAACTTCTCGGCGGGGATCTCCACGCCGGCCCGGGCGTACCGGTCGATCGCCGCCTGGCCGGCCACGAAGATCTTGTCGAAGATCGCCGAGACCGGGTTGGCGCTCGGCGCCTTGTCGCTGTCGCCGTGGTGCAGCTGCACGTGGGTGAGGTGCGCGAAGCGGATGCAGTGACTGTTCTTCGCGCCGTGGTTGACGTAGAACGCCGCCCGCAGGCTGGGGACCAGCGCCTCGTCCATGGCCTGCAGCGTCGGGCAGAAGACCACCGGTGCGCGGGTCGCGGCGGCGACGGCGGGCAGGAACTCCGGCTCGCGCAGCAGGACCAGGAACGGCCGGCCGATCCGTTCCAGGTACGGCAGCCACATGGTGACCTGGTACTCCGACCCGGGCGGGGCGGAGAAGTAGAGCACGAACTCGGGCTGGTGCCGGCGTAGCGCCCGGCCCACCGGGCCGCCCCCGGCCGGCGGCCGGAACCGCCGCCGCGCCAGGTCGAGCCCGACCGCGCCGCAGCCCGCGCCGACCAGCAGGGTGGCGGCCAGCGCCACCCAGCCGGGCAGGGCGAGGCCGGCGGCCACCGCCACCAGGGCGAGCAGCACCAGCAGCGCGTCACCGAGCCGGCCGGCGACCAGCGGGGCCCACGAGCGGACCGGAAGGTTGGCCGCGCGGATCTCCAGGGCGCCGGCGTCGCGCAGCGGCCCCACCAGCAGCACCAGGCCGAGCAACACCAGCGCGGTGGCGGCCAGCGCCGGGTCGAAGCCGGCGTCGAGCCGGCGGGCGTACCCGACCAGGATCCCGGCGGCCACGAGCACCGACTCGGCGACGCCGTCGGCGGTGGGTCGCACCCGGCGTTCCCACGCGGCGGCGGCCAGGGCGGCGACCGCGATCGCCAGCCCCCAACCGGTCGCCCCGGTGAGCGCCACCACGAGGAACGCCAGCACCGCCAGCCCGGTGGTCAGCACCCGAGCGAGCAGCTTGCGGACCAGGTCACCACGCATTGTTACCGTTCCGTTCCGCTGGTCGTCCGGTCAGGCGTCGACGCCGGTGGGCAACTGCTCGCCGCGTCTGGTGCCGAGGTCCGCGCCCGGCTGCGCGGGCACCGCGACCACCTGGTCGCCGGGCGCCACCGGGGCCACCTGCTCGCCGGGGGGCCGGCGGACGTCGATGACCTGGCCGGTCAGGTCGGAGACGAGAACGTCCAGGGAGGCCTGCGCGACCGCCTCGGCGGAGAGCAGCGTGTGCTCCGGCTCCTCGCCGAACGCCCGGGTACGCATTGGGGTGGCGGTGCGCTCCGGGTTGACGCAGTTGACGCGTACGCCGAACTCGGCCCACTCGTCGGCGAGCGCCTGGGTCAGGTTCACCAGGGCGGCCTTGGTGGCCGAGTAGAGCGCGTACCGGGCCCGGCCCCGGGTGTACGAGCTGGAGGTGTAGAGCAGCAGTTGGCCCTTGGTCTGCTGGAGGTACGGCAGGGACTGCCGGGCGATGGTGACCGGGCCGACGAAGTTGACGTGCAGGAGGCGGTCCATCGTCTCCTCGTCCATCTCGGCGAGGGCGCCCTTCTCGAGGATCCCGGCGGTGACCACCACGTGGTCGATCCGGCCGGTCGCCTCGAAGGCGGTCCTCAGCGCCGCCGCCACGTCCTCCGCCCGCTCCACGTGGGTTCCCGTGGTGGATCGGCTGAACGGGAAGACCTGGGCGCCGTAGCGCCGGGCCAGCTCGGTGAGGTCGTGGCCGATGCCGTAGCTGCCGCCGAAGACCACGATGGTCCGGCCGGTCAGCTCCTCGGTGTAGCTGCGGTGGTCGTGCACCCGGGGTGCCTGGGCGGCGGCGAGCTGGAAGAGCTTGTCCGCCAGGTGCACGTCGACCGGGTGGGTGACCTTGATGTTCTCGTCCGAGCCGTCGATCACCTTGATTGGCGTGTCGGGCAGGTAGCGCAGCACCACGCCGCAGTCGTCGGTGGCGGCGAAGCCGGGGTCGCCCTCGGCCCGCCGGTACGCCTCCCGGATGGTGCCGGACCGGAACGCCTGCGGGGTCTGGCCGCGGCGCAGGGTGGCGCGGACGGGGATGTCGGTGATGCAGTCGTTCTCGTCGACCTGGATGATCGTGTCGGCCGACGGGATGGCCACGTCGACCGCCGAGTACGTCCAGAGCGCGTTCACGCACTCACGCACGATCCGGGCGCTGACCAGCGGGCGGACCGCGTCGTGGAAGAGCAGGTTGAGATCGCCCTCGCCGACCGCGTCCAGCGCGATGCGGGTGGTGGCGTTGCGGGTGTCACCGCCCTCGATCACCTGGCTGACCTTGCGGAACCCGGCGTCGGCCACGATCCGCTGCGCGTCGGCGACGTGGCCGGCGGCCATCAGCACGATGATCTCGTCGATCTCCGGCGTGGCCTCGAAGACGGCCAGGGTGTGCTCGATGATCGGCTTGCCGGCGATCTTGATCAGCTGCTTCGGGATGCCCAGCCCGAGACGGACCCCGGTACCCCCGGCGAGCACGACCGCGACGGTCCGCGACGGCCGCCAGGGCGTCACGCCCTCCGGTGTGGTCGCCGGTGCCGTCGGGTGCTGCTGGGTCATCGCCGTCCTCTGGTTCACGGGAGTAATTGGTGGGCGTGGCAGTTTTCGGACACCGCCGCTACGACCTTAGCGCCGGCGGTCGCCGACCCTGGCACCCGGCGACGACCGGGTGCCAGGCGCGACGTCACTTCTTCATGAACCGCTCGTACGCGTCGATCACCTCGGGCGTCGGGCCGTCCATCCGGATCAGCCCCGACTCCAGCCAGATGCTGCGCTCACAGGTGTCCCGGATGGTGCCGATCGAGTGGCTGACCAGGAACACGGTGCCCGCCTCCTCGCGCAGCTCCCGCACCCGCTGCTCGCTGCGCCGGCGGAACCGGGCGTCACCGGTGGCCAGCGCCTCGTCGATCAGCAGCACGTCGTGCTTCTTGGCGGCGGCGATGGCGAACCGGAGCCGGGCGGACATGCCCGAGGAGTACGTGCGCATCGGCAGCGTGGCGAAGTCGCCCCGCTCGTTGATCCCGGAGAACTCGATGATCTCGGGGGTCAGCTTGCGGACCTGCTCGGGGGTCATCCCCATCGCCAGGCAGCCCAGCGCCACGTTCCGCTCCCCGGACAGGTCGTTGAGCAGCGCGGCGTTGACGCCCAGCAGCGATGGCTGGCCCTGGGTGTAGAGGGCGCCCCGGCTGGTCGGCATCAGCCCGGCAATCGCCCGCAGCAGGGTCGACTTGCCGGAGCCGTTGCTGCCGATGAGCCCGATCGCCTCACCCCGGTACGCGACGAAGCTCACGCCCTTGACCGCGTGCACCTCCCGCACGTTCGGGGCGTTGGTCCGGCTGACCAGCCGCTTGAGTGCGGCTACCGGGCTGGCGTTGCCGGCACTGGCCGCCCCGTGCACCTTGTAGATCAGGTGCACGTCGTCAGCGATGACGGTGGGGATCCGCTGCTCGGCGACCTGCGCCGGGGCGGCCACCCGCTGGTCCAGTTCAGCCACGACCGTACTCCTGTTCACCGCGCCAAAAGTAGACGAATCCGCCGACGCCGACCAGGAGTGCCCAGACCGTCCCCATCAGGAACAGGGTGGAGACCTTGGAGGTCATCGGGGCGCCCTCCAGCAGGGCGTGCCGGACCAGCTCGATGTAGACCAGCAGCGGATTGCCGTGGATCAGCGTGGCCGCCGTCGTCGGCAGGTGCTTGACGAAGTTGTCGACGCTGTAGAGCACGCCGGAGGCGTACATCCAGGTGCGCATCACGAACGGCATCAGCTGCTTGATGTCGGTGAGCTTGGAGCCGAGCCGGGCCATGGCCAGGGCCAGGCCGGCGTTGAAGATCGACTGAAGCAGCAGGGCGGGCACCAGCAGCAGCCAGTCCAGGTTGAGCGGCTCACCGGTGACCAGCACGATGCCGATCAGTACGATCATCGCGGAGATCAGATTCTGGAACTGGGTCAGGGTCACCGCGATGGGCATGGAGGCCCGGGGGAAGTGCAGCGCGCGGATCAGCCCCAGGTTGCTGGTGATCGACTGGGTGCCGTTGAGGACGGCGGCCTGGGTGAAGTTGAAGACGAAGAGGCCGACGCAGAGATAGGCGATGAAGTTCGGGATGCCGTTCTTCGTCCCCAGGATGACGCCGAAGATCAGGTAATAGATCGCCGCATTGGTCAGCGGTGTCAGCACCTGCCAGACGCGACCGAGCCGTGCTGTGGCGAAGGTCGCAGCGAGCTTCGCGTTGGCGTATGCAGCGATGAAATGCCGGTACGACCACAGTTGGTGGGCGTAGCCGGGCAGGCTGGGCCGCTCGCCGGCGACGGTCAGGCCGTGCCGGGCGGCGAGTTCCGCCCGGCTCAGTCCCGACTCGGCGTCAGCCACCGCCGTGTTGGACATGGATGGGCGCTCCGATCTTTCCGTACCTGCGAGGATGCGCGCGACTTGTCGCGAACCTGGCCACAGCGATGAACGCCAGCGCCTTGTCGCTGCCGGAAACGTAGTTCAAACCACGTCAGGACGCAACCGTATCGTCGCTGCGCTACATTGTCCCACGTGACCATCGAGAAGAGGCGGGCTCCGGCCGGTGCCGCGGTGCTCCGCGGTGACATCACGGCAGCCATCCGGCGTGCCGTGATGCAGGAACTGGCGGCGGTCGGGTACGGACGACTCTCGATCGAGGCGGTGGCCCGGCGGGCCGGGGTCAGCAAGACGGCGGTCTACCGGCGCTGGCGATCCAAGCTTGAGCTGGTGCTCGAGGTGGTCTCGTCGGTGGCCGGGCAGAAGCTCCCGTTGATGGACACCGGCAGCCTCCAGGGTGACCTGACCGTCCTGCTGATGGTCATGAGCAAGGCGTTGCAGCACCCGCTGGCAGCGCAGATCATCCCGGACCTCCTCGCCGAGGCGGCCCGGAATCCGCAGATCGCCGAGACCCTCCAGGCCGCACTGCGGACGCACCAGCACCACGTCGGCGAACTGCTGATCGGTCGGGCGATCGACCGGGGCGAGCTGCCGGCGAGCATCGATCCGGACCGGGCCGTCGACTTGATCGTCGGGCCGGTCTACTGGCGGTTGGCGATCGCTCGCGCGCCGCTGACCATGGCTGACCTGCCGGAACTGGTCGCTTCGATCGCGACAGCTCTGGGGGGTAGCATGCGGACGTCCAGTCCGTGATGATCTTGCCCGATCCGATGACCTGACCCAAGTTTCCGATTGTGGTCGGATCCAGCCCCACTGGCCGGTTCGCCAGCCTTCGGACCCGTTAGCATCCCCCGCGGAAGAGGACCCATGTCGACAGGAGGACAGCCCATGACTGGGCTTGACGCTGCTGAGTTCATCCCCCCAGCCAGGCCGGTGATCGGCGAAGCCGAGATCGAGGCGGCGGTCCGGGTGCTGCGCAGCGGCCGGGTGGTACAGGGCCCGGAGGTCGCCGCGTTCGAGGAGGAGTTCAGCGAGCTCGTCTCCGGCCGGCACTGTGTCGCCGTCAACTCGGGCACCTCTGCCCTCCAGCTCTCGTTGATGGCGCTGGGCTACGGCCCCGGCGACGAGATCATCGTTCCCTCCTTCTCCTTCGCCGCCAGCGGGAACGCCATCCGCCTGGTCGGCGCGGAGCCGGTCTTCGTCGACATCGAGCCGGGGAGCTTCTGCCTCAACCCGGAGGCGGTGGCCGCCGCCGTCACCCCGCGCACCGTCGCGATCATGCCGGTGCACCTGTACGGCCACCCCGCCGCGATGGACCAGATCATGGCCATCGCGGAGCGGCACGGCCTCGCCGTGATCGAGGACGCCGCGCAGGCGCACGGGGCACAGCTCGGTGGCTGCCCGGTCGGTGCCTTCGGCACTGCCGGCTGCTTCAGCTTCTACCCCACGAAGAACATGCACGCCCTGGAGGGCGGCATGATCACCACCGCCGACGCCGAGCTGGCCCGGACGCTGCGGCTGCTGCGCAACCAGGGCATGGAGCAGCGGTACGCAAACGAGATCGTCGGCGCCAACATGCGGATGACCGACGTGGCCGCCGCCATCGGCCGGGTGCAGCTGCGCCAGCTTCCGGAGTGGACGGAGCAGCGCCGCGCCAACGCCAAGTTCCTGGACTCCCGGATCACCGGCATGGTCACGCCGCCGGTGGCCGACGACGCCAAGCACGTCTACCACCAGTACACGGTGCGGACGCAGGGCCGGGACGCCGCCCAGCAGCGGCTCACCGAGCTGGGGATCGGCAACGCGGTCTACTACCCGACCCCGATCCACCGGCTCAAGCCGTACCTCGACGAGAACGGCAAGCCGGGCCCGTGGGACCTGCCGGAGACCGAGCGGGCCGCCGCCGAGGTCATCTCGCTGCCGGTGCACCCGTCGCTGAGCCAGGCGGACCTCGAGCGCATCGCCGACGGCGCCAACATCGCCGGGGGCCTGCGGTGACCGCCTCGGGGCAGGCCCGCCTGCGCGCCGGTCTGATCGGCCTCGGGGCGATGGGCCGCAACCACGCCCGGGTGCTGTCCAACCTCGACGGTGTCGAGTTGGTCGGCATCGTCGACCCGGCGGGTGACACCACCGGGACCCTTCGCGCGCCGGTGGTGCCCGAGCTGGGCGAGCTGCTGGCCATGGGCATCGACTACGCCGTGGTGGCCTGCCCGACAGCGCTGCACGAGCAGATCGGCCTCGAACTGGCCGCGAACGGCGTGTCCGCGCTGATCGAGAAGCCGCTCGCCCAGTCCGTCGAGGCGGCGACCCGGCTCGTCGAGGCGTTCGAGTCCGCCGGCCTGGTGGCCGGCGTCGGCCACATCGAGCGGTACAACCCGGCCCTGCAGAACCTGCGCACCCGCCTGGAGGCCGGTGAACTGGGCGAGGTCTACCAGGTCGTCACCCGGCGCCAGGGACCGTTCCCGCACCGGATCGCCGACGTCGGCGTGGTGATGGATCTGGCCACCCACGACATCGACCTGACCGCCTGGGTCACCGGGCAGGAGTACCGCTCCGTCTCGGCCCGGACCGTCTTCCGCAGCGGACGGCTGCACGAGGACATGGTCGCCGTGGTCGGCCAGCTGGCCGACGGCACGATGGTCAACCATCTGGTCAACTGGCTGAGCCCGCTCAAGGAGCGGTCCACCGTGATCACCGGCGACCGCGGCTGCTTCGTCGCCGACACGCTCACGGCCGACCTGACCTTCTACGCCAACGGCGCGATCGACACCGAATGGGAGGCGCTGCGCGCCTTCCGCGGCGTCGCCGAGGGCGACATGGTCCGGTACGCGATCCCGAAGCGTGAGCCGCTGCTCGTGGAGCACGAGCGGTTCCGGGACGCGGTCGAGGGCAAGAACAGCGACATCGTGACGCTGCGACAGGGTCTGCGGACGGTGCAGGTCGCCGCCGCGCTGCTCCGGTCCGCCTCGGACGGCAGCACGGTCGACGTGGACCCCCGGGCCGCCAGCGACCAGGGCACTGTCGCCATCGGCTGAGCCGCCACCGCGAACGGCACCATCCGCACCGCACCCCGGCCCCCGGGGTGCGGTGCGGCTACCCGGGCACGCCCGGGTGATAGCTTGGGATACGCCATGACGAGAGCTGGAGGCACAGTCGGGTGGCGGCAGCTGCTGTGAAGAACGTCGCGATCGTTACGCCCTGGTTCCCCACCCGAGAGTTGCCCTTCCGCGGGGCCTTTGTGCGGGCGATGGTCGAGGCCACCGCCCCCGGGTGCGACCTGATGACCGTCTACCACTGCGACGCGTGGGTGGCGAAGCTGTCGAACCGGGGAGACGCCCTGGTCAGCGAGGCCAACCAGGCGCTGTTGCGGCGCACCATGGGACCGGTGCCGACCGTCGGCGGGGCCCAGCTTCTGCACATCCCGGTCCCGATCCCGCGCGGGCGATGGCACGCCGAGATCGCCCACCGGCAGAGCTCCACCCTGCGCACCGCCCTCGGCGGCAAGCCCATCGAGGCACCGATCGTGCACGCCCATGTCGGCCTGCCCGGCGGCTGGGCCGCGCTGCACAACGCCCGGCCCGACGCCAAGGTCTACGTGACCGAGCACGCCACCTTCCTGGACAGCGTCCTCGACAGCGAGCAGGCGCGGGAGATGTACGACGAGGTGCTGACCCGCTGCGCCGGCTTCTACGCCGTCGGCGAGGCGGTGCGCGGCCCGCTGCTGGAGGCGTTCCCCCATCACGCGGACCGGATCGAGTTCATCGCCAACCCGATCAACTTCGAGGTGGCTCGCACCGCGCCGGTCACCGACCTGCGGCGCTGGCTCTACGTCGGCGGCCTGATCGAGCGCAAGGGTGTCGAGCTGCTGCTGGAGGCGTTCGCCACCTGCCGGGCCGATGACCCGAGCCTCACCCTGACCATGGTGGGGACGGGCGACCTGCTGGTCCGGCTGACCGAACGGGCCGACGAGCTGGGGGTCGCCGACGCGGTCACGTTCACCGGCGCGGTTCCGCCGGAGGAGGCGCTGCGGGCGATGCGCGAGCACGATCTGCTGGTACACCCCAGCCGGATGGAGACCTTCGGCGTCACCGTGATCGAGGCGCTCGCCGCCGGCATGCCGGTGCTGGTCACCCGTTGCGGTGGCCCCGAGGAGACCCTCGCCGGGATCGAGGACGCCGCGGGTGAGCTCATCGAGGTCACCGACGACCCGGCCACCATCGTCGAGGGCTACCGCCGGTTGCGGGACCGCTTCCCGCACGGCACCGACGTGGCCCGCGCCCGTGACCGGCTCGCCGCCCGCTACAGCTACCGCTCGGTGGCGGACGCCCATCACGGCATCTGGTTCCCTGACTCCCCACCGTTGGTGCCGGCCGGGTCCGAGCGACTCGCCGGCCGCAAGTGAGGCTGTGACATGCACGTACTTTTCCTCGCCCTGGGCGGCACCCGGAGGCGGGCCGTGATCGAGGAGTCCGCCCAGGTGGTGGCGGACGGGGGCACGGCCGTCGTGCTGGTCGGGAACCCCAGGAGGTGGGAGGAGGAGACCTTCGACCCCGGCGTCGAGGTGATCGAGCTGTCCCGCCTGGAACAGCTGCACCCGGCCAGCACGGTGGAGAAGGTGCTGTTCAATGGCCCGGGCGTGCTGTTGCGGCTGGCCGGCCGGGGACCGTTGCGGCCGTGGGCGACGAAGGCCAGGAGGGCGTACGCGCGCCGGGTCTCGATCCCGGCGCATCGGGCATTCATCCTGCCGGCCGACCGGCCGACCTGGGGGGAGTGGCAGCAGCGGCTCATCTTCCGGCACGTGCTGCTTCAACGCAGGCCCTTCGACCTGCTGGTGGTGAGCGATCTGCCCTCGATGGTCCCCGCCGCCCGCCTGTTGGCCGGCTGTCCGGCCGGCAACCTGCCCGAGCCGCAGGTTTCGTACAGCTATGACACCGTCGCGCCGTTGCGGGTCACCGCGTCCTGTGCCGGCTGAAGCGCAGAGTTGCTAAGGACTGCATACATGAAACCCCCACGTGCGGCGCGGCCGCCGCGCATCCTCTACCTCTCGTTCTACTTCCCCCCGTCGCGCGCCAGCGGCGTCTACCGGGCGCGGGCCACCGCCAACCACCTGGTCGCCAAGGGCTGGGACGTGACGGTGTGCGCCTCGCCGCTGAGCTTCCTGCACGACGTGATCGGTTCGGTGGACGAGGAACTGGCCCGCACGGTCGACCCGCGGATCCGCGTGGAGCGGCCCGCGCTCAACCAGTTCGTCTGGGAGAAGGACCTGCGCAAGTACAGCCGGTTCCGGGCGCGGCTGCCGCTGCTGGCGCACAAGCTGTACCAGTTCGGGCAGCGCCGGGTGTTCCCGGAGCACTACTGGTCGTGGGGGCGGGCCGCGGTCGCCCGCGGGTTGCGGCTGCACACCAAGCAGCGCTTCGACGTCGTGCTGGCCACCGGTAACCCGTTCGCCTCGTTCGCCGCGGCCTGGCTTTTCAACCGGCTCACCGGCGTGCCGTACGTGGTCGACTACCGCGACTCGTGGACCCTCGACCTGTTCAAGGACGAGCTGGCCTTCCCCGAGGGGCACCTCGCGTTCGGCTGGGAGAAGCGGGTGCTGCGCCGGGCCTCCGGCGCGGTCTTCGTCAACGAGGCACTACGCAAATGGCATGCCGACCGCTACCCCGAGGCGGCGGACCGGATGCTGGTCGTGCCGAACGGCTGGGACGCCGACCTGACGCCCCCGGCCGGCGAGCTGGGAGTCGACAAGGAGATCAACTCCCGGCCGCTGCGCTTCGGCTACCTGGGTACGTTGACCAACTCCCAGCCGGTCGAGGAACTGGCCGCGTCGTGGGCCCGGGCCCGGATGCACCCCGAGCTGGCCGACGCCGAGCTCAACATCCACGGTCACCTGGGCTTCTTCCAGACCGGCCGCCGGGAGTTGATGCAGCGGCTCGGGCTCGGTCTCGGCGCCGACGGCGCCGTGGTGCCCCTGGAGGAGGACGGCGACATCGGCATCCGCTACCGCGGCCCGGTCTCCAAGACCGAGGTGGCCTCGGTCTACGAGCAGAACGATGTGCTGGTCTTCCTCGCCGGCGGCGGCCGGTACGTCACCTCCGGCAAGATCTTCGAGTACATGGCCGCCGGCCGGCCGATCGTCTCGGTGCACGCGCCGGGTATCGCCGCCAAGGACGTGCTCGACGGTTATCCGCTCTGGTTCAACGCCGACAGCCTGGACGTGGAGGCGGTGGCCAACTCGATGGTCGAGGCCGGCAAGGCGGCCCGTGACCTGACGCCGGAGCAGCGCGCCGCGGCCAGCGACTACGCCCAGGCCTACACCCGTGACAAGCTGCTCGAGGCGCTGGACCAGCGGCTCTGGGCAATCGCGGGCCGCGAGCGGGTGGCCGTGGACGGGTCGGAGCCGGCGCGGTGAATCTCGAGTCGCAGCCAGTGATGGAGGAGCGGGTACAGGTGCCTGGAGCGGACAACAATCCTCGGGTGATGATCGTCTCGACCGTCTACCGGTTGAACGCGCGCGTCCGCAACTACGTCCGCCGTCTGCTCAACGAGGGCGTCTGGGTGGACCTGGTCTTCCTGGATACCGGCGCGTGGGAGTTGTCCGACGCCGAGAGCTGGGCAGAGGTGCGGGACCATCCCCGGCTGACCCTCCACACCCTCGACGGTGCGGAGCAGCGGCATCCGCTGCGCCGGGTCGAGCGGGTTCTGGTGCACAAGGTGCCACGGGCGGTGCTCCGCCGGACCACCCGGCTGACCAGCCAGGTCAAACCCCTGCGACCGCTGCACACCCCGGCCAAGGCGCTGGAGTCGGGGCACCGGCGGGTCGCCGGCGCCTTCCACACGCGGATCTACATCAGGGCGTACCGACTGGTCCGGCCGACGGTGCTGGCCAAGCTGTTCCGGCAGCGCCTGGCCGGGGTGGACATGTCCACCGTTGACCGCGTCGTGACGGCCGACGTCTACGCGGTGACGCTCGGTTGGCAGCTGGCCCGGCGGTACCCGCACCTGGTCGCCACCACCGCGCTGGACCTCAACGTGAGCAGCTGGAGGCGGGACCGCGACCCCGCCTGAACGTGCGCGACGGGGGAGACACCGCCGGTGTCTCCCCCGTCAGGGCGTCGGTCGACCGACGCCTCGCGTGCCCGTGACGCGGCTCAGCTCAGAGCTCGCCCACCCTGGTCAGCCCGATGATGAAGGACAGCAGCACGGACTGGACGCCGACCACGATCAGACCGACACCGACGATCGGCAGCCGTATCGTCGAGGCCACGTCGAGCTGATCGAAGCTGACCTGCTCCCAGCTCCACAGCGCGTAGCCGAAGCAGGCCACGCCGGCGAGCAGCAGCAGGAGACCTGTACTCACTCCTCGTCGTAGCGCCAGGTCGGCGATGCGTACCTCGATCCGCCGGTCGGCTCTGAGTAGCCCGACGTGGACCGCGTGGGCGTGCGCCACCACGGCGAGGGCGATCGCGTGGATGCCGATGCTGACCGCGGTGGCCGCCGCCAGCATGGTGTGCAGGTCGAAGGCGAGGCCGCCCACCTGGCGGGCGCCGCCGAGCAGCCAGGCCAGCATGGCCCCGCCACCGAAGAGCAGGGCGAAGCCGGGGTAGAGCAGCATCCAGCGCGGGCTCAGCGCGAGCAGGAACCGCAGGTGCCGCCAGCCGTCGCGCCAGGTGCGCAGGTGCGGCGCCCGGCTACGCCCGTCGGGCGCCAGGGTGGTCGGCACCTCCTCGATGGTCAGCCCGGCGAGCGCGGCCCGGGCCACCATCTCGCTGGCGAACTCCATGCCGGAGGTACGCAGCGACAGCGCCAGGATGCGGTCACGCCGGAAGCCACGCATTCCGCAGTGGAAGTCCCCGATGGGTACCCGGAAGAAGGTGCGGCCGAGGAACGACAGCACCGGGTTGCCCAGCCACCGGTGCAGCGGCGGCATCGCACCCTGTTCGATGCCGCCCTTGAACCGGTTGCCCATCACCAGATCGG
Organism: Micromonospora sp. NPDC093277; assembly: GCF_044765245.1. Lineage (NCBI taxonomy): Bacteria > Bacillati > Actinomycetota > Actinomycetes > Micromonosporales > Micromonosporaceae > Micromonospora > Micromonospora sp. NPDC093277. Next base: position 57,794 of record NZ_JBIWJO010000008.1, read on the forward strand.
CCCCCGCGCGCAGGCGCTCCAGGAACGGCCCGAGGTTGTGCAGCGCGTAGCTGTCGTCCGCGTCGGCCATGATGACGAACTCACCCTCGGCGGCGCCGATGCCGGTACGCAGGGCGGCACCGTACCCGCGCTGCTCGGAGTGCACCAGCCGGGCCCCCTCGGCGAGCGCGATCTCCTGCGAGCCGTCGGTGGACCCGTTGTCCGAGACGATCACCTCGCCGACCACGCCGAGTTCTTCCATGCTGCGCAGCGCCTTGCGGATGCAGACCGCCAGCGTCTCCGCCTCGTTGAGGCAGGGCATGACGACGGAGAGCTCGATCTGACCGACGGCGATGCCGGCGCCCGCTCGGGCGGCCGACGCGGAGTCGAGGTGCGTTTCCTGGTCGATGGTCATCGGGACCATTGCTCCCTCAGGGCTGACGGGGGTGTGGTGGGGTGGCCGTCGGGCCGGGGACGTGACCGACGGCGAAGACGGACTGCCCGAAGGGCGCGCGGACCAGACGTTCGAGGGCCCGGGCGGTGGGCACGACGGCGGCGTCCCAGACCCGCAGCAGCGCCCCGTCGCCCGGCGTCATCCTGAGCATGCGGACGCCCAGCAGCCAGGCGAACAGGCCGGGCGCGTTCACGTAGTGGAGCCGGTCGACGCTGAGCCCGGCCTCCTCGTACGCGGCCCGCAGCGACGCCTTGGTGTACCGGCGCAGATGGCCGACCTGGCGGTCGAACTTGGCCATCGCGAACTCGAAGGCCGGCACGAAGGTGATCACAGCGCCGCCCGGCCGGAGCAGCTGGTGTGCCGAGGCGAGTGCCGCGACGTGGTCGTCGATGTGCTCCATGACGTTGAACGAGACCAACGCGGAGTGTTCCCGCTGCGGCGGGGAGAAGAAGTCCACCGGCATGACCTCGACCCGCTCGTCGTCGTCGAAGCGCTCGTGCAGGTGAGCCAGGCGGGTCGGCTCGATATCACCGACGGTGATCGCCGGAACACCCGCGTCCAGCCAGTGCTGGGCGTAGTCACCGAAGCCGCTGCCCACCTCGACCGGGTTGTCGCCGAGGTAGGGCAGGGCCAGGTCGGTCAGCCATCGGTGGTAGTTGACGGCGGCGGTCGCGACCTCCTGGAGGGTCATCGACTGGAGTTCATTGTCCGTCTCGCTGACGGTAGCGAGATCGCCCATGGGAACTGCCTCCTGACAGGGCAGGGAGATTCATGGAATGTGCCGTGCTGGGGGAAATCGGCCTCGCACGCATGGCGTATGCGGCGACAGGCTACCGCAGCCTCGGGATTGCGGCATGCCCGGTGGACGGGGTGTCGCGCCGGCCCTCGCGCAACCGGAGGCGACGCGCGGGCGTGTACCGAGCGGGGCAGAGGAGCCGAGCTTCCTCGGTTAGGCTGGCCCCGATTTCCGGGGGAAGGATGTAGATGACGGCCAGTGTGGACGCCGAGACCTCACCTGAGCAGGGCGGATCATCGCCGACCAGCTCGAAGGGGCCCGAACCGACCGGCGTCGCGGAGCCGCCGTCGGGGCCGGCCGACGCGGAACCCGGGGACGCCACCACCGACGCCACGGTGTCGACCGACGAGTCGTCGGACCCGACCACGTCGACCGTCGGGCACGAGACATCGGGAGCGGCGGACGTCGCCCCGGCCGAGGCGGGCGAGCGCGCCGCCGATGAGATCGCGCCGGTCGCGGTAGGTGCGGCCGGGGTCACGGTGGGTGATGGCAAGCCGGGCGGGGTCGTGCCGGAGACGGCACGCCGGGCCTGGACCGGCCCGGTGTGGCGCGTCCTCAGCAGCGCGTCGCTGTGGGCGGTGCTGGCCTGGGTGGTGGGCTACCCGGTCGGTGCGGTCGTCGTGAAGCTGATCGACGCGAACCCGTTCAACGCGCGTGCCGCGGTGCTGCCGGCGGCCTTCGGCGTGGTCGGTGGAGCGGTGGTGCTCGCCCTGGCGCTGTGGCGCTCGTCGAAGCTGGTCGTCGGGCTGGCCGCGGGCGGGTACGCGGCCTGGGTCGGGACGACGCTGATCGCCTCCTACAACGGCTCGCCGTTCGGCGACTCCGGACTGCGCGGGGACTCCGCCCGGCTCGCCGCGATGGCCACCAAGTTCACCGTGCACTCGACGCCGGTGGACGGCATCGTCTCGTCGGTTCCGTCGGAGTACCCGCCGCTCTTCCCGTACCTGATCAGCCGAGCCGCGCTCTATCTCGACCAGCCGGCCTGGTCGCTGATGGGGTACGCCGAGGCGACCACCCTGTCGCTGGCCGTGCTGGTCGGGTTCCTGCTGTGGCGCGGGGTCGTCCCGGCGCCGGTCGCCCTCGCCCTGGCGGTCCTGCCGACCTGGGTGTTCACCCAGCCGCGCAAGTCGTACGAGATCATCACGCTGGCCATCTTCGTGCCGTGGGTGCTGCGCTCCTTCACCGACCGGTCTCCCCGGGACGGCGGGCTGAGGTTCTGGAGTGCCGGCCTCATCGGTGGGCTGATTCTCCAGGTCTACCAGGGCTATCTGATGTTCGCTCTGGTCGGGCTGATCGGGTTGGTCGGGCTCGTGCTCTGGCGCAGCCGCAACAGACTGCGGTATCTCGCCCACCTGCTCGGGGTCGGGGTCGTCGCCTTCCTGGTGGCGTCCTGGTACCTGGTGCCGTACCTGCGGGCCACCCTCGAGATCGGCGGCGACCGGGTCAACGACTACTTCGTCTCCCCGTCCATCGCCGAGGACCCGCTGGGCGCCTGGTTCCTGCTGAACCCGCTGGCGTCGCCGCTCTACCTGCTCCAGCTGCTCGGTTTGGTCGGCCTGGTCTGGTACGCGCGCAAGACCTGGTGGGCACTGCCGATGCTGTTGCTGATGGTCGGCGCGTACGTCTACCGCTGGGTCTTCGTGCTCGTGTTCATCAAGAACGGGCACACGCTGTACCTGCACTACACCACCCGGCTGATCGGGCTGCTGCTCGTCGCCGGCGCGGTGCTCTCCGCCGCCGAGCTGATTCCGGTGCTCGCCGGGCGGCTGCGGGTGGCCGGCTCGACCCGCCGGCTCGAGGTGGTGTTGGTGTCGTTGCTGATGGTGACGGCGGCGGTGGCCGGCATCGGCACGTGGATGCCGAACCCGCCGGGGCTGAAGACCGTGCGCCGACCGGCCGACGCCGACCTCAACTACAACCTCGCCGTCTACACCCACGCCGAGCCGATGCCGGACGGGTCTAAGGTGCGCTACCCGGCGCCCAGCCCGGTCACCGTGAACTGGTTCCCCGCCGAGCCGGTGCGTAAGTTGGTCGCCGACACGCTCGGCGAGAACGCCCGGCCGGTGACTCTCAGCTACGACGAGCGGATGTTCTCCTACCAGCCGTGGCCGGGCTACATCGCGGTCGAGCGGCTCGCCTCCGGCACCTGGACGCACTGGGACGAGCGGTACGCGGAGCTGGTCCGGCTCACCACCATCACCGATCCGGAGGAGTTCGCCGCGGCCACCGCGAACACCAGGTTCGGTGGGATCGACGTGTTCGTGCTGCGCCGCCGGCCGATGGGCTGGATGTTCGGCGAGGTCAAGTTCTCGTCCAAGCAGTTCGACCTGAAGTACTGGAAGGTGGACGACACCCTGGCCAACGGCACGGTGGTGGTGGTCCGCAAGCCCACCAGCTGAACGCGGCGCGGATCGCCCGCGCCGCGCCTGCCTGGCGGCGCGGGCGACCGGCGTCTCGTTCGCCGGATCGCCCGCGTACGCCGGCGGGCCGAGATCAGCGGGCCGTGCCCAGAAGCAACTCGTCGAAGCCGCGCCGGGTGACGGTCCAGTCCCAGGTGGCCAGGGCGTGCGCGGAGGCAGCCGCCCCGGCCGCGCGCCACGCCGACTCGGTCGCCGTGGCGCGCAGGATGTGCTCCGCCGCCTCCTTCGGTGAGCCGACCACCCAGGCGTCGTCGAAGACGTCCCGGGCACCCCGCGCGAAGAACGGCCAGTCCCGGACCACCGGTACCGCGCCGCTGGCCGCGCCCTCGACCAGGGCGCAGTGGAAGCTCTCCCGGACCGAGCTGCTGAGGATGACGCCCACCTCGGTCAACGCGGCCGGCACGTCGTCGCAGTGCCCGACCTGCTCGACCGCCGGTCCGAGCGTGGCGAGCTCGGCATCGAGCGACTCCCGGTAACGGGCGGCGGCGGGGCTGGCCGACGGGCTGATCGGCCCGCCGATCAGGCGCAGCCGGTAGCGCGGGTCGACGGCCCGCAACTCGCGCAGCACGTCCAGCGCCCAGCGCGGGTCCTTCGCCACCACGCCGACACCGACCAGCGCCAGGGTGAACCGCGCGTCGGCCGGCTTCGGCCGCACGAACCGGCTCAGGTCCATCGCGTTGGTGAGAACGTGGGTGCGGGGCGGGGCCGGTCCGGACAGCGCCGGGATCACCGAGCGGGCCAGGTCACGCAGGTGGGTCGAGACGAAGACCAGGTCGTCGACCCGGCCGAAGTTGACCAGGTGCGGCCAGATGCTGAACAGCTCGAAGCTGTGCAACCGGACGATGATCCGGGTGGTGCCAGGGTCGACCATGGTGAACAGCACCGCGGTGGAGACGCACCAGTCCACGAAGACGGTGTCCGCCCAGTCCAGGTGCGGGCGTAGCCACCGTTCGACCTCGGTGCCGTACTCCGTCCGGCCGGTGAGCAGCTGCTCGATCATCCGGCTGGTCTGCCCGTTCATCGGCCGCCGCTGCGGATCGGCGGCCACGTCGAGGAAGCGCACCTCGACATCGGGCATTCCGGCGTACCGCTCCCGGATCTCCCGCAGGAAGTTGTCGTTGGCGCAGGTCGCGAAGAGCAGCCGCAGTGGCCGCCCGGTCGGCATGGGCGCGGCCGGCGTCCGCCGGCCGGCGGCGGTGAGCGCGTGCGCGGTGGTGCTCTGCCGCAGCGGCGACAGGAAGCCCTCCGGGTCGTCGGCCAGCGGCGAGGTGAGCCGGTCGAAATGCAGCACCCGGTGGAAGCCGAGGGGCAGCGTGCGGGCGAGCTGGCGGGCCGTCTGGCCGCTGTGCCCCTCCTGGTGCAGGCTGTCCGCCACGGCGAACCCGGCCCGCCAGGCCTCGGCGAGTCGGGTCGGCGCGAGGCCGGCGTCGAGCTCGGCCCGGGTGAGCGCCTGCAACAGCCGGGCGTTGAGCGTCGGCGAACCGATCCGGCCACCCACCGAGGAGACGGAGTCGGCGGCGCTGGCCGCCCGGCCCGCGCCGATCAGCCCAGCGTGCACCTGCTCCGCGAGGCGGACCCGCAGACCGTCCGGCAGGCCCGGCGCGGTCAGTGCCCGGCGCCAGAACTGCTCGCCCGCCGAGGTGCCCAGGACGTGCGGGGAGGTGGCCCGGGCCAGGGCGCCCCGGGCCACGTTCCCGGCCACCCGGCGGGGTGACGAGGAGCCGCTGGCCATGCGCTGCCTCCCGATCCTCTGGTCGCGGCGGCCGGTGCCGGTCAGGCGGCGCGCTCGGCGAGCACCTGCACGACCCGCTCGGCGGCGTGGCCGTCGCCGTACGGGGTGCCGCGCTCGGTCCCGGGGGCGGGTCGGGTGGCGGTGGTCGCCCACTGCGCGCCCAGCGCGGCCGGGTCCGGCACGAGGACGTTCCAACCGCCCTCGATGGTCTCCACCCACTCGGTCTCGGGCCGCAGCGTGGTGCACGGCCGGCCCAGCAGGTAGGCCTCCTTCTGCAGCCCGCCCGAGTCGGTGATCACGCCGTGCGAACCCAGCACAGCGGCGACCAGGCCGGCGTACGGCAGCGGTCGACCGACCCGGATCCCGCCCTGCGCCAGCTTGATCCCCTGCTCCTCGGCGCGGGCGAGCAGTCGGGGGTGGGCCAGCAGGGCGACCGGCAGGTCGAGCCCGGCCAGCGCCTGGACGAGGCCGGCGAGGCGCTCCGGGTCGTCCGTGTTGTCCGGGCGGTGCAGCGTCGACACCAGGTACGGCCCGTTCGGGTCGATCCCCTCCGGCAGGGCCGGGGCCGGGTGTTCGCCGCGCCGCACGGCATCGCGGATGCGCAGGCAGACGTCCACCATCACGTCGCCGACGAGGGCGGTCCGCTCGGCCAGGCCCTCGGTGGTGAGGTGGCGCACCGCCTCCTCGGTGGGTGCCAGCAGCAGGTCGGCGGCGTGGTCGGTGAGTACCCGGTTGTGCTCCTCCGGCATCCGCCGATTGAACGAGCGCAGGCCGGCCTCCAGGTGGGCCACCGGGATGTGCTGCTTCACCGCGGACACCGCGCCGGCGAGCGTGGAGTTGGTGTCGCCGTAGACCAGCACCCAGTCGGGCTGCTCGGCGGCGAAGACTGGGTCGAGGGCGGCGAGGATCCGTCCGGTCTGCACGCCGTGCGTGCCCGAGCCGACGCCCAGGTGCACGTCGGGGTCGGGGATGCCGAGTCCCGAGAAGAAGACGTCGGAGAGGTCGGCGTCGTAGTGCTGACCGGTGTGCACGATGACGTGCTGGTGCGGGGTGCCGGCGAACGCCGCGGCGATCGGGGCGAGCTTCACCAGTTGCGGGCGGGCACCGACGACACTGACAACCTTCACGAGCTTCTTCTCCTGCGCGTACGGCGACAAGGGTGACGGACCGGACTGTTCCGCCCGGAAAAGGCCGCCTGTTCCGGCGCTCCGCCGGACGGCCCGGCGCTGGACACGATACGTCACCGGCCCGCGAATCGGTCCGGAGGCGGCGCGGGGCGCGTTGGCCGAGCGTGACCTCCACCACGATTTTCCGGCCCCGGGGCCCACGACCAGCACAGACGTGCGGAGCGATACGGCGGCCGGGCGTTCGGTCCGGTTGACGTAGACTCGCCGACGTTTACGGGCAGGCGTGCGCGGAGAGCGGAGATCGGGCGGGATGGATTCTGACGGCGCGGCCGGGAGCCGACCCGGCCGGGGACGGGTTGTCATGCTCGTGGACAACGGCGTCAACGGCGACTCCCGCGTACAGAAGGCGGCGCGTTCGGCGGCCGACGCCGGCTGGGAAGTGATCCTGCTCGGTCGGTCGCCCGGCGGCCCGCCGCGGTCGTGGCAGCTCGGCCGGGCCGAGGTGCGGCTGCTGGCGATGCCCGATCCGCTGGCCCGCCGCCGGCACGAGTTCCGCCGCGCCTGGCTGCGCTGGCCGCTGGCATACCCGCCCAACGGGATCGCCCCGCACCGGGCCCAGGCGGTCAAGGCCTGGCAGGCCGACCTCGCGCTGCGGGCCGCCCAGCTCAAGCTCGCCGGCCCCGCCACCGCCGGCCTGGCCCTGCGCCGGCGGGCACTGCGCGCCGAGCAACTGGCCGCGCAGGTGACCCGCAAGTGGGTCTCGTTCCGCTACTGGCAGCTCACCCGGGCGCGCACCGGGCGGAAGTTCCGCAACCCATGGGACCGGGCGTACACGCTGTTCTGGCAGCAGGTCAAGGGCGACGGCGCGTGGCGCCGGCTGGAGCCCGGCCTGTGGGACTACGAGCTGGCCTACGGCCCGGTGATCGACGAGCTGCGCCCGGACCTGATCCACGCCAACGACTTCCGGATGCTCGGGGTCGGCGCCCGCGCCAAGGTCCGCGCCGCGGCCGCCGGGCGGGAGATCAAGCTGGTCTGGGACGCGCACGAGTTCCTGCCCGGACTCAAGCCCTGGCAGGACAACGCCCGCTGGTTGCCCGCACACATGGCGCACGAGCGGGAGTACGCCCCGTACGCCGACGCGGTGATGACCGTCTCGGACGCCCTCGCCGAGCTGCTCCAGCGCCAGCACGGGCTGGCCGAGGTGCCCGACGTGGTGCTCAACGCCCCGGCCGCCGACCACGGCGAACCGGTGCCGGACGCGCCCGCGCCCGACCTGCGCGCGCTCTGCGGGATCGGCCCCGACGTGCCGCTGCTGGTCTACAGCGGTGCCGCCGCCCGGCAGCGCGGCCTGGACATCATGGTCGACGCCCTGCCGCAGCTGCCCGGCGTGCACGTCGCGCTGGTGGTCAACAAGCCGGACGGCCCGTACGTGAGGGGGGTCCTGGCCCGCGCCGCGAAGCTCGGGGTCGCCGACCGGGTGCACGCGCTGCCGTATGTGGCGCACTGGCAGGTGGTGCCGTTCCTGTCGGCGGCGACCGCCGGGGTGATCCCGATCCACCACTGGCCGAACCACGAGATTGCGCTGATCACCAAGTTCTTCGAGTACTCGCACGCCCGGCTGCCGCTGGTGGTCAGCGACGTGAAGACGATGGCCGGCACCGTGCGGTCCACCGGCCAGGGTGAGGTGTTCCGCGCCGAGGACGTCGCTGACTACGTGCGGGCGGTGCATGCCGTCCTCGCCGACCCGGCCCGCTACCGGGCCGCCTACGACCGCCCCGGCCTGCTGGCGAACTGGACCTGGGAGGCCCAGGCCGAGGTGCTCGACGCTGTGTACGCCCGGCTGCTGCCGGACCGGCCGTCGGCCGTTCCCGCCCCGCGCGCCGCCGATCCCGTGCCCGCCGATGTGCGACCGCCGGTGGGAGCCGGCACCTGATGGACCCCACCCCTGTCGACGACGCTCCGACAGCAGAACCGACGCAACACGTCCATGCCTGAGTCCTGTCCGCCGCCAAGTCGCCTGTCCTTTGCCCGACCTGATCTCCGGTGACGTAGGGTTCGCCAGGCGGGAAACCGGACGCAGGGTAGCAGCCCTCGCGATGCGGCTCCGAACGCCAGCGGCAGGCGGCTGGCCAAGGCTCGGGCTGTCGTAGACTCGGTCGAGTTCGCGGGTGCGGTGCTGGTTGACACGGAGACGGCGATGATTTCTGGCGGCAAAGCCGCAGGTACGCGGACCCTTGGGCGAGGGCGAGGCGGCTGGCCGATCGACGACAGGATCGTTGTGGCGGTGCCGGCCCGGAAGGCAGTGGCCTGGTGATCCAGCCCGACGTGACCGTGATCGTCGCCGTCTACAACACCATGCCGTATCTGACCACCTGCCTGAACTCCCTGATCGACCAGACGATCGGCCGGGAGCGGCTGGAGATCGTCGCGGTGGATGACGGCTCCACCGACGGAAGCGGTCGCGAGCTGGACCGTTTCGCCCGCCGCTATCCGGACACGGTGAAGGTGATCCACCAGGCGAACTCCGGCGGCCCGGCGGCACCGAGCAACCGTGGCCTGGAACACGCCACGGGCCGGTACGTCTTCTTCATCGGCGCGGACGACTACCTCGGGCCCGAGGCGCTGGAACGCCTGGTCACCGCCGCCGACCGGTACGGCTCCGACGTCGTGCTCGGTCGCACCGTGGGGGTCAACAGCCGGTACATCCACCAGGCCGTCTTCGCGACGACCGAGCCGGACGTGGACCTGTTCGACTCCGCGCTGCCGTGGTCGCTGTCGAACACGAAACTGTTCCGCCGGGAGCTGATCGAGCGCCACGGCCTGCGCTACCCGGAGGACATGCCGGTCGGCAGCGACCAGCCGTTCACCATCGAGGCGTGCGTCCGGGCCGGGCGGATCTCGGTGCTGGCCGACTACGACTACTACTACGCGGTGCGCCGGCTCAACGCCCGCAACATCACCTACAAGAGCCGGCACCTGGAGCGGCTGCGCTGTGCCGAGGAGATCGTCCGGTTCGTCGCCGGGCTCGTCGAGCCCGGCAGGCGCCGCGACGCCGTGCTGCTGCGGCACTTCACCTGGGAGGTCGCGAAGCTCCTGGAGGACGACTTCCTACAGCTGGAGCGGGACGTCCAGGAGCAGGTCCGCCTCGGTGTGCGGGAGCTGGCCGAGCAGTATCTCACCGACGGCATCCGGGATCGCCTTCCCGTCGAGGTCCGGGTCCGGCTCGCTGCGGCGCGCTACGGCGACCTCGATGATCTGCTCGCCGTGATCCGCCAGGACGCCGAAGAGGGCATCCCGCCCGCCGTGGTGGACGGGGAGCGCTGGTACGCCGGCTACCCGGGCTTCCGCGAGCCGCGGCTGGCCATCCCGGACCCCTGGTTCGAGATCACCGGCACGGTCGCCGACTGGCTGGCGCGCCTGGACACCGTCTCGGTCGCGTTCGAGGGCGGTCGGGCCGGGGCGCGGGCGTTGCTGGTGACCGCGCGCAGCCCACGCCCCGACCTGGCGGCCGTCGCCGCCGACATCGTGATCTCTGCCGGGGACGCCCCGGGCACCACGATCGCGGTCGACCCGGACGCCACCGGTACGACCGTTCGGGGCCGGATACCGTTGGACCGGGTGCTGGCCGCCGCCGCCCCCGGTGGTGAGCGGCGGACCATCCAGGCCCAGGTCAGTGCCTTCGGCGCCACCGGTGCGGCGGCGCTGCGCGGTTCCCGGCGGCCGGTGCCGCTGCGGACCGTGGTGCGTCACGGCGCTCGCCTGCACGTTCTCACCACCACGACGAACCACAAGGGGCAGCTCGTGATCGCCGCAGCCCCCCTGACGCCGCGCCGGCTGATGGCCCGCCTGCAGCGCAGGCTTCCACTAGGAGGAAAGTAGTAGCCATGAACATCTGCGTCGTCGCATTGGGCAAGATCGGACTGCCGCTCGCCGTGCAGTTCGCGTCGAAGGGGCACCGGGTCATCGGAGCGGACGTCTCCGAGCGGGTCGTGCAGCTGGTCAACGACGGTGCGGTGCCGTTCCCCGGTGAGACCGATCTGGACACCAAGCTCAAGGAGGCGGTGTCCGCCGGGCTGCTCAGCGCGACCACCGACACGGCCGCCGCGGTCGCCGAGTCCGAGGCCGTCGTCGTGGTGGTGCCCCTCTTCGTGGACGCCGAGGGCGTGCCGGACTTCGGCTGGATGGACGACGCCACCCGGGCCATCGCGCGCGGTCTCAAGCCCGGCACCGTGGTCAGCTACGAGACCACGCTGCCGGTCGGCACCACCCGTAACCGCTGGGCGCCGATGCTGGAGGAGGGCTCCGGCCTCACCGCCGGCACGGACTTCCACCTGGTGTTCAGCCCGGAGCGGGTGCTCACCGGCCGGGTCTTCGCCGACCTGCGTCGCTACCCGAAGCTGGTCGGTGGCATCGACGAGGCGTCCGCCGCGCACGGCGTGCGCTTCTACGAGGCCGTGCTGGACTTCGACGAGCGGGCCGACCTCGACCGCCCGAACGGCGTCTGGGACCTGGGCTCGGCCGAGGCCTCCGAGCTGGCCAAGCTCGCCGAGACCACGTACCGGGACGTGAACATCGGCCTGGCGAACCAGTTCGCCCGGTTCGCCGACACCGCCGGCATCGACGTCACCAAGGTCATCGAGGCCTGCAACACCCAGCCGTACAGCCACATCCACCAGCCCGGCATCGCGGTCGGTGGGCACTGCATCCCGATCTACCCGCGGATGTACCTGTGGAACGACCCGGCCGCCACGGTGGTCCGTTCGGCCCGCGAGGCCAACGCCGCCATGCCGCAGTACGCCGTCGACCTGCTCGCCGCCGCGTACGGCGACCTGACCGGCGTGGGCGTGCTGGTGCTCGGCGCCGCGTACCGGGGTGGCGTGAAGGAGACCGCCTTCTCGGGGGTCTTCCCGACCGTCGAGGCGCTGCGTCAGCGGGGTGCCGTCCCGTACGTCTCCGACCCGATGTACACCAACGAGGAGCTGGCCGCGCACGGCCTGCCCGCGTACGCCGGCGAGCCGGTGGCCGCCGCCGTCATCCAGGCCGACCACGCCGAGTACCGCACCCTCACCCCGGCCGACTTGCCGGGCGTGACCGTGCTGGTGGACGGCCGCCGGGTGACCGACCCGGCCCGCTGGGAGGGCGTCCGCCGGGTGGTCATCGGCGGCTGAACCCGCTGGACCGTCAACGGGCCCCCGACCGGATCACCGGTCGGGGGCCCGTTCCCGTCGCGGGGCGGCTCAGCCCCGGGTCAGGCCCGCGGGCGGGTTGTCGACGTCCCGGGAGACGACCTCGCCCTTCTCGTCGACCCAGCCCTTCGGCCGGGCCGGGTTGCCGGCCACCAGCTGGTACGGCTTGACATCTTTGGTGACCACCGAACCGGCGGCGATCATCGCGTACTCGCCTACCTCGATGCCGCACACCAGGGTGGCGTTGGCGCCGATCGAGGCGCCCCGCCGGACCAGGGTCGGGGTGATCGTCCAGTCCGGGTTCTGGGCGCGCGGCCGGAAGTCGTTGGTGAAGACCGCGCACGGGCCGACGAAGACCTCGTCCTCGATGGTGACGCCCTGGTAGACCGACACGTTGTTCTGGATCTTCACGCGGTCGCCGACGGTGACGTTCGCGTCGACGTACACGTTGCGGCCGATCACGCAGCCGGCGCCGACCTGTGCGCTGGACCGGACGTGGGCCAGGTGCCAGACCTTGGTGCCGTCGCCAACCCTGGCGCCTTCCTCCACGTCGGCCGTCGGGTGGACGAAGATGTTGTCTGTCATCTCAACTCGCCTCGTTGCAGGGCGCGTCGTCGCGCCGTCGGTGCCTGGTCGACGCAGCATATCGATCCGTCAGTCCAGCAGCTCCGCCACCGCGTCGGCGGCGGGTCGGTCCGCCGGCAGCGGGTGCGCCGCCACCACCGCGTCGACCGGCAGCGCCGCGTACAGGTGCGGGAAGAGGGCCCCGCCCCGGGACGGCTCCCAACGCAGGGCGTCGCCGAGCCGGTCGGGATCCACCGCGAGCACGGTGAGACCGGTCACCCCGGAGAAGACCCGCCGGGCGGTCTCCACCACCTGGTCGGCGGCGGAGAGGTGGACGAACCCGTCCTGCCGGTCCATCGCGGTGCCGGCGAACTGCCCCGCCGCCCGTGCCTGCTCCCACTCGTCGTTGGCGAGAATTTTGTAGATCACCATCGCAGCCTAGGACGTGGCGAGCCGGTTCCCGCGTACGCCCGCGCCCGCGCGCCGGGAGCGGGCATGCTCGGGTGGAGTTCCCGGAAGGATGGCCGATGCAGAGCTACGACGACGACTGGACCGACGGCCAGCGGGCCGTCTACGACGAGTGCTACCAAGCCAGTGCCGAGTGGGCGGGCGACCCGGACACCCCCAGCGAGGACGTCCAGCACGCGATCAACCTCGGTCAGGCGGACGACGACACCTTCGGCGACTCGGAGACGGACTTCCCGCCGCTGCTCGACATCGTCACCCAGGCCACCGGGGAGAACGTGACGAGCGTGCCGGCCAGCCACGCCGATCCGGGCTTCCGGGGGTTCGTCGACGGCGTCCGCGACGCGATGGCCGACGAGGTCTTCGGTCTCTGACCGGACCCGGGCATTCCCGTCCCGCCGGCACATCTGCCACCATTCGCAGGGCAGTACGTCGAACGGAATGGGGGCACGGGTGCGGATCCTCCTGGTCGAGGACGATCGTCGGGTGGCCGCCGCCCTGTCGTCCGCGCTGACGCGGCGCGGCTACGAGGTGGAGCATGCCGCCACCGTCGAGGCCGCCCTCTCCGCCGCCCCCTGCGACCTGGTGCTGCTCGACCTGACCCTGCCCGACGGGGACGGCACCGACCTGTGCCGGGAACTGCGCCGGCGAAGCAGCCACCTCGGCATCATCGCGGTGACCGCCCGCGGGGAGGAACGCGACCGGGTGCTCGGCCTGCGGCTCGGCGCCGACGACTACGTGGTGAAGCCGTTCTCGATGGTGGAGCTCCAGGCCCGGATCGAGGCGGTGCTGCGCCGGACCGTGCACTCCGCGCCGGAGCGTAACCTGATCGAGGCGGGCCAGGTCCGCATCGACGTGGGCGGCCGGACGGTCAGCGTGGCCGGCCGGTCGGTGACGCTGACCCGCAAGGAGTTCGACATTCTGCTCTCCCTGGCCCGGCAGCCCGGCATGGCAGTGTCCCGGGACCGGATCCTGCTGGACGTCTGGGGCACCACCTGGGCCGACCGGCACACCATGGAGGTGCACGTCGGATCGCTGCGCGGCAAGCTCGGCGACCCGACGCTGGTGGAGACCGTGCGCGGGGTCGGCTACCGGCTCCGCGGCGAGTGAGGAGACCGGTGTGCGCCGCCGGCTGGTGATCAGCTATCTGCTTCTGATGGTGCTGGTGCTGTTCGCCCTGGAGACACCCCTGGCGGTCACCCTGGCCAGCCGGGAGACCGACCGGGTCCGCACCGACCGGCTCGCCGACGCCACCCGGTTCGCCTCGCTCGCCAACCCGGCGCTGCGCGGAGGCGGCTCCGGAGCGCTCGACGGGGAGCTGGCCGCCTACGACGACCTGTACGGCATCGGCGCGGCGGTGGTCGACCGGGACCGGCACACGGTGGCCGCCTCGGCGAGCTGGCTGCCCGGCGCGGGTAGCACCTCGGCCCTGGACTTCGCGCTGGCCGGGCAGCAGTTCAGCGGGCCGGACTCGGTGTGGCCGTGGAATGACGGGCCGCTGGTGGTGGCGGTTCCGATCAACGACGGCGGCGAGGTGCTCGGGGCGGTGGTCACCGTCACCCCGGCGGGCAAGGTGCGACGTACCGTCGCCACCTGGTGGCTGCTGCTCGCGGCGATCGGCCTGCTCGCGGTGCTGGCCTGCATCTCCACCGCGTTCGGACTGGCTGGCTGGGTGCTGCGACCGGTCACCGAACTGGACGCGGTGACCCACGAGATCGCCGAGGGCGACCGCACCGCCCGGGTACGTCCCCGGCTCGGCCCGCCGGAGCTGCGCCGGCTCGCCGCCAGCTTCAACAACATGGCCGACGCGGTCTCCGACGTGATGGACCGGCAGCGGGCGTTCGTGGCGCACGCCAGCCACCAGTTGCGCAATCCGCTGACCGCGTTGCGGCTGCGGGTGGAGGAGTTGGGGCCGAGCCTGACCGGGACCGACGGCCGCGCCGAACACAAGCTCGCGCTGGAGGAGACCGACCGGCTGGCCACGCTGCTGGACGCGTTGCTCACCCTGGCCCGGGCCGAACGTGCGGAGAACCAGCTGGTCGCCGTTGACGCCGCCGAGGTGGCCGCCTCGCGGGTGGCCGCCTGGCAGCCGCTGGCCCGGCACCGGTCGGTCACCCTACGGCTCGACAGCGCCGACGCTTCCGCGTACGCCCGGACCGTGCCGACCGCCATCGACCAGGCGCTCGACGCGTTGATCGACAACGCGGTCAAGTTCAGCGGTGCCGGGGGAGAGGTGACGGTGACCGTACGTGCCGCCGACGGCGGCATCCTGCTGCAGGTGCGGGACACCGGCCCCGGCATGACGACCAGCCAGATCGACCAGGCCACCGAGCGGTTCTGGCGGGCACCGGACGTGCAGAACGTCGATGGCGCCGGCCTGGGCCTGACCATCGTCGCGGTGCTGGTCGACGCCTCCGACGGCCGGTTGACGATGCGCCAGGGTCAGCCCCGGGGCCTGGTCGCCGAGGTCTGGTTCCCGGCGCCCGACGACCTGCACGTCGAGCCGGTGGCCGTCGAGCCGGTGGCCGTCGAGCCGATCGCCGCCGAGCCGGGCGCCGCCGGCGCGGGCCGGCCCTGACCGGGGGTCAGGGCTTCGCCGACCGGTACCAGGCGGCCGCGCCGGGATGCAGCGGCAGTGGGGTGGTGGCGATCGCCGACCGGGGACTCATCCGGCCGGCCGCCGGATGGGTGGCGGCCAGCTCCTCCCGGCGTTCCATCAACAGCCGGGTCACCTCCCGGACCAGTGGCTCCGGCAGGTCCGCCCGGACGATCAGGTAGTTGGGGTTGGCCACCGTGCTGACCGGGTCCGTCCCGTACACCGAACGGGGGATGTCCCGGGTCACGTAGACCTGCCCGTATCCGTGGCGCAGCGGCTCGGTCCACTCGCCCAGGTCGATCAGCCGGATGGCGGTGCTGTCGGCCAGCTCCGCCACCCCCCGCACCGGCAGTCCGCCGGAGAAGAAGAAAGCGTCGATCCGGCCGGCACGCAGCGCCGCCAACGAGCCGTCCAGGCCGAGGTGCTCCTGGTCCACCTGGTCGCCGCCCAGTTGGGCCACCTCCAGCAGCCGGGTCGCGGTGATCTCCGTGCCGGAGCCGTCGGCACCCACCGACACCCGCCGCCCCCGCAGGTCGGCGAGCGTCCGCACCGGGCCACCGGCGGTGGTGACCAGGTGCAGCAGGTCGTCGTAGACGCGGGCCACGGCGAGCACGGCGCCCGGCTTCGAATTGCGCGGCGGCAGCACGTCGGCCTGGGTGAAGCCCAGCTCAGCCTCGCCGGACCCGACCAGCCGGACGTTCTGCGCGGAGGCAGCGGTGACCACCACGCTGGCCTGCACCCCGGGCAGCTCCCGGTTGAGGATGGCGGCCAGCGACTGGCCGAAGGCGTGGTAGACGGCGGTCGGGCTGCCCGTGGCGATCCGGATCAGCACCGGCTCAGTCGGCTTGTCCCGGCAGGCGGCTAGCCCGGCGAGCGCCGACACCAGCAGCATCATCAGGGCTGCCGGCGCGGCGGTTCGGCGCCGGCGACGCACCGTCCAGTGTCGGCTCACGGGCTGCACTGTGCGACGGGCACCGCCCGTCGCGCAAGCCCGGCTGGTCAGCCGTGCGCTGCGGATCCACTGTTCGGCCGCTCGCCTCCGGCCGTACGGCTCAGCAGGCGGCCACCGACGGGAGGGCGGCGCTGTCCACGATCCGCATCCGGTGCGGACCGTTGGCGACGCTCACCAGGAAGCAGCCGGCACCCGGCCGGAGCGTCGCCGGAACCTCCAGCAGTGCCGCGCCGCGTACCAGCACCGCGGCCAGGTCGCGGTCGGCCAGCCGGACGCCGAGACAGTGCCGGCGGACATGCCGCCCGCCGGCCAGCAGCGCCGCGCGCCAGGCGGCCGCGGCCAGCCGGGACCGCCACATCCGGCGGGTCCGGGAGGCGCCGGGCACCGGGCCGCCGAGCAACTCCCGGCGGCCCTGCCACCAGCCGCTCTCCAGCAGGGCCCCGTACGCCGGCCGGTGCTCCCGGGGCACCCACAGCCGGTGCAGTTCGTAGCGGCGGCGCAGACCGCCGGTGGCCAGCTCGTGCTCCACCGGCACGCCGAGCCGGCCGAGCAACTGGCGCATCCGGTGCGCGGCGTGCTCGCCGTTGAACTCGGCCGTGCCGCCCCGGTACGTCTCGCTGCCGAGCCGGCGGGTGTCGGTGGCCGGGGGCGGCGTGCACCGCACCAGGCAGGCGACCTCGAACGCGTCGGCCAGGGTCGGCCAGTCCATTGGTGCGGGTGCCGGCGACGACGGGCGGAGCCGGTCGAGCAGCGTGGTGGACTCGGGGGCCATGGGATGACTCCTTGTCGCGTCGGGGTTCTCCTACCGTGACCCCCGTCGCCGGCACGGCGGAACCGCTGCGCCCGAGCCTTGAGGAAAAATTGCGGCTACAGGTCGGTCACCACGATGTCGAGTTGCCGTGGCCGCCCGGTGGCCCTCGGCTGCTCCTCCACCGCGTACTTCAGGTCCCGCAGCGCCCCGGTCAGGGCGTCGGCGGAGCGTGGCCGGACCCCGGCGGTCAACAGGTCGCGGACCAGCCGCCCCTTGGTGGCCTTGTTGAAGTGGCTCACCACCGACCGGGTCGGCACCCCGTCGACGTCGCGCTCGTGCAGCACGCGGACCGTCACCGTCCGCAGCGCGACCTCCCCGCGCGGCGTCCAGGTGGCCGCGTACGCGCCGGAGCGCAGGTCCAGCACCGGAGCGTTGCCGGCCGCCGCCACCATCGCCGGTGCCAGCGCCCGGCGCCAGTACGCCGACAGCGCGCCGATCCCCGGCAGCCGCGCACCGACCGGGCAGCGGTAGGGCGGGATCCGGTCGGTGAGGCGTACCGCGCCCCAGAGGCCGGAGCTGACCAGCACGCAGCGGCGGGCCAGCCGTTCCGCCGCCGGCGGCAGCGAGGCCAGGTCGAGCGCCTCGTAGAGCACCCCGGTGTAGATCCGTCCGGCTGGCGCGGTGGCCGCCTCGCGCAGCCGGGCGTTGCGGCGCAGCTCGCCGCGCTGCCCCTCGCTCAGGCCCAGCGCGGCCCGGGCCGCCGCCTCGTCCGGCCCGGCGCAGAGAGCGACCAGGGCGGTCAGCATCTCGTCCCGGGCCGGGGTCAGTTCCGGCAGCGAGAGCCGCGACAGGTCCAGCCGCCGGCCGGTGCCGGCCTCGGCCTTTCCCTCGGACGGCGGCAGCAGGATGAGCATCGAACCAGCGTACGGCTCGGGTTCAGCGCCACGGCCGCAGGGCGATCGGCGGGCGGTAGACGCGGTAGTCACCGACCTCGGCGACCAGGGCGGCGTCGGCCCGGTCGCCGAGCAGCAGGCGCAGCCGCCGTTCCGCCGGCGAACCGGCCTCGAACACGTACCCGGGCCGCTCGGCCCGCCCGACCCGCCTCCAGTACGCCGGATAGCGGTTCTGTCCCGGTGTCAGGTCGCCGTCGAGCACCCCGCAGACCACCGCCTCGCCGGTGTTGAAGATCATCCGGTTGCAGGTCCAGTAGTTCCCGTACACCTCGTGCAGGCCGGCCCGGCGGACCGTGTCGGCCAGTTCCCGGGCCTGCCGCTCCTCGGCCCGGATCGACGGCGCGTCGGCGACGAACGCCACGGTCGCCGCCACCGTCGCGGCGGTGATCGCGGCCAGCACGATTCCCGCCGCCGCGCCCCCGATCCGGGCCGCCACGCCGGCCGGGGCCGGCCAGGCGCGCGCGGCGGCGAGCCAGAGCGGCCAGAGCACGACCGGCAGCGAGATCTGCAGCACCGACAGGTAACGGGCATTGCCCAACGGGTCGGTCGCGGAGAGCGCGCTGTGCACGTACGCGAGCAGGGTCAGCGCCGCGCCGACGACCAGGGCGAGCCGCGCGACCGCCCGGACCCGGCCGGCGGCGTCGGCGGCCCGCCGGTACGCGACCAGCCCGAGCCCGGCGGCGGCCACCAGCAGCACCAGGTAGAGCGGCGCGAACCACTCCTGCCAGTGGGTGCAGCCGCTTGCCGGGCAGAGCCCACCGGCCAGCGGCACCCCCTCCAGCAGCCCGCCGTGCACCCGCTCCGACCAGGAGGGGGGCGCACCCGGCCGGGTGCTGATCCGCTGGAACACCGACAGCGAGTCCTGCCCGGGCGGGGCGGTGAGGTTGTCCTTGATCATCGGGGCGGCCCCGGCCAGGAACCCGGCCACCAGCAGCACCCCCGGCCAGCCGATCAGGTCCCGGGGCGCCGCCCAGACCAGCAGCAGCCCGGCCACCACCAGGTAGGGCACGATCAGCCAGTCCGACCACAGGGCCAGCCCGGCGAGCAGCCCGAACACTCCCGTGGCCAGCCAGCGGTGCCGCACCCGGCGCTCGCCGAGGGCCACCGCGATCAGCAGCATCGCCAGCACCGCCGGCTTCACCTCCGGCCGGCCGCCCACCACGGTGAGCTGGTCCCGGATCACCCGCTCCGAGCCGAGCGCCAGCAGCCCGACCACGAAGACGGCCAGCCAGGGGGAGAACAGCCGGCGGGTCAGCCGGTACGTCAACCAGAGGAAGATCGCGTACAGCGCCAGCACCGGTAGCCGCAGCACCGGCCAGCTCGGCCCGGCCCAGCCGACCAGCGGGGCGGCCAGGTAGGACTCCAGCATCCCCATGTAGCGCTGTCCGTAGAGGAAGATCGGCCGCTCGTGGTTGGTGGCGATGTGTAGGGCGGCGAGGCCGAACGTCGCCTCGTCGCTGTTCGAACCGGGCAGTGAGAGCAACAGCAGGACCAGCCGGTAACCGACCCCGGCCACGCCGAGCAGCAGCGCGACCAGCGCGGGGCGGTCGAACGTCGGACGCCATCGCCCCGATCTCCGCACTGGTGTCGCCACGACCACGCCCCCGTCGTCGCCTGCGACCGCAGTCTGTCACGGGACCGGCCCGCGCCGGGGTGGATCGGCGAGGTCGACTCGCATAGCCGCGTGCGGCCGGGTGTGGCAGGGTGGCACCGTGCCACCGACACCTGCCGGAGAACTCGCCGTGCCGCGGCTGCACCGGGCTGCCCGGATCGAGGACGCCGTGCACGGTCTGGTGGAACGCCGGCTGCGCCGCACCGGGTGGAAGATCAACATCATCGCGTACGCCGGCTACGGCGCCCCGGGCTGGGCCCGGGTGCTCTGCCGGGTGCTGCTCGGCCGCCCCGACGTGCGGCAGCGGGCCCGGCCGGAGAAGGTTCGCGGCTGGCGCAGCTTCGCCACCCTGCCCGCCAAGTACGCCAAGGTGACCATCGAGGCCGGCGACGTACGCCAGGAGGCGACCGCGGACCGCAGCGGCTTCGTCGACACCGTCATCGAGGCCGACTTCACCCCCGGCTGGGGCTCGGTACGCCTCAGCGTGCCCGACGTCGAGCCGGTCGAGGCCCTGGTCCGCGTCCTAGACCCGGAAGTCCGGTTCGGCATCCTCTCCGACATCGACGACACGGTCATGGTCACCGCGCTGCCCCGGCCGCTGCTCGCCGCCTGGAACACCTTCGTCCTCGACGAGCACGCCCGGGCCGCGGTGCCCGGCATGGCGGTGCTGTACGAGCGGCTGGTCACCGCCCATCCCGGCGCCCCCGTCTTCTACCTTTCGACCGGCGCCTGGAACGTCGCACCGACGCTCACCCGGTTCCTCTCCCGGCACCTCTACCCGGCGGGGCCGTTGCTGCTCACCGACTGGGGGCCGACGGCCGACCGGTGGTTCCGCAGCGGCAAGGAACACAAGCGGGCCACCCTGGCCCGGCTGGCCCGGGAGTTCCCGGACGTCCGCTGGCTGCTGCTCGGCGACGACGGACAGCATGACCAGGAGATCTACCGCGAGTTCGCCGCCGCGCACCCGGACAACGTGGCCGGGGTGGCGATCCGCAGGCTCTCGCCCACCCAGTCGGTGCTCGCCGGCAGCCTGCCCGCCCCGGCCGGCCGCCCGTCCGCCGGCCCGGTGGGGCAGAAATGGCTCTCCGCCCCGGACGGCGCCGGCCTGTGGAAGCTGCTGCGCGACGCGGGCCTGGTCTGAGCCGCGCCGGCCTGGTCTGAGCTATTTTTCCGAAGGACCTCGTCGGCCGCTTTGCCCTTGTCGCCGAGCGCCACGGCCGTCGCGGAGTGCTGCCCGGACTCGATCGATGGCGCCGTGCGGTGGACGAACGTCCTCCCTCGGAAAGTACTCCACGAGGTCGGGAAATTGGTGCGGTTGCTCATTGACGATGGTCTGGAATAGTGGCTGCTTCGCCATTTCTTTGGCGACCACTGTCCAGTCTGATCGTGCATCGTCCGGGAAGAGGGGGCCAACGCGTACGGCGTAGTCGACTGCTCCCGCCATCAGGTCGGCTACGGTGAGGGCTCGGGCGAGTTCCTCATCGTGAAGATCAAGTGGCTTTTGTTCAAAAATGTATGGTCTGAGTTCTGGCCTCTGGAAAACCAGGGCAAGCGCCGAATCGTAGCGCTCACTCGCGTGGTTCAGGACCTCGTACCTGCTGAACAAGTTGGAAATATGCACCTGCTTCTGCAGCTTCCTCGTCTGCGTGGCTGCAAAGTACAGGGCGATGGCGGCCGCGATCAGACTGACAATCTCGACAATGTTGCTGATCATTGCACCTCCCGTCCGGCCAGGATTCAACAGATCGACTACCTTCATGGTAAGGTGGTCGGTCAAATGCGCTGGCGATGGCCTGCCAATTACGCAGGGAGACGTTTCCCGGTGAGGGCCGAGGCGCGAAATGCCCCTGAGGGGCAAAATGAGGGGTCAGTCGCGGCGGAGCCAGAGGACGCCGAGCGGCGGAACCCGTAGCGCCGCCGACGCCGGCATGCCGTGCCAGGGCACGCTCTCCGCGTGCACCGCGCCGAGGTTGCCCACCCCCGAGCCGCCGTAGTGGTGGGCGTCGGTGTTGAGCACCTCGGTCCAGGTGCCGCCGGCCGGCAGACCGATCCGGTAGCCCTCCAACGGCAGGGCGGAGAAGTTGGCGGCGCAGACCAGGGTCTGGCCGTCGGGGGCGATCCGGACGAACGACACGGTGTTGTTGGCGGCGTCGTCGCCGACGAGCCAGCGGAAGCCGGCCGGCTCGGTGTCCTGCGCCCAGAGCGCCGGGGTGGCCCGGTAGAGCCGGTTCAGGTCACCGACCAGGCGTTGCACGCCGGCCCGGGCCGGGTCGTGCAGCAGATACCAGTCGAGGCCGCGTTCCTCGCTCCACTCGCGGTCGTCGGCCAGCTCACAGCCCATGAAGAGCAGCTGCTTGCCGGGGTGCGCCCACATGTACGCCAGCAGCGCCCGCACGTTGGCCAGGCGCTGCCAGGTGTCGCCGGGCATCTTGCCCACGAGGGAGCCCTTGCCGTGCACCACCTCGTCGTGGCTGATCGGCAGCACGTAGTTCTCGCTCCAGGCGTACGCCAGCGAGAAGGTGAGCTGATGGTGGTGGTGCTGCCGGTAGATCGGGTCCTTCGAGGTGTAGAGCAGGGTGTCGTGCATCCAGCCCATGTTCCACTTGAAGCCGAAGCCGAGCCCGCCCTCACTGGTCGGCCCGGTGACACCGGGCCAGGCGGTGGACTCCTCGGCGACCATCACCACCCCGGGGTGCTGCCGGTGGACGGTGGCGTTGACCTCCTGGAGGAACGCGATGGCCTCCAGGTTCTCCCGGCCGCCGTGCACGTTGGGCACCCACTGCCCCTCCTGGCGGGAGTAGTCCAGATAGAGCATCGAGGCGACCGCGTCCACCCGCAGCCCGTCGACGTGGAACTCGGCCAGCCAGTAGAGCGCGTTGGCGACCAGGAAGTTGCGCACCTCGCGGCGACCGAAGTCGAAGACGTACGTGCCCCAGTCGGGGTGCTCGCCGCGACGCGGGTCGGGGTGCTCGTACAGCGGGGTGCCGTCGAAGCGGCCGAGCGCCCAGTCGTCCTTCGGGAAGTGGGCCGGCACCCAGTCGAGGAGCACCCCGATGCCGGCCTGGTGCAGCCGGTCGACCAGGTAACGGAAGTCGTCCGGGTCGCCGAACCGGGCGGTGGGGGCGTAGTAGCCGGTGACCTGGTAGCCCCACGAGCCGCCGAACGGGTGCTCCATCACCGGCAGGAACTCCACGTGGCTGAAGCCCAGCTCGGTCACGTACGCGGTGAGCTGCTCGGCCAGCTCGCGGTAACCGAGGCCGGGCCGCCACGAGCCGAGGTGCACCTCGTACACACTCATCGGCTCCTGGTGCGGCCGGTGCCGCGCCCGCCGCGCCAGCCAGGCGGCGTCGCCCCACTCGTACGCCGAACGGTGCACCACCGAGGCGGTGGCCGGCGGCACCTCGGTGCGCGCGGCGAGCGGGTCGGCCTTGTCCCGCCAGTGCCCGTCGGCGCCGAGGATCCGGTACTTGTAGCGGGCGCCGACCGGCGCTCCCGGCACGAGGATCTCCCACACGCCGCTGGACCCGAGCGAGCGCATCGGCCAGCCGTCGTCCGGCCCCCAGCCGGTGAAGTCGCCGACCACCCGCACCCCGCGGGCGTTGGGCGCCCAGACGGCGAACGCCACCCCGTCGTCGAGGACCCGGGCGCCGAGCGCCTCCCAGAGCCGCTCGTGCCGTCCCTCGCCGATCAGGTGCAGGTCCAGTTCGCCGAGGGTGGGCGGGTGGCGGTACGGGTCGTCGTGCGCCGCGCCGTCGACCTCGACCCGGTAGTCGAGCACCTCGCCGGGCAGCACGGTCTCGAAGACGCCGACGTCGTGCACCCGCTTCATCGGGTGTCGTTCGTCGCCGACGAGCACCGCCACGTCGGCCGCGCCCCGGCGCATGGTCCGGATGGTGGTGCGCCCGTCGGCGGGGTGCGCGCCGAGCACGGCGTGCGGGTCGTGCGCCTCGCCGGCGATCAGCTGCTCCATCGTGCCTCGTCCTTCACGGCCGGTGCGGTCGGGGCGGTGCCGCCGGAAAGATCGGCGGGTACGGCGGCGACGGTCAGGTCCGCCGGCGCCGCGGCCACCGGCGGTGGTACGGCCGGCGGGGCGGGCCGCCGCACGGTGAACACGTGCGCGGGTTGCAGGTACGGGTCGAGCCGGACGGCGTTGCGCTGCCCCCAGTCGTAGCTGGTACCGGTCAGCTCGTCGTGCACGGTGAACCGCTCGTGCCAGTCGAGGCCGAGCGCGGGCATGTCGAGGGTGGTGTTGCCCCACTGCACCGCGCGCGAGTCGAACGAGCAGACCACGATCACGGCGTTGCCGGTGTCCGGGTCGTGCTTGGACCAGCAGAGCAGCGCCGGGTTGTCGATGTCGTGGAAGCGCAGGTTGCGTAGCCGGTGCAGGGCCGGGTTGTCCCGGCGTACCCGGTTGAGGGTGGCGATGAACGGGGCGAGTGAGCGGCCCTGCGCCTGGGCCTCGGCCCAGTCCCGGGGGCGTACCTCGTACTTCTCGTTGTCGAGGTACTCCTCGGCGCCGGGGCGGGCGACGTGCTCGAACAGCTCGTAGCCGGCGTACATGCCCCAGGAGGGGGAGAGCAGCGCGGCCAGCACCGCCCGGATCTTGAACATCGGCGGACCGCCGTGCTGCAACGACTCGTGCAGGATGTCCGGGGTGTTGGGCCAGAAGTTGGGCCGCATGTAGTCGGCCGCCGCGACCAGTTCCTCGCAGTACGCCCGCAGCTCCGCCGCCGACGTGCGCCAGGTGAAGTAGGTGTACGACTGGGTGAAGCCGATCTTGCCCAGGCCGTGCATGATCGCGGGGCGGGTGAACGCCTCGGCGAGGAAGAGCACGTCCGGCTCGACCTGCTTGACCTCCCGGATCAGCCAGTGCCAGAAGTCGAACGGCTTGGTGTGCGGGTTGTCCACCCGGAAGACCCGGATGCCCTCGCCGACCCAGTGCAGCACCACCCGCAGGATCTCCGCCCGGATGCCGTCCGGGTCGTTGTCGAAGTTCAGCGGATAGATGTCCTGGTACTTCTTCGGCGGGTTCTCCGCGTACGCGATGCTGCCGTCGGCCCGGGTGGTGAACCACTCCGGGTGCTCGGTCACCCACGGGTGGTCCGGGGCGCACTGCAGCGCCAGGTCCATCGCCACCTCCAGGCCCTGCCCGGCGGCCGCGGCGACGAACGCGCGGAAGTCCGCTGGCGTACCCAGGTCGGGGTGGATGGCGTCGTGGCCGCCCTCGGCGGCGCCGATCGCCCACGGCGAGCCGACGTCGTCCGGACCGGCGGTGAGCGAGTTGTTGCGGCCCTTGCGGTTGATCCGGCCGATCGGGTGGATCGGCGGCAGGTAGAGCACGTCGAAGCCCATCGCCGCGACGCCCGGCAGGCGGTCGACGGCGGTGCGGAACGTGCCCGACCGGGCCGGCGCGTCCACGGTGGCCGGAACCGCCCCCTCGGAGCGCGGGAAGAACTCGTACCACGCGGAGAAGAGCGCCCGGAGCCGGTCCACCCAGAGCCGGTGCTCGTCACCGGTGGTGACCAGCTCCCGCACCGGGTGGTCCCAGAGCAGCGAGGCCAGGTCGAGTGCCGGGCCGACCCGCCGGGGCAGCTCGCGGTCGTCGTCCCGCAACGCGACCACCGCGGCCCGCACCGCCGCCCGCTCGGCCGCCGGAACCAGCTCCAGGGCCGCCTCCAGCACCCGGGCGCCCTCGGCCAGGTCGTTGGCCAGCTCGGCCGGGCCCTGGCCGGCGGCGAGCTTCTTGGTGACCGCGTTCTGCCAGGTCAGGTACGGGTCCTGGAACGCCTCGACGGTGAACCGCCACTCGCCCACCGCGTCGGGGCGGATGGCGGCGTGCCAGCGGTCCTGGCCGGGTTCGCCCGGCCGCATCCGGGTGAACGGGCGGGCCACACCGTCCGGGCCCAGCCAGACCACGTTGCAGCCGAGCGCGTCGTGTCCCTCCCGGTAGGCGCGGGCCGACACCGGTACGGCCTCGCCGACGACCGCCTTGGCCGGGTAGCGACCGCACGAGACGACGGGGGTGACGTCCTCGATGGCAAACCGTCCAGTCACCGCCTCAACCTACTGCGCGAGATCGCTTCGCGCTCGCTACGGTGGTGAGAGGGGAACCCTTCTCTGCGAGGCGTTAACCGGGGCCCTTCCTTACACCGAGCGGTAGACCTCGAGCGTGCGGGCGGCGATGGTGTCCCAGGAGAAGTGTTCGACGGCGCGACGGCGGCCGGCCCGGCCGAACCCGGCGGTCCGTGCCGGGTCGGCCAGCAGCTCGCTGATCCGGTCCGCCAGGTCGGCGACGAAGCGGTCCGGGTCCAGCGGGGTACCGGTGCCGTCGGCGGCCTGTTCGATCGGCACCAGCAGCCCGGTCTCGCCGTCGGCGACCACCTCCGGGATGCCGCCGGTGGCGGTCGCCACCACGGCCGTCTCGCAGGCCATCGCCTCCAGGTTCACGATGCCCATCGGCTCGTACACCGACGGGCAGGCGAAGATGGTGGCGTGGGTGAGCACCTGGATCACCTCGTGCTTGGGCAGCATCGCGGCCACCCAGACCACGCCCGACCGGGTGGCGAGCAGCTCCGCGACCAGACCCTCCACCTCGGCGGCGATCTCCGGGGTGTCCGGCGCGCCGGCGAGCAGCACGAGCTGGGTGTCGGCGGGCAGCTCCCGGGCCGCCCGCAGCAGGTAGGGAAGCCCCTTCTGCCGGGTGATCCGCCCGACGTACACCACGCTCGAGCGGGACGGGTCGATGCCGAGCCGGTCCAGCACGTCGGTGCCGTGGTCCGGGGCGTACTGGGCGGTGTCGATGCCGTTGTGGACCACCCGCACCCGGTCCGGGTCCACGTCCGGATACGCGGTCAGCACGTCCCGCCGCATCCCCGCGCTCACCGCGATGATCGCGTCGGCGGCCTCGTACGCGGTCCGCTCGCACCATGAGGAGAGCGCGTACCCGCCGCCGAGCTGTTCGGCCTTCCACGGCCGCAGCGGCTCCAGGCTGTGCGCGGTGACCACGTGCGGCACCCCGTGCAGCAGCTTCGCGGTGTGCCCGGCCAGGTTGGCGTACCAGGTGTGGCTGTGCACCACGTCGGTGCCGGCGCAGTCGGCGGCCATCGCCAGATCGACGCCCATGGTCCGCAACGCCGGGTTCGCGCCGGCCAGCTCGACCGGCTCGGCGTACGCGGTCACCCCCGGCTCGTCGCGCGGCGCGCCGAAGCAGTGCACCCGTACGTCGGCGAGACGGCGCAGCTCGCGTGCCAGGTACTCGACGTGCACCCCGGCCCCGCCGTACACCTCTGGCGGGTACTCCCGGGTGAGCAGGTCGACGCGCAGGCGGGCGGAATCCGTCATGACCGGCACACTAGTGCAGACGCCCGCGGTGCACGCGCCACCGAACTGTGCCCGTACGAGTGGTGCTGCCGGTGCGGGACGGCTAGCGTCGGAGCATGGCTGCCAAGGTGCTCGCAATCGTCTTGGCCGGCGGAGAGGGCAAGCGCCTGATGCCCCTCACCACCGACCGGGCGAAGCCCGCCGTCCCCTTCGGCGGGATGTACCGCATGGTCGACTTCGTCCTCTCGAACCTGGCGAACGCCGGCTATCTCAGGATCGTCGTGCTGACCCAGTACAAGTCCCACTCGCTGGACCGCCACATCACCACGACGTGGCGCATGTCGACCATGCTCGGCAACTACGTCACCCCGGTGCCGGCGCAGCAGCGCCGCGGCCCGTGGTGGTTCGCCGGGTCGGCCGACGCGATCTACCAGAGCTTCAACCTGATCTACGACGAGCAGCCGGAGTACGTGATCGTCTTCGGCGCCGACCACATCTACCGGATGGACCCGCGGCAGATGGTGGAGGACCACATCGCCTCCGGTGCCGCCGTCACCGTGGCGGGCATCCGTCAGCCGCTGTCGACCGCGAACCAGTTCGGGGTGATCGAGGTCGGCGAGGACGGCCGGCGGATCCGGGCGTTCCGCGAGAAGCCCACCGACGCGGTGGGGCTGCCCGACGCGCCGGACCAGATCTACGCCTCGATGGGCAACTACGTCTTCACCACGAAGGCCCTGGTCGACGTCGTCGAGCGCGACGCCGAGGACAAGACCAGCAAGCACGACATGGGCGGCAGCATCATCCCGATGCTGGTCGAGCGGGGCGAGGCCAACGTCTACGACTTCCGGGACAACGAGGTGCCCGGCAGCACCGACCGGGACCGTGGCTACTGGCGGGACGTGGGGACGCTCGATTCGTTCTTCGACGCCCACATGGATCTGATCAACGTCCACCCGGTCTTCAACCTCTACAACTTCGACTGGCCGATCTACAGCAACCAGCCGCCGTACCCGCCGGCCAAGTTCGTGCACGCCTGGGGGGAACGGGTCGGCCGGGCGGTCGGTTCGATGATCTCGCCCGGGTCGGTGATCTCCGGCTCGCTGGTGGAGAACTCGATCGTGTCGCCGAAGGTGAAGGTCCACTCCTGGGCGCACGTGGACGGCGCGGTGCTCATGGAGGGTGTCGAGATCGGCCGGCACGCGGTGGTCCGCCGGGCCATCCTGGACAAGAACGTCTACGTCCCGGAGGGCGCCGAGATCGGCGTCGACCTGGAGAAGGACCGGCAGCGCTACACCGTCTCCGACAATGGCATCGTGGTCGTCGGCAAGGGCCAGCGCGTAGAGCCCTGACCGCCACTACTTCGAGGAGGATCCCGCAGTGGCCCATCCCCGTGCCGGCCAGCCGGCCGAGCCCGCCGACCTGGTCGACGTGCCCCGGCTGGTCACCGCCTACTACGCCGAGCACCCGGATCCGAGCGACCCGGCGCAGCAGGTCTCTTTCGGCACCTCCGGCCATCGCGGGTCCAGCCTGCGCAACGCCTTCAACTCCGACCACATCCTCGCCGTCACCCAGGCGCTCTGCGACTACCGGCGGGAGCAGGGCCTGGACGGGCCGCTCTTCCTGGCCCGGGACACCCACGCGCTCTCCGCCCCGGCGGCGGTCGACGCGCTGGAGGTGCTCGCCGCCAACGGCGTGACCGTGCTGCTGGACAGCCGCGACGGCTACACCCCGACCCCCGCGCTGTCGCACGCGATCCTCACCCACAACCGCGGGCGGACCGGCGGCCTCGCCGACGGCATCGTGATCACCCCGTCGCACAACCCGCCGGAGGACGGCGGCTTCAAGTACAACCCCATCCACGGCGGGCCGGCCGACACCGACGCCACGAAGTGGATCCAGGACCGCGCGAACGCGATCCTCGCCGCCGGCCTCAAGGAGGTGACGCGCATCCCGTACGCGCGGGCCCGCGCCGCCGACACCACCGGGGAGTACGACTTCCTCGCCCGGTACGTCGACGACCTGCCGGCGGTGCTGGACATCGCCGCGATCCGGGACGCCGGGGTACGCATCGGTGCCGACCCGATGGGCGGGGCCAGCGTGGCGTACTGGGGCGAGATCGCCGAACGGCACCGGCTCGACCTCACGGTGATCAACCCGACGGTCGACCCGACCTGGCGGTTCATGACCCTGGACGGCGACGGCAAGATCCGGATGGACTGCTCCTCGCCGAACGCGATGGCCTCGCTGATCGCCGCCCGCGACCGGTACCAGGTCTCCACCGGCAACGACGCCGACGCCGACCGGCACGGCATCGTCACCCCCGACGGCGGCCTGATGAACCCCAACCACTACCTCGCCGTGGCGATCGGGCACCTGTTCCGTACCCGGTCCG
The DNA here is from genome assembly GCF_044765245.1 of Micromonospora sp. NPDC093277. NCBI lineage: Bacteria > Bacillati > Actinomycetota > Actinomycetes > Micromonosporales > Micromonosporaceae > Micromonospora > Micromonospora sp. NPDC093277. The sequence continues at coordinate 87,093 of NZ_JBIWJO010000008.1, forward strand.
ACTGGGGTCCGGACGCGGCGGTCGGCAAGACCCTGGTCTCCTCCTCCATGATCGATCGGGTCGCCGCCGACCTGGGCCGACCGCTGCTGGAGGTGCCGGTCGGCTTCAAGTGGTTCGTGCCCGGCCTGCTCGACGGCGCCGTCGGCTTCGGCGGCGAGGAGAGCGCCGGCGCGTCCTTCCTGCGGCGCGACGGGAGCACCTGGACCACCGACAAGGACGGCATCCTGCTCTGCCTGCTCGCCGCCGAGATCATCGCCACCACGGGCCGGACCCCGAGCCAGCACTGGGCCGAACTGGCCGAGCGCTTCGGTGCGCCCGCGTACGCCCGGCTCGACGCCCCGGCCAGCCGGGAGGAGAAGGCTGTCCTCGCCAAACTGTCGCCCGAGCAGGTGACGGCGACCGAGCTGGCCGGCGAGCCGATCACCGCCACCCTCACCACCGCCCCCGGCAACGGCGCGTCGATCGGCGGGCTCAAGGTGACCACCGGGTCCGGCTGGTTCGCCGCCCGGCCGTCCGGCACCGAGGACGTCTACAAGATCTACGCCGAGTCGTTCCAGGGCCCGGAGCACCTCGCCCGGATCCAGGAGGAGGCGAAGGACCTGGTCACGGAGGTGCTCAAGCAGGCCTGACCGGCTCAGGACCGGGGCAGGGCCCGTCGGTCGAGCTGCTCCCGCAGCTCGTCGGGGAGCAGTTCGCGGAGCTGATCCGGCAGCAGGGGCAGGTCGAGCAGGCTCAGTTTGATCTGGTTGCGTTCCTGGTAGCGGCGGGGGTCGAAGCGGACGACCTGTCCGGCGTCCCGGCGGTAGCTGATGTCAACCGTGCCCTCGGTCGCCGCGCTCCGGATCACCAGCCCGTCCATCTCCACGGCGACCGCGGCGGAGCCGGGACGCAGTTCCAGGTGGATGGTCTCGTCGGGGGAGAGCACCACGGACCGCGAGATCCCGGACATCGGGGCCGACGGGGTGACCACCACGGCCTGCGTCGCCGGAGAGATCAACGGCCCGCCGGCGGCGTAGCTGTACGCCGTCGAGCCGGTGGGGGTGCTCACCACCAGCGCGTCACAGCGGTAGTAGCCGTACCGCTGGCCGTCGACGGCGAGCGTGGCGGTGACGAAGCCGGAGCCGGGCTGGCGGACCAGGGCGATGTCGTTGAACGCCACCAGGTCGTCCCCGCACACGTCACAGGCCAGGCAGGCGTGGGATTCGATGGTGAAGTCCCCGGCGACCAGCCGGTCCAGCGCCCGGGGCAGGTCCGGCGGCTCCACCTCGACGAGGAAGCCGAGCCGGCCCAGGTGCACGCCGAGCACCGGCTTCGGGTCCCGGACCGCCGCACGCAGGGCACCCAGCATCGTGCCGTCCCCGCCGATGCTGATCAGCGCGTCCGTCCTGCTGATCAGTTCCTGCTCCGGCACCGGTTCCACCGATGACGGGACCCGGTGCCGGTCCTCCGTACGGACGGCCAGCGCCTTGCCGTGCCGGCCCGCCCAGTCGTCGATGATCCCGACCACCCCGGAGACGTCCCGGGTGGGATGCAGCACCAGCCCGAACACATACCCCGCCACCGGTACAGCTCACCACACGGAGGCGTCGCACGGAGGGTGTACCAGGAGGCGCGCGGCTGCGCCGGCCTGGTTCGTCAGACGGTCCGTGACCTGCCTGCGATGCCCTCGTTGCGTACAGGTGAGCACATGCACATGGACCGCCGGGTGGGCGCCGTGACGCGCCCCGCCGGTGCGCGGGTCTCGGAGCCGCGGCGGCCCGCCTCGTCCGTGGGTGTCGCGGTCGGGCACGGTCCCGACGGCCGGCGCCTTCGGCACCACTTCACCGCCGTGCTGCTGCGCTATCCGGTGACCGCGGTGGTGCTGGCGCCGTACGCCGTGCTGATCGTGCCGTTGGCGGTGGTGAACGACAACCCGTCGACCGGTTTCGTCGTGCGCCTGCTCGGCCTGGCGCTGGCCGGCACCCTGGGGCTGGAGACGCTCGCGCTTCTCGCCCGGCGTCCCTCGCCCGGCTGGCACCAGGCGCTGCGGCAGGCCAACTCCCGGTTTCCCCGCATCTATCTGGTCGCCCGTCTGGTGGCGCTGGTGAGCATCGCCGCCGATGTCGCGGGCGCGTACGCCGGCCGCGGGACCATCGCGAGCCAGGTGGCCGGCGAGGGCGCCTCGTCGTCGCTGGTCAGCCTGACCTCGCTCGTCGCCGGCTGGAAGTACCTGGCCTTCGCCCTGCTGTTGGCGAGTTTCCTGGGCGGCCGAGCGGGGCGGCGAGGCGTGTACGCCTGGATCCTCGCCCTCATCGGGGCACAGGTGGTGGTCGCCTCGCTCGACACGATCCTGGCCCCATGCTCGGTTACCTCTTCTTCGTGGCGAGCGTCGGCGTGCTCTGCGGCCTGTTCCGGGTGCGCGGGTTGGTGATCGTGGCCGCGGTGCTCCTACTCGCCTGGCCGACCATCTACGGAATCCGCGACGACCTCCGGGAAGACCGGGGAGTCGCGGTCTCCCAGGAGGTCTCGGCCGCGGACCAGCTTCGGGTCGACGTGCAACTGGCCCAGGTGGCCGCCATCGACGTGCCGGTCGACCTGCGCCAGCCCGGACCGGCGGACTACCTCCGCTACGGTCTCCTGCCCCGGCAGCTCGACCCGGACCGTCCACCGATCACCACCGGCTCCGACATCAACCAGTTCCTGGGCGGCAGCGCCAACTCGTCGTACAACTTCCTCACGCTCGGCAACGTCTACTTCTTCGGCGGGCCGCTCGGCGTGGTCATCTTCTATGTCTGCTGGGCCCTGGTCGCGGTGGTCCTGCTCCGGTGGCGGCAGGCGCCCGGCCCGGCCCGGCTCTCCCTGCTGTGTTTCGCGATGGGCGGCCCGTTGCTCTGGTCGAGCAGCTATCCGGACACGATGATCGCCTTCATCCAGTACACGGTCTCGGCGCTGCCGGTCTTCGCCGTCCTGTTCGCGACCCGGATGCCGGGTCGGGTCCAGGCGGACCGGCGCGACCGGAGCCTCGATCAGGGTGGGGTGTCGACCCGGCCGGCACGATGACGGTCGCACCGGCACCCGCCCGGTCCGGCCCGCGGCGCGTCGCGTCACCACCCGGCTCGGACCGCGTCGATGGTCACCATGGCAGCGGGGCCGGAGCGGGTCAACGCCAGTCGTCGCCCGCCTCGAGACGCGTACCGAGCAGCGTCGCCAGCGGCACCGACTCCCCGTCCCGGCCGCCTCGTCCGACCACGAGCGGCGGCGGGGACGGCTCGGGCTCGGCCCCGAACAGCCGGGACCGCAGGCTGGCCGGCACGGTCAGCAGATAGAACCGTCCCTCGGTGTCGACCGCCCGGGAGCGGGCCCGGTCGACGTACCAGCCGGTGACGCGGGTGCGGTACCGGCCGCGCCCGTCGTAGGACGCCGCGGTGAGCCGGTCGGTGCGCAGTCCGCGCCGGCTCGCCTCGGCGGCGAACCGGGCCACCAGCTCCGCCGCCTCGGCCTGTTCGGCGGCCCGCTGCCGGGCGTCGGCCTCCGCGTGCGCCCGCACCGCGCGGTGCCGCTCCTCCTGCCACTGCCGGCCGTCGTCCGTCACCTCTGCCACGGTACGCGGGACCTCCCGCCGTCCTGCCGCCCGGATCGCGGGGCTGCGGGCGTCGCCGGCCGCCCGCTCCCCCGACGCGGGCGGCCCCGGGTGGGCCGCCCGCGTCGCGGGAGTACTCGTCAGGCCAGGCCGGCCCGGCGCAGCGCCTCCGCCATTTCGCTGTTGGCCGGCGCGGGAGCCCCGCCACGGCCCGTCCGCTGCTGCTGCCCGCCCCGGGAACCGCCCCGGTCCCCGCGCGGCGTGCCGCCCTGGCCGCCGCGTGCGCCGCCGCCCTCTCCGCCGCGTGCGCCACCGCCCTGCCCGCCGCCGCGTGCGCCGCCGCCCTGCCCGCCGCCGCGTGCGCCGCCGCCCTGCCCGCCGCCGCGTGCGCCGCCGCCCTGCCCGCCACCGCGTGCGCCGCCGCCCTGCCCGCCCCGGTCCCGGCGGCCGTCGCCGCCCGTCGGGCGGCCACCGCCGGCGGCCGTCTCGTCGTCCAGCCGCAGGGTCAGCGAGATGCGCTTGCGCGGCACGTCGACGTCGAGCACCTTGACCCGGACCACGTCGCCGGACTTGACCACGTCCCGCGGGTCCTTGACGAAGGTGTTGGACATCGCGGAGACGTGCACCAGGCCGTCCTGGTGCACGCCGACGTCGACGAACGCGCCGAACGCGGCCACGTTGGTGACCACGCCCTCCAGCAGCATGCCGGGCGTCAGGTCGCCGATCTTCTCGACCCCCTCGACGAAGGTCGCCGTCCGGAACTCCGGGCGCGGGTCGCGGCCGGGCTTCTCCAGCTCGGCCAGGATGTCGGTCACCGTGGGCAGGCCGAAGGTCTCGTCGACGAATTCGGTCGCCCTGAGCCCGCGCAGGATCCTGCTCTGCCCGATCAGCGCCCGCAGGTCCTGCCCGCTGTGGGCGAGAATCCGCCGCACCACCGGGTACGCCTCGGGGTGCACGCTGGAGGAGTCCAGCGGGTCGGCCCCGCCGGGGATACGCAGGAAGCCGGCACACTGCTCGAACGCCTTCGGGCCGAGGCGGGCCACCTTCTTCAGCTCGGCACGGGTCCGGAACGGCCCGTTGGCGTCCCGGTGCAGCACGATGTTCTCCGCCAGCCCGGCGCCGATCCCGGAGACCCGGGTGAGCAGGGGAGCGGAGGCGGTGTTGACGTCGACGCCGACCGCGTTGACGCAGTCCTCGACCACCGCGTCCAGCGACCGGGACAGCTTCACCTCCGACAGGTCGTGCTGGTACTGCCCGACGCCGATCGAGCGCGGGTCGATCTTCACCAGTTCGGCGAGCGGGTCCTGGAGGCGGCGGGCGATGGAGACCGCGCCGCGCAGCGACACGTCCAGCCCGGGGAGCTCCTGCGAGGCGTACGCGGAGGCGGAGTAGACCGACGCGCCGGCCTCGGAGACCACCACCTTGGTCAGGTTCAGCTCCGGGTGCCGCTTGATCAGGTCGCCGGCGAGCTTGTCGGTCTCCCGGCTGGCGGTGCCGTTGCCGATGGCGATCAGCTCGACCTGGTGTGCCGCGGCCAGCTTCGCCAGGACGTCGATGGAGGCGTCCCACTGCCGGCGCGGCTCGTGCGGGTAGATCGTGTGGGTGGCGACCACCTTGCCGGTGGCGTCCACCACGGCCACCTTCACGCCGGTGCGCAGGCCCGGGTCCAGTCCCATTGTGGCCCGGGTGCCGGCGGGCGCGGCGAGCAGCAGGTCGCGCAGGTTGGTGGCGAAGACCCGCACGGCCTCCTCCTCGGCCGCCTGCCAGAGCCGCATCCGCAGGTCCGCGCCGAGGTGGATGAGGATCCGGGTACGCCAGGACCAGCGCACCGTGTCGGTCAGCCACCTGTCGGCCGGGCGCCCCTGGTCGCTGACGCCGAACCGGCCGGCGATGGCCGCCTCGTACCGGGTCGGGCCGGTGACCGCCGCGTCGGAGTCGCCCTCCGGCTCCGGGTCCATGGTCAGGTCGAGCATGCCCTCCTTCTCGCCCCGGAACATGGCGAGGATCCGGTGCGAGGGCAGCTTCGGGTACGGCTCGGCGAAGTCGAAGTAGTCGGCGAACTTGGCGCCGGCGCTCTCCTGGCCGTCGCGTACCCGGGAGACCAGGCGGCCCCGCGACCACATCTGCTCCCGGAGCGTGCCGATCAGGTCGGCGTCCTCGGCGAAGCGCTCGACGAGGATGGCCCGGGCGCCCTCCAGCGCGGCGGCCGGGTCGGCGACGCCCTTGTCCGCGTCGACGTAGCCGGCGGCGGCCGTCTTCGGGTCCTGTGTCGGGTCGCCGAGCAGCGCGTCCGCCAGCGGCTCCAGCCCGGCCTCGCGGGCGATCTGCGCCCGGGTGCGCCGCTTCGGCTTGTACGGCAGGTAGATGTCCTCCAGCCGGGACTTTGAGTCGGCGGCCATGATCTGCGCTTCGAGAGCCTCGTCGAGCTTGCCCTGGGACCGGATCGACTCCAGCACCGCGGCGCGCCGCTCGTCCAGTTCGCGCAGGTAGCGCAGCCGCTCCTCCAGGGTGCGCAGCTGCGCGTCGTCGAGCAGGCCGGTGGCCTCCTTGCGGTAGCGGGCGATGAACGGCACGGTGGCGCCGCCGTCGAGCAGCTCCACGGCCGCCCGCACCTGACGTTCGGCGACGCCGAGCTCCTCGGCGATCCGCTGATGAACAGACTGGGTCACGATCTTGATCCGCCTTCTCGGGTGGGTTCCGCCCTGCATTGTGCCGCTCGCCACCGACGGCACTCGCGACCCCCGGCCCGGCGCGGCGTCGCAGGGGCCGCGCGCGCGACCCGTCGCTGCTGGCCGGTCCGCTGCGCTACGGTGGGCGATCATGGACGTACCTGCGGATCCGCGGGCCCGGCGGCTCTTCGGGGGCAGCGCCCGGGCGCTCGGCGACCTAGCGGCCAGCCCGTTCCGGGCCGACCGGGACCGGATCGTCGCGTCGCCGTTCTTCGCCCGGCTGAACGGCGTGACCCAGGTGATCAGCCCGGGCGGGTCCGGGCTGCTGGTGCACAACCGGCTCACCCACAGCCTCAAGGTCGCCCAGGTGGCCCGGGCGATCGCCGAGCGGCTCACCGCCGACCCGGCGCACGGCGACCTGTTGGACAAGCTGGGCGGCTGCGACCCGGACGTGGTGGAGGCCGCCGCGCTGGCCCACGACCTCGGTCATCCGCCCTTCGGGCACCTGGGGGAGCGGGTGCTGGACCGGCTGGCCCGCCAGCGGCTCGGGCTGCCCGACGGTTTCGAGGGCAACGCCCAGTCGTACCGGATCGTCACCAGCACCGAGATCCGCGGCGCGGCGACGACCGGGCTGGACCTGACCGCGGCGGTCCGGGCGGCGATGCTGAAGTACCCGTGGACCCGCCTGGACCACCCGGACCCGCATCCTCGGCACCTGGACCCGGCGCCGCGCGGCGCCGCAGCCCCGCCCGACGACGCGGAGATCGGGTCGGTGAAGTTCGGCGCGTACCGGACGGAGGTGGACGACCTGCGGCAGGCCCGCGAGCCGTTCGTCGGGCGGATTCCGGACTGGCAGCAGACCCCGGAGGCGTCGGTGATGGACACCGCCGACGACATCGCGTACGCGATCCACGACGTGGAGGACTTCTATCGGGTCGGCGTGCTCCAGCAGGGCGCGGTGGCCGCGGAACTGATGGCCTGGCAGCGGGAGAGCGGACACTTCCGCTCGATCACCGGCGCGGCGCTGGCCGCCACCGGCCGACGACCGGGCGCCGCCATCGAGCGGCTACGCCGTCAACTGCACCGCAAGGACGCCTGGATCGCCGACGACGAGGCGTTCGCCGCCGCCGTGGAGCACGTCCGCGAGGAGCTGGTGGACGGCCTGCTGGCGCTGCCGTTCGACGGCTCGATCGAGGCGGAGCAGTACGTGGCCCGCTTCTCCGCCCGCTGGTCCACCCGGTTCGTCGAGGCGATCACCGTCACCCCGGATCCGGACGTCCGCTCGGGCCACGTGCTGCTGGCCAAGGCACAGTGGCACGAGGTGCAGGTGCTCAAGTTCGTCCACCACCGGTTCGTGCTGGCCCGCCCCGACCTGGCGCTGCACCAGCGGGGCCAGGCGCGGCTGCTCGGTGCCCTGGTGGAGGCGCTCTGGGAGTGGCTGCTCGACCCGGAGGAGGAGTCCCGCCTGCCGCGCCGGCTGCACGACCTGGTCGAGCTGGCCGAGGCGGAGCTGCACCCACGTACGCCGGATCGGATCGGACGGGCTCGGGGCCGGGCGATCGTGGACTTCGTCGCCCAGCTCACCGACGGCCAGGCGGTGGCGATGCTGGACGCCCTCTCCGGCCGTTCCGGCGCCCTGTGGACCGACGCCTTCGTGCTCTGAGTCAGGCGATGGACTGCCACCAGCCGTCGACCGGCGGCGGGTCGTCCACCACGACCCGCTCGCCCGGGCGGGGCACCGCCAGCCGGACGTCGCGCGCCTTGGCCTCGGCCCAGAGCCGGTCGATTGGCTCGGACCAGCCGTGCAGGGCCAGGTTGAAGGTGGCCCAGTGCACCGGGACGAACAGGTCGCCGCGCAGGTCGAGGTGGGCGGCGACCGCCTCCTCCGGGAACATGTGGATGCTCGGCCAGGCCCGGTCGTACGCCCCGATCTGCACCAGCGTGACGTCGAACGGGCCGTGTTCGGCACCGATCCGCGCGTAGCCGTCGAAGTAGCCGGAGTCGCCGGTGTAGAAGACCTTCCGGTGCGTCCCGGCCACCACCCAGGAGCTCCACAGGGTGCCGTCGCGGCGCAGCCCGCGGCCGGAGAAGTGCTGGGCGGCGGTGGCGGTGAGGGTCAGCCCGCCCACCCGGTGGGTCTCCGACCAGTCCAGCTCGACGATCCGCTCCGCCGGCACCCCCCAGCGGTCGAGGTGGGCGCCGACACCGAGCGGGACGACGAACGGCGCGGCCTGGTGGGCGAGCAGCCCGCGTACGGTGGCCATGTCGAGGTGGTCGTAGTGGTCGTGCGAGATGACGATCGCGTCGACGCGGGGCAGCTCGTCGAGGCGTACCGGCGGTTGGTGGATGCGGCGCGGGCCGATCAGGGTCGACGGGGAGCAGCGGTCGCTCCACACCGGGTCCACCAGCACCCGGCACCCCTCGATCTCGATCAGGATCGAGGCGTGGCCGTACCAGACGATGTTCAGCTCGCGGGCGGGGTCCGCCGGGGGCGGATCGGCCGGGCGCAGCAGCGGGACGGCGCTGCCGGGCCGCCGCTTCTGCTTGCCGAAGAGCAGCTCCTTGAACAGGTTGCGCCCCGGGTCGCCGACCATCGTGCGGGTGTCCGCCGAGTTGTGGAAGGTGCCGTTCCGGAACCGGGGGGAGCGGGCGGCCCGTTCCGCCCGTGCGCCGCTGAGCCGCCCGCCGAGCTGTGCCGGCACGTCGCGGCCCACCCAGGCCAGACCGGCCAGCGCCGCCACTCCGGCCGTCCGCCACAGCCGGCGGCTCAGTGCCCGCTCGACCGCCTGCTCCTCCGCTGCGCCCATCGCCGTCCCTCCGCCGTGTCCCGCCGGCCACCTTCGTGTGTACCCGAGGCGTGGTGTCGAGGCGACCCAGGCCGCCACCGAGTACACGTTAGCCACCCGGCGCCGGTTCGCCCCACGCTCAACCCGGCCGGCGCGGCACGGCGTGACACGAGATGCGGCAAGTCGCGGTGTCCCGGTGGGTCGGATACGCCAACATGCCGCATCTGGAGTGGATCACCGACCGCCGCACCCGGGTGAGAGTGCGGCGGTCGGTGAGTCGGCAGGCGGGCGGAGCCGCCGGGGGGCTCAGGAGCCCGGGGTGCCGGCGCGCAGGGCGGTCGCCTTGAGGTAGTCCCGGTTGAGCCGGCCGATGTTGTTCAGCGGGATGCCCTTCGGGCAGGCCGCCGCGCACTCACCGACGTTGGTGCAGCCGCCGAAGCCCGCCTCGTCGTGCGCGTCCACCATGCCGATCACCCGGGTGTACCGCTCGGGCTGGCCCTGGGGCAGCAGCGAGAGCTGGGTGATCTTGGCGGCGGTGAACAGCATGCCGGAGCCGTTCGGGCAGGCCGCCACGCAGGCGCCGCAGCCGATGCAGGCCGCCGACTCGAAGGCGGCGTCCGCGTCGGCCTTGGCCACCGGGGCGGAGTGCGCCTCCGGGGCGCTGCCGGTCGGCGCGGAGATGTACCCGCCGGCGGCGATGATCTGGTCGAAGGCGTTCCGGTTGACCACCAGGTCCTTCACGACCGGGAAGGCCCGGGCCCGCCACGGCTCGATGTCGATCGTGTCGCCGTCGGAGAACTGCCGCATGTGCAGCTGGCACGCGGTGGTGCCGCGCTGCGGGCCGTGCGCCTCACCGTTGATCATGAGGCTGCACATGCCGCAGATGCCCTCGCGGCAGTCGTGGTCGAACGCGATCGGCTCCTCGCCGGAGAGGATCAACCGCTCGTTGAGCACGTCGAGCATCTCCAGGAAGGACATGTCCGGGGACACGTCGTCGACCTGGTAGGCCACCATCCGACCCTTGTCCTCAGGGCCCTGCTGGCGCCAGATGCGCAGGGTCAGATTCACTTGTAGCTCCGCTGCGTGGGGTGGACGTATTCGAACTGCAGGTCTTCCTTGTGCAGCACGGGCTGACCGGTGCCGGTGTACTCCCAGGCCGCCACGTAGGCGAACCGGTCGTCGTCGCGCTGCGCCTCACCGTCGGGGGTCTGGTGCTCGGCCCGGAAGTGGCCGCCGCAGGACTCCTCGCGGTGCAGGGCGTCGATGCACATGAGCTCGGCCAGCTCGAAGAAGTCGGCCACCCGGCCGGCCTTCTCCAGCGACTGGTTGAGCCCCTCGCCGTCGCCCGGGACGCGGACCCGCTGCCAGAACTGGTCGCGCAGGTCGCGGATCTCCTCGATCGCCTTGCGCAGCCCGGCCTCGCTTCGCTCCATGCCGCAGTGCTCCCACATGATCTGGCCCAGTTCCCGGTGGAACGAGTCCACCGTCCGGTCGCCGTTGATGGAGAGCAGCTTCTGGATTCGCTCCTCGACGGCCGCGCGGGCCGCCACCGCCTCCGGGTGGCTGGCGTCGACCTTCCCGAACGAGCCGACGTTCGCCAGGTAGTTGGGCAGGGTGTTCGGCAGCACGAAGTAGCCGTCGGCCAGGCCCTGCATCAGCGCGGAGGCGCCGAGGCGGTTCGCGCCGTGGTCGGAGAAGTTGGCCTCGCCGATCACGAACAGGCCCGGGATGCTCGACTGGAGGTCGTAGTCGACCCAGACGCCACCCATCGTGTAGTGCACGGCGGGGTAGATCCGCATCGGGACCTCGTACGGGTCCTCGCCGGTGATCCGCTCGTACATCTCGAAGAGGTTGCCGTACTTCGCCTCGATGGCCTTGCGGCCGAGCCGCTGGATGGCGTCGGCGAAGTCCAGGTAGACGCCGAGCCCGGTCGGTCCGACGCCGCGCCCCTCGTCACAGACGTTCTTCGCGGCGCGGGAGGCGATGTCGCGGGGGACCAGGTTGCCGAAGGAGGGGTAGATCCGCTCCAGGTAGTAGTCCCGCTCGTCCTCGGGGATGTCCTTCGGGTTGCGGTCGTCGCCCTTGGCCTTCGGCACCCACACCCGGCCGTCGTTGCGCAGCGACTCACTCATCAGGGTCAGCTTCGACTGGTGGTCGCCGGAGACCGGGATGCAGGTCGGGTGGATCTGGGTGTAGCAGGGGTTGGCGAAGTAGGCGCCCTTGCGGTGCGCCCGCCAGGAGGCGGTGACGTTGCAGCCCTTGGCGTTGGTGGAGAGGTAGAAGACGTTGCCGTAGCCGCCGGAGGCGAGTACGACCGCGTCGGCCATCTCGGTGGTGATCTCACCGGTGACCAGGTCCCGCACCACGATGCCGCGTGCCCGGCCGTCGACGACGACCAGCTCCAGCATCTCGTGGCGGGAGTTCATCTCCACGTTGCCCAGGCCGATCTGCCGTTCCAGCGCCTGGTACGCGCCGAGCAGCAGCTGCTGGCCCGTCTGCCCCCGGGCGTAGAAGGTGCGCTGTACCTGCGCGCCGCCGAAGGAGCGGGTGTCCAGCAGGCCGCCGTACTCGCGGGCGAACGGGACGCCCTGGGCGACGCACTGGTCGATGATGTTGACCGATACCTCGGCCAGCCGGTGCACGTTCGACTCCCGGGACCGGAAGTCACCGCCCTTGACGGTGTCGTAGAAGAGCCGGTGCACCGAGTCGCCGTCGTTGCGGTAGTTCTTCGCGGCGTTGATTCCGCCCTGGGCGGCGATGGAGTGGGCCCGGCGCGGGCTGTCCTGGTAGCAGTAGGACTTGACGTGGTAGCCCTGCTCGGCCAGCGTCGCCGCGGCGGAGCCGCCGGCCAGGCCGGTGCCCACCACGATCACGGTCAGCTTCCGGCGGTTGGCCGGGTTGACCAGCTTCGCCTCGAAGCGGCGCCGCTCCCACCGGGTCTCGACGGGGCCGTCCGGAGCCTTGGTGTCGGCGATCGGGTCGCCTTCGGTGTAGAGATCCATGTCAGGCCACCAATCCGGTCAGTACGGCGAACGGGACCACCAGGTAGCCGACGGTCAGCGCGACCGCGAACACCAGCGCGGCGATCCGGGCCCGGCGCTCGCCCTTCGCGGTCTGCTGACCGAGGCTGCGGAAGGCGCTGAACGCGCCGTGGCGCAGGTGGAAGCCGAGCATGACGACGGCCAGCGTGTAGAAGAGCGTCACGGGCCAGCGCTCGGGCGCGAAGTCGGCGACCACGTTGCTGTGCGGCCGGGTGGCGTCCCCGACCGGGTTCAGCGTGCCGGTGGTCAGGTCCAGGATGTGGTAGATCACGAAGAGCAGGATGATCACCCCGCCCCAGCGCATGGTCCGGGCCGCGTAGTTCACGTGGACCTTCCGGCGGTGCGCGTAGCTGACCGGGCGGGCGGCGCGGGAGCGCACCGCCAGCAGGGTGGCGGCCCCGATGTGGGCGAGCACCGCGACCACCAGGACGGTCCGCTGGAGCCACAGGTACCAACCCGGCGCGAGCAGCGGCGTGCCCAGGTCGCGCAGCCAGTGCGCGTAGTGGTTGAACGCCTCGGCGCCCGTGAAGATCTTCAGGTTGCCGAGCATGTGTGCGATCAGGAACAGCACAAGGATGATGCCCGTCACCGCCATGACAGCCTTGAGGCCGACGTTGGAGCGGATGGGCGACCGAGTTTTCGTGATTACCACGCGACCGACGCTAGGAGTCGTTCGATCAGTCGTCCAATGCATCGACCTCGTAGCCTTGATAGCCGTAGGCTATGGAGGTGCAGCTACATCAGCTCCGATACTTCGTCGCGGTCGCAGAAGTACGACATTTCACCCAGGCGGCCGACCTGGTGGGCATTACCCAGCCGTCATTGAGTAAGCAAATTCACGCTCTGGAGGCCGACCTCGGGGCCCCGTTGTTCGAGCGGGTAAGGGGCAACATCACCCTCACCGCGGCGGGCGACGTGCTGCTGCCGCTGGCCAAGCGAATCCTCGCCGACGTCGACACCGCCACCCGGGAGGTGCAGGAGCTGGTCGGGCTGCGCCGCGGCCGGGTCCGCCTCGGCGCCACGCCCAGCCTGGCCACCTCGCTCGCGCCGCAGGTGCTGCGCCGGTTCCGCGACGCCCACCCCACCGTCGACCTGCGCGTCGAGGAGGGCGGCTCCCAGGACCTGGTCCGCGACCTGCTCCGCGGCGACCTCGACCTGGCGCTGATCATCATGCCGTCGGCCGGAACCGACCCGGGGCTGCGCGCAGACCCGATCCTGCGGGAGAGCCTGGTGGTGGCCTCCATGGACCCGCTGCCGGCCGCCTCCGTCGACGGCGAGGTGCGCATCACCGACCTGCGCGAGCAGCCCCTGGTCATGTTCCGCGAGGGCTACGACCTGCGCGACGCCACCCTCCAGGCCTGCCGGGAGGCCGGGTTCGAACCGACCCTCTCGGTGGACGGCGGGGAGATGGACGCCGTGCTCAGCTTCGTCGAGGCGGGGCTCGGCGTCGCCGTGGTGCCCGGCATCGCGGTGGCCCGTCGACCCGGCATCCGGGTCACCCGGCTCGCCCGGCCCGGCGTGGGCCGGACCATCGCGGTGGCCCGCCGCCGGGACGTGGTGCCCACCCACGCCGGCCGCGAGCTGCGCCGCATCCTCCTGGAGTACGTCCACGACGCCACCGTCGGCAACGAACTCCCACCCGGCGTCGAACCTCTGCCGTGACTAGCGCCCCTCGGCCTCGTCCATCGCCCGGTAGATGCGCTGCTCCGAGACCGGGTACGGGGTGCCGAGCGCCTGGGCGAAGACGTTCACCCGCAGCTCCTCGATCATCCAGCGGATCTGCCGGACCGCCACCGACTGCCGCTTCGCGGGCGGCAGGGCGTTCAGCATGTCCTGGTATTCCCGCTGCACCACGGCGATCCGGTCCTGCTGCTGCTTGTCCCGCTGCGGGTTGCCGGGCAGCCGGTCCAGCCGGCGCTCGATCGCGGTGAGGTAGCGCAGCAGGTCGGGCAGGCGGGCGTACCCGGCGTCGGTGATGAAGCCCCGGTGCACCAGGCCGCCGAGCTGGTTGCGGATGTCGGCCAGGGCGGCCACCACGGCCAGGTTCCGGGTCGCGCCGAGCCGCTGCTCCACGGCGTACGCGGCGGCGAGCACCTGGCGGACCCGGCCCATCACCTCGACCACGGTGTCGACCAGGTCGGCGCGTACCTTGTCGCGCAGCGCGGCGAAGCCCTCGGCGTCCCAGGCCGGGCCGCCGGCGTCGGCCGTCAGCCGGTCGATCGCCGCGCCGGTCGCGTCCTCGATCAGCCCCTGCACCCCGCCGTGCGGGTTACGGCTGAGGGCAAGCTTGGCCTCGTTGCTGAGCCGCCCCTGGAGGAACTTCGCCGGGGACGGCAGGGTCAGCCGGAGCAGCCGTCGGGTGCCGGCCCAGTGCGCGGCCTCCTGCTCGGCCGGGGAGTCGAACACCTTCACCCCGACCGTGGCGCCCTCGTCGACCAGGGCCGGGTACGCGGTCACCGCGTACCCGGCGCGGACCTGCTCGATGGTGCGAGGAATATCGTCGATGCTCCACTCACGGAGGCCGGTCCGGGCGACGTCCGGCGCGGCGGCGGCGACGACCTGGCGTACCTCCTGGCGGAGCTGGCGTTGCAGGGTCGGCAGGTCCTTGCCCTCGGCGACCGGTTTGTCGTCCTCGCCGAGCACCCGGAAGGTGACCCGCAGGTGCGGCGGCAGCTTGTCCAGCTCCCAGGACTGCGGCGGCACGGTCACCCCGGTCATCCGCCGCAGCTGCCGGGTGAGCGCGTCGAGCAGCGGCTCCTCGCCGGGGGTGATCGCCGCCAGCGCCGCCCGGGCATAGTCGGGCACCGGGACGAAGTTGCGCCGCAGCGCCTTGGGCAGCGACCGGATCAGCGCGATGACCAACTCCTCGCGCAGCCCCGGCACCTGCCAGTCGAAGCTCTCCGCCGGCACCTGGTTGAGCAGCGGCAGCGGGATGTCCACGGTGACGCCGTCGGTCGAGGTGCCCGGGTCGAAGGTGTAGGTCAGCGGGAGGGTCACCCCGTCGGCCCGCCACTCGTCCGGGTAGTCGGCCTCGTCCACCCCACCGCGACCGGCGTTGATCAGCAGGTCGCGGGTGAAGGTGAGCAGCTCCGGTTGTTCCCGGCGGACCTTCTTCCACCAGGTGTCGAAGTGCCGCCCGGAGACGACGTCGGCGGGGATCCGCTGGTCGTAGAAGTGGAAGATCGTCTCGTCGTCGACCAGGATGTCCCGCCGCCGGGCCCGGTTCTCCAACTCCTCCACGTCGGTGAGGAGCCGCTGGTTGTCCTGCCAGAACTGGTGGTGGGTCTGCCAGTCGCCCTCGACCAGGGCGTGCCGGATGAACAGCTCGCGGGAGAGCGGCGGATCGATCCGCCCAAAGTTGACCTTGCGGGAGGTGACGATCGGGATGCCGTACAGGGTGACCTTCTCGTACGCCATCACCGCGGCCTGCTTCTTCTCCCAGTGCGGCTCGCTGTAGCTGCGTTTGACCAGGTGCTGGGCGAGCGGTTCGACCCACTCGGGCTCGACCCGGCCGGCGACCCGGCCCCAGAGCCGGGAGGTCTCCACCAGTTCGGCGGCCATCACCCAACGCGGCGGCTTCTTGAACAGCGCCGACCCGGGGAAGACGGCGAACTTCGCCCCACGCGCCCCCAGGTACTCGTTCTTCTGGGTGTCCTTGAGCCCGATGTGGGAGAGCAGGCCGGGCAGCAGGGACTGGTGAACCTTCGGGGTGTCGATCTCCTCCGGCAGGTCCGCGCCAGCGCCGCGCCGCCCGCCGGCCACGTCGGCGTCGGCCGCCGGGGCGTCGCGCCGGCCCCGCCGCCCGTCGCCCTGTTCCGCGGTACGCAGCACCTGGCGCAGCTGGCTGACGATGTCCTGCCACTCGCGGACCCGCAGGTAGTTCAGGTATTCCGCCTTGCACATCCGTCGGAACGCGCTGGACGACAGGGCGCGCTGCTGCTCGCGCAGGTACCGCCACAGGTTGAGGTACGCGACGAAGTCCGACTCCTTGTCGGCGAACCGGGCGTGCGCCTGGTCGGCCTGGGCCTGCTTCTCCGCCGGCCGCTCCCGCGGATCCTGGATGGAGAGCGCGGCGGCGATCACGACCACCTCGGTGGCGCAGCCGTTCCGCTCGCCCTCCAGCACCATCCGGGCCAGCCGGGGGTCGACCGGGAGCTGGGCCAGCCGCCGGCCCAGCGCGGTGAGCCGCTTCGCAGGGTCGGTCTCGGCCGGGTCGAGCGCGCCCAGCTCGTGCAGCAGGTTCACGCCGTCGGTGATGTTGCGCCGGTCCGGCGGGTCGATGAACGGGAACGCGGCGATGTCGCCGAGCCCGATCGAGGTCATCTGGAGAATGACCGAGGCGAGGTTGGTGCGCAGGATCTCCGGGTCGGTGAACTCGGGGCGGGACTCGAAGTCCGGCTCGTCGTAGAGGCGGATGCAGATGCCGTCCGAGGTGCGCCCGCAGCGCCCCTTGCGCTGGTTGGCCGACGCCTGCGACACCGGCTCGATCGGCAGCCGCTGCACCTTGAGCCGGCTGGAGTAGCGGGAGATGCGGGCCGTGCCCGGGTCCACCACGTACTTGATGCCGGGGACGGTCAGCGAGGTCTCCGCGACGTTGGTGGCGAGCACCACCCGGCGCCCGGCGTGCGGGGCGAACACCCGGTGCTGCTCGGCGGTGGAGAGCCGGGCGTAGAGCGGGAGGATCTCGGTGCCGAGCAGGGACCGCTTGTTCTGCACCAGCTTGCCGAGCGCCTCCGCGGTGTCCCGGATCTCCCGCTCGCCGCTGAGGAAGACCAGGATGTCGCCCGGGCCCTCGGCGGCCAGCTCCTCGACCGCGTCGCCGATGGCCTGGATCTGGTCGCGGACGTTCTCCTCGTCGGCCTCGTCCGCCTCCTCGGCCTCGGTGACCTCGACCAGCGGCCGGTGCCGCACCTCCACCGGGTACGTCCGGCCGGACACCTCGACGACGGGCGCGGGGTTGCCCTCGGCGTCGGCGAAGTGCTTGGCGAACCGGTCGGTCTCGATGGTCGCCGAGGTGATGACCACCTTGAGGTCGGGGCGGCGGGGGAGGAGCTGCTTCAGGTAGCCCAGGATGAAGTCGATGTTGAGGCTGCGCTCGTGGGCCTCGTCGATGATCAACGTGTCGTACTGGCGCAGCATCCGGTCGGTCTGCAACTCGGCCAGCAGGATGCCGTCGGTCATCAGCTTCACCAGGCTGTTCTCGCTGACCTGGTCGGCGAAGCGCACCTTGTAGCCGACCACGTCGCCCAACTCGGTGCCGAGCTCCTCGGCGATCCGGTCGGCTACCGTCCGCGCGGCGAGCCGGCGGGGCTGGGTGTGCCCGACCAGCCCGTTGATCCCGCGCCCCAGCTCCAGGCAGATCTTGGGCAGCTGGGTGGTCTTGCCGGAGCCGGTCTCGCCGGCCACGATCACCACCTGGTGGTCGCGGATGGCGGCGGCGATGTCGTCCTTGCGCTCGCTGACCGGCAACTGGGCCGGGTAGGTGATCACCGGCACGGCGGCCTGCCGGCTCGCCAGCCGCGCCTCGGCCCGCGCGACCTCGGCCGCGATCTCGGCCAGCGCCGCGTCGCGCCGCTGCGGGTCGCGCAGCTTCCGGGCCCCCTCCAGCCGCCGCTGGAGCCGGCGCTGGTCGCGGAACATCAGGGGGGAGAGGCGGCGGTGCAGGTCGCGGGCGGTCTCGGGGGCGGCGGGTACGGCTGGATTCTGCATGTCGTCGCCAAGGATAGGCAGCCGCGCGCCAGAGCGCTCCGGGGTTACCGCCGACCACCGGGGCCACGACACTCACCCGACACGCGTGAACGTCGCCGGACGCCGCACTAGAGTGGCCGCCGACCGAGGCCGACGACGGGGACGTGATGATCATGCGGGACACCGACCGGGCGCTGGTGCAGGCCGCCACGGCCGTCGCCAAGCTGCGCTGCCGCAGCGACAACCACAGCGTCGCCGCCGCCGCGCGGACCACCGACGGCCGGGTCTTCACCGGCGTGAACGTCTACCACTTCACCGGGGGCCCGTGCGCCGAGGTGGTGGCCATCGGTGCCGCCGCCACCCAGGGCGCCGGCGAGCTGGAGACCATCGTCGCGGTGGGCGACCGGGGCCGGGGCGTCATCCCGCCGTGCGGTCGCTGCCGGCAGGTGCTTCTCGACTACTTCCCGTCGATCAAGGTGATCGTCGGCCCGATGGACGCGCTGCGCACGGTCCCGGTGGCCGACCTGCTGCCCGAGACGTACGTCCGGGCGGACCACCAGGTGGACGTGTTGACCACACCGCGGACCGGGGTGTGGCCGCTGCCGGTGGTGCCGGGCAGCCGGCAGGCCGCGGAGGACCAGTAGGCGCTGAATCCTTGACTCGTCGGCAGGAGGCGGCGACGGCCGCCTGCCCGACGATATCGGCGATGACCCGCGCGGCACCTCGGCAGATGTCTATGCGAGCTGCCGTGGACTTCGTGCATCTGCTTGATGACGATCAATCCGCCTTTTCGTAGCGTGCCCATAGTGATCGAGTCGGCGCGCCAGGTGAACGCTGCCCGTGAGCCGAATGAGGAGGCAAGCTATGAGGTCGATCATTTCGGTCGGCGCAGCAATGGCGATGCTGACCGCGACGGCGCCGGCGATCGCCGCCGAGCGGGCCGAGACCCCGACGATCGTCGTGCAGGACAGCGTCACCCAGCCGGTGTTCGGCTACGCCGACGCGATCCGCGAACGGATCTGGGTCGACACCGACTTCGACAGCGACCGGGACGGCATCAAGGATGTCATCCGCGTCGACCTGATCCGGCCGGCGGCCACCAAGCAGGGCCTGAAGGTGCCCGTCATCATCGACGACAGCCCGTACTACACGACCTTGGGGCGCGGCAACGAGTCCGAACTCAAGGCCGACGTCGATGGTGACGGCCTTCTCGACCGCTGGCCGCTGTTCTACGACAACTACTTCGTGCCCCGTGGCTACGCCGTCGCACTCGTCGACATGCCCGGCACGGCCGGTTCCACCGGCTGCCCGACGATCCAGGGCGCGAACGAGAATGCCTCCGGCCCGGCAGTCGTCGACTGGCTGAACGGCCGCCGCGGCGGGCACGACTCGCACGGCAATCCGGTAGTGGTCGACTGGCACAACGGCAAGTCCGCGATGATCGGAAAGTCGTACGACGGATCACTGGCGATGGCGGCAGCGGCATCCGGCGTCAGTGGCCTGTCCACCGTCGTCCCCATCTCGGGGCCGTACAACTACTACGACTACACGCGTACCAACGGCATCGTCACGCGCGGCAACAACTACCTGGAGTCGCTCGCCCGGACCGTCACGGCTGACGACCCGCGGCGTCAGTCCAGGTGCGCGCCGGTCTGGAATGAGATCGGGGCCGACGACGGCGACGAACACGGCAACTACACGCCGTTCTGGCACGAGCGGAACTACCTGGACGACGCCGCGAACATCAAGGCCAGCGTGTTCCTCGTCCACGGCATCCAGGACGACAACGTCCGGCCCGACCACTTCAGCAAGTTCTGGCAGGCGCTGAAGACGTACGACGTCTCGCGCAAGCTGTGGCTCGGCCGCGTTGGTCACATCGATCCCTTCGACTTCCGTCGGGACGTGTGGGTCGACACGCTCCACCGCTGGTTCGACTACTGGCTCCACGGGATCGACAACGGCATCACGAACGAGCCGAAGGTGGATGTGGAACCGTCCGTCGGCGTCTGGGAGCAGCACGCCGACTGGCCGATTCCCCGCACCGGGAACGTCAACATGTGGCTGCGTCCCGGCTCGGACAGCGCCGGGGGACTGGCACTCACCCCGGCCACGGGCGCGCCGACGACCCGTTCGTTCATCGACGACCCCAACCAACTCGAAGCGGCGATGATCGACAACCCGAACCAGCCGTCAGGGAACCGCCTGGCCTTCCTGTCCCCGCCGCTCGACGAGGACCTCCGCATCTCCGGCACCCCCGTGATCAGCCTGACCGCATCGTCGAGTCTCGACGAGGCCTACTTCGGCGCGATCCTCGTGGAGTACGGGCCGAGCACGCAGAACAGCCGGACCGGCGACGGAGTCATCCAGACGACCCTGCCCGAGGAGTGCTACGGCGAGTCGAGCCCGGCTGACGACGGTTGCTACCGGCCCGTTGCGTACCGGCCGACCAACGTCAACCAATGGCGGGTGAGCAAGGGGATCTTCGACGGGCAGAACCGCAACACCAACGCGGTGGACGAGCCCATGGCGCCGGGCCAGGCGTACGAGCTCAGCATTCCGCTGCTGCCGGAGGACTACGTCTTCTCCGCCGGCAACCGGATCGGCGTCATCATCGTCGGTAGCTACCGCAGCTACTCGGCCGACAGGCTCACCTCGCGGCCGACCATCACCGTCAACACCAAGGTCAGCCACATCTCCCTGCCGGTGTTCGGCGGTCAGCAGGCCGCTCGTCAAGCCGGGATCCCGCTTCGCTAGTCAACGCTGGCCAAGAACGTCCACCCTTTGAACGTTCTTGGCCAGCGCACCACCGGTCAGTCCCCGGACGCCATCTCCAGCATCGACGTGGGCACCGGGACCGACTCGAACCGGAGCACGCCCTCCGGCACCAGCCAGCTCATCACCCGGGCGACCAGCTGTCCGGAGCTCACGGCGGGATCGTTGGCGTAGAGCTCGCGGGCCATCTGCGGGTCCACCGAGAGCACCGCGAAGCCGCGGATCCGCTCGTCGTCGCCGCCGAGGAACGGGCCTGCGGCCAGGAGCGCCCCCTGCTCCACCAGCCCCGCCTGGTGGGCCAGGTGCGCGTCCTGCAACCGGTCGACCGCGTCCCGCGGCAGCTCGGGCGGGTCGTCGGGGCGCACCAGGAGGACCACGGTGTGCTGGTCGAATCGCATGCCCTCAGCGTAGGGCGCAAAACAGATGAAAAGGGGCTACCCGGTGGTCCTTGCTCGGAGGGCGCGGACCGACCAGTCGAGGACCGGCGCCAGGCTCTCGGCCGCCGACCAGCCGTTGATCACTGAGAGCAGGTACAGGTAGCGCTCGCGACGGGGGTCGTTCGCGGCTTCCAGCCGGTCCAGCAGCCGTCGCCGGAGGGCGGTGTCGTCGGGGCGGCCGCAGAGTCGTGCGTACCGGTCCGTGATCGCGGCGACGACCGGATCGGCCCGGGGCGAGGTCGGGTCGACGCCGGTGGCCAGGGCCGGCGCGGCCTGCTCCCGGACCAGCGCGACCGCGTCCCGGCGTACGGCCGGCGCGTCGGCGTGGTCCGCCGCGTGCTGCTCGGCCAGCCGCCGCAGGCTGGCCCGGAAGTCCGGGTCCTGGGCGAGCTCGGCCAACTCCACCCAGGCCTCGACCTGTTCGGCGTCAGCGTCATCGGGGAGTTCCGGGGTCAGGGAGCGCCTGATCCCCGCGAACGCGGGGTTGGCTGCCAGGCCGGTGAAGGCGGCGTCCAGGAACTCGTCGATCAGTCGCCGGCGCTCGGCGTCGGAGAGTTTCGCCAGCCTGTGCACGAGCCTCATCTCCTCGGGTGTGGACCCGCGCCGGGCCACCGCTGCCAGCACCGCGCGCCGCAGGCGCAGTACGCGGATCTGGGCCGCCAGTGCCTCGGCGTGCGCCGCGGCGACCTCGGGCAGGGGGATCTCCCGGTCCACGATGCCGCGGATCGTGGCCAGGTCCAGCCCGAGGTCGCGCAGGGTCCGTACGAGGTCCAGCCGGGCGACGGCGTCCAGGCCGTAGCGGCGGTGGCCGGTCGGGCTGCGGTCGGTGGGCGGCACGATCCCCCGGTCGGAGTAGAACCGGATGGTCTTGACCGTCATCCCGGTCCGCCGGGCCAGGTCGCCGATCGAGTAGAGCCGCTCGCCGTTCATGTTCTCCACCCTCGCGCCTCCCGTCACTGGAGCTGCAACCCGGCCGGAAGATCGACGATCCCGAGTTAGGCTCACCTAACCTCTTCCGTTAAGGTAAGGCGAACCTAAGCCAACAGGACGGACTGCCCGTGACCAGCGTCGCCGTCCGGCCCGCCCGGGCCGGCACCCCCACCCGCCGAGGCGTCGGCCGCCGCCTCGCGGTCACCCTGGCGGCGGCGCTCCTGCTCACCGTCGCACTGGTCGCCAGCCTGGCACTCGGCAGCCGGTCGCTGCCCGCCGAGGCGGTGTGGACCGCGCTCACCGCCCCGGACGGCGGCGACGCCAGCACGATCGTCCGGGAGTTGAGGCTGCCGCGTACCGCCCTGGGGTTGGTCGTCGGGCTCGCCCTGGCCCTCGCCGGGGTGCTCTTCCAGGCCGTCACCCGCAATCCCCTCGCCGAGCCGCGGATCCTCGGCGTCAGCGCCGGCGCGTCCGTCGGCGTGGTGCTAGCCATCGCCGTCTTCGGCGTCAGCACCCTGTCCGGGTACGTCTGGTTCGGCGTCGGCGGCGCGCTCCTCGCCGGCCTGCTGGTCTTCGCCATCGCCAACCGCACCCGCGAGGGCACCAGCCCGGTCACCCTCGCGCTGGTCGGCGCGGCCCTCGACGCCAGTCTCGGTGCCATCGTGTACGCGCTGCTCAGCATCGACGCCCGCACCTTCGAGGAGTACCGGTTCTGGGTTGTCGGCGGCCTGACCGGCCGGGACGTCGGCGTCGCCGGGCAGGTGCTCCCGATCGTCCTCGCCGGCGCCGCGCTGGCCGCCCTGGTCGCCCGGGGCCTGGACGCGCTCGCCCTCGGCGACGACGTCGCCACCGGCCTGGGACACCGGACCGCCCTGGTCCGCCTCGGCGCCGGGGCCGCCGGCGTGCTGCTCACCGGTGCCGCGGTCGCCGCCGCCGGGCCGATCGCCTTCGTCGGGCTGGCGGTGCCGCACCTGGCCCGGGCCCTGGTCGGCGCCGACCACCGGTGGACCCTGCTGGTCGCCGGACTGCTCGGCCCGGCCCTGCTGCTCACCGCCGACATCGTCGGCCGGCTGGTTGCGCCGCCCGGCGAGATCCCGGCCGGCATCGTCACCGCGCTGCTCGGCGCGCCGCTGCTCGCCTTCCTGGTCCGCCGCGCCCGGGTGGTGACCGCGTGACGCCCCGCCCCGTCCACCCTGCGCCCGGAGGTGACCGCGTGACGCCCCGCTCCGTCCGCCGCGCCCGGGTCGGTGACCGCGTGACGCCCCGCTCCGTCCGCCGCGCCCGGGTCGGTGGCCGCATGACGCCCCGCTCCGTCCGCCGCGTCCGCGAGGTGGCCCGATGAGTACACCGACCCTGGTCCTGCCCGGGCGGTCATTGCTGCGGGTCGGGCCGGTGACCGTGCAGGTCCGCCGCCGCCCGATGCTCGTGGCTGCCACCCTGGTCCTGCTGCTGGCCGGCGCCGTCGTGCTCAGCCTCTCGCTCGGCACCCCGTACGTCGCACCCGTCGACGTGCTGCGTTCGCTCTCCGGCGCCGGCACCCCGTACGACCTCGTGGTGCTGCACCTGCGACTGCCTCGCGCGGCGCTCGCGGCGCTGGCCGGGGCCGCGTTCGGCGTGGCCGGCACCCTGATCCAGAGCGTCGCCCGCAACCCGCTGGCCAGCCCCGACGTCATCGGAGTCACCCAGGGCGCCGGGCTGGCCGCGACGGTGGCCCTCACCGGCGGTGCCGCCGCGATCGTGGTCGCACCGGCCGCGCTGCTCGGCGGCCTGGTCGCGGCGGTCGCGGTGTTCGCCCTCGGTGCCCGGCACGGGCTGGCGGCGCAACGCTTCGTCCTCGCCGGGGTGGCGGTGGCGTTCGCGTTCCGCGCGCTCACCGAGGTGGTGATGCTCACCGCCGACCCGATCGACGGGCTGCGCGCCCAGGTCTGGCTGATCGGCACCCTCGCGGGCAAGGGCTGGACCGAAGCCGCCTGGATCGGCGCCACCCTCGCCGTGCTGCTGCCGGTGCTCGCCTGGGCCGGTTGGGCGCTGCGCAGCACCGCGCTGGACGACGACACCGCCCGGGGCATCGGACTGCGCCCGGTCGCCCGCCGGATCGGGCTGGCCGCCACCGGCGTGCTGGTCGCCGCCACCGTCACCGCCCAGGTCGGCGCGGTGGACTTCGTCGCCCTGGTCGCCCCGCAGGTCGCTCGCCGGCTGGTCCGGGCGGAACGGCCACCACTGCTCTGTGCCGCGCTGCTCGGGGCACTGCTGCTGGTGCTGGCCGACCTCGCCGGCCGCCGCCTGTTCGCCCCCACCCAACTCCCCGCCGGGGTGCTCACCGCCGCGATCGGCGGGCCGTACCTGCTGTTCCTGCTGCTACGTACTCGAGGGAGGCGGTCGTGACCGCGAAGCTGTCCACCCGCGACCTGGTCGTCGGCTACGACGGCCGGACCGTGCTGGACGGGCTGGACCTCGACCTGCCCGCCGACGCGTTCACCGTCATCGTCGGGCCGAACGCCTGCGGCAAGTCCACCCTGCTGCGCACCATGGCCCGGCTGCTCGCCCCGCGCCACGGCACCGTGCTGCTCGACGGTACGGCGATCCGCGACCTGCCCACCCGCGAGGTGGCCGGGCGCCTCGGCGTACTCCCGCAGAGCCCGCTGGTGCCCGAGGGGATCACCGTGGCGGACCTGGTCGGCCGGGGCCGGCAGCCGTACCAGCGCTGGTGGCGGCAGTGGTCGACGGAGGACAGCCGGGCCGTCGAGCAGGCCATGGCCCTCGCCGACGTCGCCGGGCTCGCCGACCGGGCGGTGGACACCCTCTCCGGCGGGCAGCGGCAGCGGGTCTGGATCGCCATGACCCTGGCCCAGGACACCGAGGCACTGCTGCTCGACGAGCCGACCACCTTCCTCGACCTCGCCCACCAGGTCGAGGTGCTGGACCTGCTGCACCGGCTGCGGGCCGAGCGCGGCCGGACCGTGGTCGCCGTGCTGCACGACCTCAACCAGGCCGCCCGGTACGCCGATCACCTGGTCGCCATGCGGGACGGCGCGGTGGTGGCGGCCGGGCCCCCGCGCGAGATCCTCACCGCCGACCTGGTCCGGGCGGTGTTCGGGCTCGACTGCGTGGTCGTGCCCTGCCCGGTCACCGGTGCCCCCCTCATCGTGCCCGCCCTCACCCATACCTCGGCCACCCTGGCCGCTTCTCCCGGCGCGGCCGATTCGCTGGCCCCGTCTGTTGTGCCGGCCCCGTCTGTTGTGCCGGCCCCGTCTGTTGTGCCGGCCCCGGCCGGTTCCTCCGCCCCGGCGGCTCCTCCGGGCCCGGCTGCTCCGTCGGTCCCATCTGCTCCGGGCCCGGCTGCTCCGTCGGTCCCATCTGCTCCGGCCCCGGCCGGCTCCTCCGTCGGCGACGCCTGAGCGCCCGTCGACCCGTACCACAAGAAAGGACCCTTGATGCGTCGTCTCGCCGTCGCACTTACCACCGCACTCACCCTCGGCGTCGGTCTCACCGCCTGTGGAGAGAGCGACCCCGCCCCCGGCACCGCCACCGGGGAGACCCGGGAGATCACCCACGCGATGGGCACCACCAAGGTGCCTGCCGACCCGAAGCGCGTGGTGGTGCTCGACACCGACAAGATCGACACCGCGCTCTCGCTCGGCGTCACGCCGGTCGGCGCCGCGACCGCCGGTGAGGCGAAGAGCTGGCCCACCTACTTCGGCGCGGAGAAGCTCGCCGGGATCAAGGAGGTCGGGGTGCTCACCGAGCCCGACCTCGAGGCGATCAACGCGCTCAAGCCCGACCTGATCCTCGGCAGCAAGTTCCGCCAGGAGAAGTTCTACGACGAGCTGTCCGCCATCGCGCCGACCGTCTTCACCGAAAAGGTGGGCGTCACCTGGAAGGAGAACTTCCTCCTCGACGGCAAGGCGCTGGGCAAGGAGCAGCAGGCTGGCGATCTTCTCGCGGCGTACGAGAAGCGGGCGAAGGAGTTCGGCGCATCGCTCGGCGACGCCGCGTCCCGGCAGATCTCCATCGTGCGCTTCATGCCCGGCAACATCCGGGTGTACGGCCCGGAGTCGTTCTCCGGCATCGTCGTCGGCGACACCGGGCTGGGCCGCCCCGAGCGGCAGCGCCTCGAAGGCAAGCAGGAGCGGCGCTTCGAACAGGTCAGCCCGGAGCGGGTCAACGAGGTGGACGGTGACGTCATCTTCGTCACCGCGTACGGCGAGAAGGCCGCCGCCGAGCAGGCCAAGGTCACCGCCGGCACCCTCTGGCAGGGCCTCACGGCGGTCAAGGCCGGCAAGGCCCACGTCGTCTCCGACGAGACCTGGATGACCGGCATCGGCGTAACCGCCGCCAACAACATCCTCGACGACCTGCAGCAGCACCTCTCCGCCTGAGCCGTTCGGCGCGTTCCTGCGCCGCAAGATCGCGCTCGATCCAGGATGTA
Source organism: Micromonospora sp. NPDC093277 (assembly GCF_044765245.1). Lineage (NCBI taxonomy): Bacteria > Bacillati > Actinomycetota > Actinomycetes > Micromonosporales > Micromonosporaceae > Micromonospora > Micromonospora sp. NPDC093277. Next base: position 113,404 of record NZ_JBIWJO010000008.1, read on the forward strand.
GTGGCCTCCGCGCGATGGTGAGGCCACTACATCCATGTTCGAGCGTGATCTTTACGTCGGGGCCGTGGGCCAGGCACGGGAGCGGAGGGCCGCGCGGACCTCGGCGAGGATTCCGTCGAAGTCGTCGCGGAGGCGTTTCGCCGTGACGTGCAGGACGATCCACTCCGCCCCGAGCAGCCGGTTGAGCCGTCGGCGGTCCCGGTGGAACTGCTCGGGACCGTCGTGCCACAGTCCGTCGTACTCGACCGCGACCTTGCACTCCGGCCACGCCAGATCCAGCCGGGCGACGAAGCGACCCCGTTCCGACACCACCCACTGGGTGCGCGGTCGGGGCAGGCCGGCCAGCACCAGCCGGACGCGGGTGCGGGACTCCTGCGGCGACTCTGCGCCGGCATCGGCGAGATCGACGGCGCGCAGCAACGACCGCCAGCCGCGCCTGCCCGCCCTGGCCAGGGCGTATTCCCGCAGGGCGGTGACGTCGGTGAGCCCATGGGCCAGCAGGCCGTCGATGAGCACCACTGCCTCGATCACATCGAGCCACCGCGCCAGGTCCCAGCAGGTACGCGCCGGCGAGGTGATCAGGATTCCGGCCCGGACCACGACGTCGCCCGGGTCCACCTCGGCACGGTGCACCCGCAGACCTGTCATCGGCCCGCGCCGAGCGGGAACGCAGCCCGGCGCCGCCGGATTGGTGGCGGAGACCCCTGCCGGACGGGCGGCCGGCGTGGTAACGGGTGCTGAAGTGTGTGGCGGTGTGGGGCTGGGTGCCGACGGGGCGTCTGCCGGAGTGGAGACGGGTGCTGAAGGGCGCGGCGGTGTGGGGGTGAGCACGTCGACGGGCTGGTCGGGGGCGACATGCCCAGCGCCGTAGAGGGCCGCGGCCGAACGGCCCGCGATGGCGCTGCCGTGCGGGACCAGCCAGCGGATTACGGCGGTGCACCGGTCGGCATGGCTCACTCTCAGCTGCGCATCGGCGTAGACGTCGCGGAAAAGCGGACGCCAAGCCGAGCTACGGAGATCGTTGCGGGTCAGCAGACCACGGTGCACCGCCACGGAACCACGGAAGATCCGACCGCGCAGTTGGGGCGGTCGCCGAGGAGATTTAGGCATACGCCCACGCTGCCCGATCGCCTGCCCTCAGCACCGCCCCTGTGGATAACCGGACCGCCGCTCGCCAAGATCGTGCTCAAAAGCGGAAGTAGTGGCCTCTCGAGCGGTGGAGGCCACTACTTCCTGGATCGAGCGTGATCTTGCCCGCCAGCGGGCGGCGTGGCAGGGTCAGGGTCAGGTGTCAGGCGGGGGTGGACCAGATGGCGCGGAAGGCGGCGGCCTCGCCGGCCAGCCACTGTTCGAGGTGGTCGGGCCTGGCCGAGGTGGGCATGCGGTGGGACTCGCCGCGGCGGACGTCGACCAGGACCGGCTCGGCGTGCGGCAGGACCGCGTCCATGTGCCGGGCCATCAGATGCAGCGTGGCCAGGGTGGCCTCCTCGCTCGGCGGTGCCTCGTCGAAGTGCAGGCGGATCGCCTCGGCGCGGCCGTCGGCGTACCGGACGCCGAACTGGGGGTTGATCTTGACGGGCAGGTCCCCCAGCATGGCCAGGGCGTCCCGGGTCTGTGCCAGGTCGACGGCCGCCGGCTCGCCGAGGGAGTGCAGCCAGGTGGTCGCGCCGGGCACGAGCGCCTCGTAGAGCGGGCGCCAGCGGGGCTTGACCAGGTCGGCGACCTGGGACAGGTGGATGCCGCCGGTGTGGAAGGCGATGTCGGCCTTGAGCGCCTTGACGAACTGGCCGTGCGGGTTGAAGCCGTGCCGGCTCGCCCGCTGCTTGCGCAGGCCTCCGACGAAGGAGGCCTTGGTGGGCCCGGTGCGGTCCACGTACCGGGTGAACCCGAGGAGGGTGGCGTAGGGGGTGACAGGGGCGGCGGAGGTGGGCGCGTTCACGAGCATCCTCCCAGGTCAGCGGCTCGATTAGTACATACATTCTAATCGACCGGTCTGACATTTCCCAGCCGTGCTTCCGGCATGGTTGGGACGCGTGCGCGGCCGCGCCGCCCGGCCCGCCGCCCAGCCCCCGCCGCCCGGACCGCTGCCAGCCGGACGGCACCCGGCCGGACGGAACCCGGCCGCTGCTAGCCGGCCCGCTGCTGGCCGTTACGCCGACTGCTGACCCGAAATGCCCGAGCCGGGCAACTGGGCCGTCTCGCGACCAACCGGGTCGGCCTCGGGCGCGCCGGAGTGTGATGAGGACCAGCGGAACCGGGTCAGCGTGGTCGGGCCCCAGAGGAAGGCGATGACGATGGCGGCCAGCACGATCACCGCACCGGAGATGACCGGGTTGTAGGCGGACCCGTCGACCGGGTAGAGCGCGTCGCTGACGTTGATGCTGGCGTGGAAGAGGCTCGCCAGCAGCACGCTGCCCGCGTTGTTGTTGTAGAGCCAGAAGATGATGACCCGCAGCGCTACCGTCAGCACGCACTGCCAGGTGATCCACTTCACGGAGTGGCCGGCCTGCGCGTACGGCACGATGTGCCAGACGGCCCAGACCGTCCCGAGGAGGGTCGCGGCCCACAGGGCGTTGCGCCGTTGTTGCAGGACCCCGCCGAGGTAGCCCATCCAGCCGACCTCCTCCATGAGGCCGGCGACGGCGAACAGCGTGCAGGCGACCAGGATGTATGTGAGGTCGAAGCGGGGAGCGGGCACCGGGTCGTCCATGGCGCGCGCCACCACGTACGACAGGAGCATGAGCACCGGCATGATCAGCAATGCCGGCAGGTACCACCGCCTGCGGTCGATGCCCTGCCGGCTGACGCTGTGCCGGAGCAGGCGCCGGGTGCTGCCCGGCCGGCGGTCGGTCCGGGTGAGGATCAGCGCGGCGATGAACGGGCAGACGAACATCGCCGCGCTGCTCGGCAGCCGCATCGGGAGCACGTCCGACACGCCCTCGGTCAGCGGTTGGAGGAGCCAGAACGGAATCGCCAGGGCGAAGACGAGCAGGAAGAAGCGCAGGGGCGATCGGTCGGCCGGGCGGCCGTCGGCCATGGCGGTTGCTCCTCACCGTCGGGCTGGGGCGTCGCCCGGCGACAGGTGGTCGCGGCACCACTGCGTACCGTCATCGCGCGGGTCGTCCTCGACCCTAGGCCGCAACCACCCTCGGTGGGAGGGCCAAGGGTCCCGCCGCCATCCCTAGAGCTGCCCGACGTCGGTGATCCGCACGACCGCCGCGCCGGCCTCGTCGGAGGCGGCGAGGTCGATCTCGGCGCTGATGCCCCAGTCGTGGTCGCCGTCCGGGTCGTCGAGGATCTGGCGTACGGTCCACCGCTCGCGGCCCTGCTCGATCATGAGCAGTGCCGGCCCGCGCGCGTCCGGCCCGACCCCGATCCCGTCGTACGACTCGAAGTACGGCTCCAGCGCGTCGGCCCACGCGTCCGCGTCCCAACCGTTCTGCGCGTCCAGTTCCCCGAGAAGGTCCCAGCGGCGCAGCGCGGCCAGCTCGACCCGGCGGAACAGCGCGTTGCGGACCAGCACCCGGAACGCCCTGGCGTTGCGGGTGACCGCGGGCGGCCGGTCGTTCAGCGACGCGGCGAGTTCCTCGACGTCGGACGGGTTGCGCAGCCGCTCCCACTCGTCGATGAGGCTGGAGTCGACCTGGCGGACCAGTTCGCCCAGCCACTCGATGAGATCGACCAGCTCCTCGGTCTTGGCGTCCTCGGGGACGGTCTGCCGCAGCGTCTTGTACGCGTCGGCGAGGTAGCGCAGGACGAGGCCCTCCGAGCGGGACAGGCCGTAGAACTGCACGTACTCGGGGAAGGTCATCGCCCGCTCGTACATGTCCCGGACGACCGACTTGGGGGAGAGCTGGTGGTCGGCCACCCAGGGGTGCCCCTGCCGGTACATCTCGTACGCGTTCTCCAGCAGCTCCGCGAGCGGCTTGGGCCAGGTCACCTCGTCGAGCAGTTCGAGGCGGGCCTCGTACTCGATGCCCTCGGCCTTCATTGCGGCGACCGCCTCGCCGCGGGCCTTGAACTGCTGGGCGGAGAGCACCTGGCGCGGGTCGTCGAGGATCGACTCGATCACCGACAGCGCGTCGAGGGCGTACGACGGGGACTCGCGGTCCAGCAGTTCGATGGCGGCCAGGGCCAGCGGCGACAGCGGCTGGTTGAGCGCGAAGTTGAGCTGGAGGTCGACGGTGAGCCGGACCCGGCGGCCCTGCTCGTCCGGCTCGGGCAGCTCCTCGACCACCCCGCCGGCCCGCAGTGCCCGGTAGATGGCGATGGCCCGGCGGATGTGCCGCCGCTGGGCGGCCCGGTCCTCGTGGTTGTCGGTGAGCAGGTGGCGCATCGAGGCGAACGCGTCGCCGGGTCGGCCGATGACGTTGAGCAGCATCGAGTGGCTGACCTGGAAGCTGGAGGTGAGCGGCTCCGGCTCGGCCTCGACGAGCCGGTCGAAGGTGGGCCGGCCCCAGCCGATCGAGCCCTCCGGGGGCTTCTTCCGCACGACCTTGCGGCGCTTCTTCGGGTCGTCGCCGGCCTTGGCGAGGGCCTTTTCGTTCTCGATCACGTGCTCGGGCGCCTGCACCACCACCCGGCCGAGGGTGTCGAAGCCGGCCCGGCCGGCCCGGCCGGCGATCTGGTGGAACTCGCGGGCCTTGAGCAGCCGGGTCCGGGTCCCGTCGTACTTCGACAGTCCGGTGAAGAGCACGGTGCGGATCGGCACGTTGATGCCGACGCCGAGGGTGTCGGTGCCGCAGATGACCTTGAGGAGCCCGGCCTGCGCGAGGGTCTCCACCAGGCGGCGGTACTTCGGCAGCATGCCGGCGTGGTGTACGCCGATGCCGTGCCGGACCAGCCGGGACAGCGTCTTGCCGAAGCCGGAGGTGAATCGGAAGTTGCCGATCGCGACGGCGATCTGGTCCTTCTCGGCCCGGGTGCAGACGTTGACGCTCATCAGCGCCTGGGCGCGTTCCAGTGCGGCGGCCTGGGTGAAGTGTACGACGTACACCGGGGCCTGCTTCGTCTCCAGCAGTTCCTCGAGGGTCTCGTGCAGCGGGGTCATCGCGTACGAGAAGAGGAGCGGGACCGGCCGCTCGGCCGAGCGCACGACGGCGGTCGGCCGGCCGGTGCGCCGGGTCAGGTCGTCGACGAAGCGGGTGGTGTCGCCGAGCGTGGCGGACATCAGGATGAACTGCGCCTGCGGCAGCTCGATGATCGGCACCTGCCAGGCCCAGCCCCGGTCCGGCTCGGCGTAGAAGTGGAACTCGTCCATGACCACCTGGCCGACGTCGGCCTGGGCGCCCTCGCGCAGCGCGAGGTTGGCCAGGATCTCCGCGGTGCAGCAGATGATCGGGGCGTCGGCGTTGACGCTGGCGTCGCCGGTCAGCATGCCGACGTTCTCCGCGCCGAAGACCTCGCAGAGCGCGAAGAACTTCTCCGACACCAGGGCCTTGATCGGCGCGGTGTAGAAGCTGGTGCGGTCGTCGGCCAGGGCGGCGAAGTGCGCCGCGATGGCGACCAGGCTCTTGCCGGAGCCGGTCGGCGTATTCATGATCACGTTCGCCCCGGAGACGATCTCGATGACCGCCTCCTCCTGGTGGGGGTAGAGGTCGAGACCGCGCTCGGACGCCCAGCCGGCGAACGTGTCGTAGAGGGTGTCGGGGTCGGCGCTCTTCGGCAGCGCGGAGGTGAGAGTCATGGCGACTCCCATCGTGCCTGGATCATGGCCCTCCGCGCCAACCGGGTTCCGCCGTCGCTGTCGGGCCGGTGTTGGGAAGGGCCCCTGTACGACGCCAGGCGTTAAGAAGGTGCCCTTCCTTTCACCCTCGGCGGTGGATGAGGTCGAAGATGTCGCGGCCGGCGGTGAGGGCGCGGCGTTCGAACTTGGTCACCGGGCGGTGCGCGGGGCGGGGCGCGTAGCCGCCGTGCACGTCGACCAGCTCCGGGTCGGCGGTCAGCGTCTCGCGCATCGACTCGGCGTACTCGGCCCAGTCGGTGGCGCAGTGCAGCGTCCCGCCGGGGGCCAGCCGGGACCGGAGCAGCGCCACGTGGGTCGGCTGGATGATCCGGCGCTTGTGGTGGCGGGCCTTCGGCCAGGGGTCGGGGAAGAACACGTGCACCGCGTCCAGCGACCCCTCCGGCAACGCCCGGACCAGGTCCAACGCGTCGCCCTTGGCCACCCGGACGTTGCTGAGCGCCTGCCGGTCGGCCAGCTCCAGCAGGCTGCCGATTCCGGGCGTGTGCACCTCGACCGCCAGATAGTGCCGGTCCGGATCCGCCGCCGCCATCGCCGCGGTGGCGTCGCCCATCCCCGACCCGATCTCCAACACCAGCGGGGCCCGCCGCCCGAAGAGCGCCGTCGGATCGTACGGCCCGTCGAGGTCGGCGATCTCCAGGCCGTACGCGGGCCAGAGCCGGGCCAGCGCCGCGCGCTGCCGGTCGGTCATCCGGCCACGGCGCGGATGGAAGGTGCGGATGCCGGCGGCGTGGGCGGGCGGCGCGGCGTTCTGGTCGGTGGCGGTCACAGCGACCCGAGCGTACGCGACCGTTGCCGCGGAACGGATGTGAGGTGCGACCGGGAGTGAGAGGATTCATCCCGTACGGCAGGACGGGCCGCCCGCGGCCCGACCCCGCCGACGCGACGCCCGGTCGCGAGACGCGCTAGCTGGAGTGGTCGACAAGCCGGGAGGGGGCATGGTGTCAGTCACGCGACGCGTGGCGCTGCTGATCGCGGCCGCCGCAGGCACCGCCCCGCTGCTCGCGGCGGCGCCCGCACTGGCCGCCCCGCCAGTCGCCGTCCCGCTGCTCGCGATGGCACCCGCACTGCCCGCCCCACGCTTTGCGGTGCTGCCCGCCGCCGAGCCGGCTCCCGGTCCGTCGGACCAGCAGCAGTCGCCCGCCGACCTGATCTTCGTCGAGGTCACCCCGAGCACTGTGGAAGCCGGTTACCTGGTCGGCCTGCGGGCCAGCTGCCGGGACAACTCCGTGCCGGCGATCGTGGTCTCCGACGCCTTCGGCCGGGTCCAGGTGCAGCCGCAGCGCGGGCTGCTCACCGCCTCGCCAATGGTCAACGAACGCACCCGACCCGGCAACTACCGGGTCAAGCTGGAGTGCCCGAGCGGGCAGACCGCCTCGACGATGCTCCAGGTGGTCAAGGCCGTGGCGCCCAGCCGCGGGCCGGCCACCGGCTTCGGCGGAACCGCCCAAAGCGGCTTCGGCAAGTTCCTGGTGCCGGTCGGGCTGGCACTGACCGTGGCCGGCGCGGTGGTCGGCATGGTGGCGGCACGTCGGCCCCGTACCGCCCGCCGCTGAGCCCGGCATGGCCGCCCGCTCCGTTTCCCGAGCGCCGGCCGGGGTGGCCCGCGCCCAGGGCCGTCGTCCCTGGTCGGCGCCGCTCGCCGTGGTGCTGGTGCTGATCGGGGTCTTCGCCACCGGGGCCGGGCTCGGCCGGACCGCCGGGCCGTTCGACTGGGTCGACGCGACCGGGACGACGGCGGGCGGGGCCCAGCCGGCCCGGTCCCGGCAGCCGGCGAGTCGGCCGGTGAGCCTCTCCGTGCCGGCGATCGACGTGAGCGCGCCGGTGACCCCGGTCGGCCAGGCGAAGGACGGCTCGGTGGACGTGCCGCCGCTGAGCCAGCACGACCAGACCGGCTGGTACGACCGCGGCCCGGTGCCCGGTGAACCGGGCCGGGCGATCATCGTCGGGCACGTGGACACCAAGAGCGGCCCGGCGGTCTTCTACCGCCTGCGCGATCTCAAGCCGGGGGACCGGATCGAGGTGACCCGGGCGGACCGGAGCGTCGTGACCTTCAAGGTCGACACCGTCGAGTACTTCGGCAAGGCCGACCTCCCCGCCGACCGGGTGTACGGCGACGACGGCCCGCCCGGCCTGCGCCTGATCACCTGCGGCGGACAGTTTGTCGGCGGGCGGACCGGCTACGCGGACAACGTGATCACCTTCGCCTCGCTGGTCGACAACCAGGAGCCCTGACCGGCGCGCGCCGGTCAACCGGCCGGGACATCCGGGGGCCGGTGGCGCGGGCCGTGCTCGGCGAAGGACTCGCGGGCGATCGAGACCAGCGCGATCAGCTGCGCCGCCACCAGCAGCGTGACCGGGGCCAGCCACCACAGACCGAGGTCGCCGCGGATGGTGACGACCAGGAGGACGACACCGGCCACCGCCAGGCCGGCCGAGCCGCGGCCGGCACCGCCACGCAGCGCCGACCGGTGCCGCGAGATCAGCCATACGACGGGCAGCCACGAGACCACCGCGATGACCATCCCGAGGAGGTCCACCAGGGAGGGCCCGTGCGTCCGGCTGAACGAGAACAACCGGGGCCCGGAGTCCGGCAGCGCGAGCAGTAGGCCACCTGCGGCCGAGCCGACCAGCCAGAGCAGGAGGCGACCACGTACCGGCGGACGCGTCATGTGGGCATCATGCCGGGACCGGTCAATTGGCGCCGACCACCGGCCGCTGCGAGGGAGCGACACCATCGTCACCCTGGGCCGGCGGGCCGGCCCCGCGTCGGCCGATGAATCCGTCAGCCCTTGCCGGGAACCTGCTGGACGACCTCGAACTCGAGCAGATTGGCTCCGGTGGCGACCGGCTTGCGCGGCTCGGCACCCTCGCCGCCGGCGTGCGCGGCGCGGGACGGCCCCTGCGCCCACGCCTGGTACGCCTCCTCCGACTCCCACTTCGTGTAGACGAAATAGCGGCTCTCGCCGGCAACCGGGCGGAGCAGTTCGAAACCGAGGAAGCCGGGGGAGTTCTCCACCGCGCCGGCCCGGGCGGCGAAGCGCTTCTCCAGCTCCGCGCCGGCGCCCGGCGGGATGTCGATCGCGTTGATCTTCACGACTGCCATGCGTCCACCCTACGGGGTTCAGAACGCCTCGACGGCCGGCACCAGGTCGGCGTCCACCACGATCGGCGCGTGGTCCGAGGGGCCCTTGCCCTTGCGTGCCTCCCGGTCCACGTACGCGGAGCGGACCGCGCGGGCGAACGGCGCGGAGGCGTACACCAGGTCGATCCGCATGCCCTTGTTCTGGTGGAACATGCCGGCCCGGTAGTCCCAGTACGTGAACGGGTGCGGGCCCTTCATCGGGGTGGGCACGACGTCGCTGAGCCCGAGGTCGCGCAGCGCGGCCAGGGCGGCCCGTTCGGCCGGGGTGACGTGGGTGGAGGTGACGAAGAGCGCCGGGTCCCAGACGTCGGCGTCGGTCGGGGCGACGTTGAAGTCCCCGCACACCGCCAGCGGCGATCCGCTGATCAGCTCCGGCTCCAGCGCGTCCCGCAGCGCGGCCAACCAGGCCAGCTTGTACGCGTAGTGCGGGTCGTCGGGGGCGCGGCCGTTCGGCACGTACACCGACCAGACCCGCAGCCCGCCGCAGGTGGCCGAGATGGCCCGCGCCTCCGGCAGGGGGAAGCCCGGCTCGGCGGGGAAGCCGACCGCCACGTCGGCCAGCCCGACCCGGGAGAGCAGGGCGACCCCGTTCCACCGGCCGTCGCTGTGGCTGGCCACCTCGTAGCCCAGCGCGCCCACCTCGGCGACCGGGAACGCCCCGTCGGGGCACTTGGTCTCCTGCAGGCAGGCGACGTCCGGCTCCGTGGTGGCCAGCCAGTCCAGCAGCCGGGGCAGGCGGGCCTTCACCGAGTTGACGTTCCAGGTCGCCAGGCGCATGTCTCCAGCCTGCCGCATCGCCGGCCGTCCCGCCGTACCGCGCCGCCGGGGTGTCGCGCGGCCGACGCCGCGAGACACCACCGGCGGCGGGTCGCGGTCAGCGTTCCGGGGTGTCGCCCGGCCGGGTCTGCTCGGCGAGGAAGCGTTCCAGCTCGGCGCCCAGCTCGTCGGCGGTGGGCAGCGGGCCGGTCTCGTTGGCGAGCAGGTTCTTTCCGCCCCGCCCCCGGGCGAACGCGTCGTACTGCTCTTCCAGGGCCTGGACCAGGGTGGCCGCCTCCTCGGTCTGGGCGACCTGGCGGTCGATCTCCACCCGGACCACCTCGGCCGCGGAGCGCAGTTCCTCGACGGGCAGCAACAGGCCGGTGCTGCGGGACACCGCGGCGAGCAGCGCCTCGGCGGCGGCCGGGTACTCGGCCTGGGCGACGTAGTGCGGCACGTGCGCGGCGAAGCCGAGGGCGTCGCGGCCCTGCTCGCCGAGGCGGAACTCCAGCAGTTGGCCGACGCTGCCGGGCACCTGGACCCGCTGGAGCCACGGGTCGTGCCCGGCGATCAGCTCGCGGCGGGTCGCGTGCGCGGTGACCCCGCTGGGCCGGGTGTGCGGCACGGCCATCGGGATCGAGTTGAGGCCGACGGTGAGCCGTACGCCGAGCCGGGCGGTCAGGCCGGCGACCGCGGCCACGAAGCGCTCCCACTGCAGGTCCGGCTCGGGGCCGGTGAGCAGCAGGAACGGGGTCTCGTCGTCGTCGTGCAGCAGGTGCAGCTCCAGCGCCGGGGCGTCGTAGTCGGCCCAGCGGTCCTCGACGAAGGTCATCACCGGTCGGCGGGAGCGGTAGTCGAAGACCTGGTCGACGTCGAAGCGGGCGATCGGCTGCGCTTCGAGGGAGGTGAGCAACTGCTCCCGGGCCAGCCGGGTGGCGCTGCCGGCGTCGACGAAGCCGGTCAGTGCCTGGATCAGCACCGGTTGGCCGAGGTCGGGCAGATCGTCGGTGAGTTCGTAGAGCTCGTGTGGGTCGAGCACCGGTGGAGACCTCCCTGGGGTACGCGCGTACGGGAGGGCCGTGCCGGGACGGCCTTCCCGTCCCGGCAAACGTACCGGCCACCGTGGTCCATTCCGTTACGGGTGAAATGATGATCACGATTCGGCCACGCCGGGTGCCTCGGTCGGCCCGAACCGCCGGTCCGCCCGTCGGGTCCACTGATAGGACGTGCTGACGGTCGGCCGAAAGTATGAGTTTGTCGATCACCGGCTGGGGTTCGGACGGCTGCGACGTTCCTGCCCCGAGGTGCGCGGCCCGGTGTGGACCGGAGGTTCGACCGTTTCGCGAGGAGTCGTCCGAGGCGCACCGCGCTGCGGCTCCGCACCCGTTTTCGCAGGTGGTAAGTGTGGTGAGGGCCACGCGTTCACCGTCGGTTACCGGTGTATTCGCCCCTTAGCCTCGTCGGATGCGTGACGACGGCACCCTCGACGACCAGTACGGCCTCGGCGGATCGGCTGACCGTTCGGACGATAACAACTCCACCGTTCAGTCAGCCGGTTCTTTGGAGGCTCACCCCCGACGCCTTTCCCTCGACTTCCTCCGTACCCGTTCCAGCGACCCCGCAAACCCCCGCACCGCCCGGTCCGGTCGCACCAAGCTGGCGGTCGCCGCCGGCGCGGTCTGCTGCCTCGGCCTGATCGGCGTCAGCCAGATCGGCGCCGGCTCGATCAACGATTCGGCCTCCGTGTCGGCGCAGGAGGTCGCCCAGCGCGCGTCCGCCGACGCCGCCTCCCGTGGCCTGGCCCGCGAGGCCCTCGCCGCGACCCCGAGCGCCACCCCCAGCGCCGACCCGGACGTCACCTCGACGCCGACGGCGAAGCCCAAACCGACCGCCAAGCCCAAGGCGACCACCAAGCCCAAGCCAAAGCCCAAGCCGAAGCCCACCCCGCGACGGATCGTGCCGGTGGCCGGGCTGGACGCGGACCAGATGGCCAACGCCGTGAGCATCGTCCGGGCCGGCCAGGAGATGGGCGTGCCGCGGCGCGGCCTGATCATCGCGGTGGCGACCGCCATGCAGGAGAGCAACCTCTACAACTACGCCAGCGGCGTGCTGCCCGAGTCGCAGAACTACCCGCACCAGGCCATCGGCTGGGACCACGACTCGGTCGGGCTGTTCCAGCAGCGCCCGAGCAGCGGCTGGGGCGCGGTGAGCGATCTGATGCGGCCCGCGTACGCCACGAAGCAGTTCCTCTCCGCCCTGCTGCAGATCCCCGGCTGGCAGGGCATGGCACTCACCGATGCCGCCCAGGCCGTGCAGGTGTCCGCGTTCCCGTGGGCGTACGCGCAGCACGAGTGGCGGGCCGGCGAGGTCGTCGGCGCGATCCTCGGCTGACGGCGCGGCCCGGCCCGGTGGCGTCCCGTCGCCGGGCCGGGCTGCCGGTAGCGGGGAGAAATGCCCGGTTCCGCCCTCGGGGTGGCCGCGGGGCGGGACTGCACCGGCCCGGATCCGTTGTCGGGCCTGAACCGACCGGGTCAGTCGGTGGCCCAGCCGGCGGCGGCCCAGGTCGCCTCTGCGAGCCGGTTCTGGCCGGAGGCATCGGGGTGGAACCAGTCGAGGGAGTTGACGTCGTCCAGGCTGAACCGGGCCCGGTGCGCCGCCCCGCCGTCCCACCGGCAGCGGGACCCGTACGCCCGGCAGGCGGCGCGGAGCTGGTCGTCGTAGTCGTCGATCCGCTCCCGGAACCCGGCCCGCCGGGACACGGCGGCCGGCGCCGTTGACGTCGCGTCGGCCAGCAGCGCCGGACAGACGCCGTGTGACCAGGCCCGTACCGCCCGGGGCTCGGTGTGCCCGAGTTCCCAGAGCCGGTACAGGTCGGGAATGCTCACCACCAGCACCCGGGCCTTCGGCCGCCCCTCCCGCAGCACCCGCAGGCCGGCGTCGACCTGCTTCCGGAACGTCGCCACCGGGGTCATCGCGTCGACGTCACCTCGGCAGGCGTCGTTCGCGCCGATCAGCACCGTGACGTAGTCCGCCTCGTCGCGTACCGCCGCGCCGGCCTGCTCGGCGAGCCCGGCCGCGCGGGCCCCCGGCGTCGCCCGGTCGTACGCCCGCAGCTCGGGAGCGTGCTCGCGCAGCCGGCGGTAGTGGCTGCGGACCCGGGTGCCGTCCCCGGTCGACCAGGAGTTGCGCTCGCAGCTCACCAGCACCAGGCAGGAGCCGAAACCGGTGGTGATCGAGTCGCCCAGCGCGGTCATCACCGCCGGGCTGCCCGGCCGCGCCGAGCCCGACGGCCGGGGGGCCGCTGAGCCCGACGGTCGAGGGGTCGCGGCGCCGTCACAGGCCAGCGCGACCAGCGCCGCCAGGCAGGCCAGCACGGCGACCCCACGTCGAGGCATTCCGTCCCCCCGTCCGGCGGCACGATGCGGTGCGCCGACCCTACGCGCACGACCGGAACGGTGAGAATCCCTGTCAGCTATCTGGCATCGACAACCGTCGTTCACATTAGCGTGGTAGGCGCCGCCACGGCCCCGGCCGGCCGTGCAGCCACCAATGCAGTGCCCGGGTGATCCGGGGCAGCACCAGGTAGGTCATCAACGGGGTCAGACAGAGCGTCATCAGCAGCGTCCGTACCGCCAGGGGCACGTCGGCGAGGAACCTCGCGGTGAGCAGGGTCGCGGTGAGGCTCAGCGGGAAGAACGCCAGCCAGATCGTCACCGCCTGCTTCCACCGCGGCGGGGCCGGCGCGACGTCGGCGGCCGTCAGGGTCTCCACCACGTGATCCACCGACGGATCGAACCAGCCCTCGATGCCGGTGCGGCGCTCGACCCGGGTGTGCTCGACCATGCCCTGTGCCGAGGTCAGCCACCAGTGCCGCTGGGACGACTCCTCCCAGCGGCGCAGCGTCTCCTCGTCGGCGAACCGGTACATCACATGCCACTCGGGCGACCCCGGCGCGCTGCGTACGAACCCGGCACCCAGGAAGCCGGGGAAGCTCTCGGCCAGCGCCGTGCCGGCCCGCATCCACGCCACCATCTCGTCGCTGCGCGCAGGATCGGCGCGTCGGGCGACGGCGACGGTCACCGGTGCCGCGTGCGTCATCGTCATGCCGTCATCCTTCCTGCTGCCGCCGATCCAGGAACCGGCGTGGCGCAGCCTTGTAACGCACCCCACCAGGCCGTCGCATCCCCCAGCCGCCCCTTGGTGGCCGGGATCACCGCCGCTGCCCGAGCGGGCGGCCATCCCGTGGGCGGCACCGCGAACTGGCCCGTCCCAGTCCGGTCAGCGGCCGGGGCCAGCGGCCGGGGCCAGCGGCCGGGGCCAGCGGCCGGGGGCGGCGGAGGAGACGGTTAGCCCCGCCCATGCGGGGGTAGCCCGGAGGAATGACGCGATCACAGCCCCGCCGTGCCCGTGGCACGGTCGGCCACGCGTACAGCGCGCTGAACCTGCGGCTCGCCCTCGCCCTCTTCGGCCTGGTCATCATGACCGTCTTCGCGGTGTTCGCCTTCGCGGCGCACCTGGCCTGGCTGGGTGTGGTCTCCGCGATCCTCGCCGCAGTGGCCGTGGTCGACCTGGTCATCATCCAGCGCCGCCGCGCCGCCCGCCACCGCGAGGAGCCGGGCGCGCGGCACTCGCTGTTCGAGTGACAGGAGCAGCCATGCCCATCGCCACCACCAACCCCGCCACCGGACAGGTGCTCAAGACGTACGACCCGATGTCGGACGAGCAGGTCGACGCCGCCATCGAACGGGCCTACCTGGCCTTCCGGCAGCTGCACGGCACCACCCTGGCCGAGCGCGGTCGATGGCTCATCGCGGCGGCCGAACTGCTGGAGGCCGAACGGGACGAGACCGCCCGGATGATGACCACCGAGATGGGCAAGACGTACGCGGCGGCCAAGGCCGAGGTGACCAAGTGCGCAGCAGCCTGCCGCTTCTACGCCGACAACGCGGTGCGGATGCTCGCGGACGAGCCGGCCGACGCCGGGGCGGTCAAGGCGAAGCGGGCGTTCATCCGGTACCAGCCGATCGGGCCGGTGCTCGCGGTGATGCCGTGGAACTTCCCGCTCTGGCAGGTCATGCGCTTCGCCGCGCCGGCGCTGATGGCCGGCAACACCGGCCTGCTCAAGCATGCCTCCAACGTGCCGCAGACCGCCCTCTATCTGGAGGAACTGTTCCGCCGGGCGGGCTTCCCCGAGGGGGCGTTCACCACCCTGCTGGTCGGCTCGGACGCCGTCGACCGGATCCTCAGCGATCCGCGGGTCCGCGCGGCCACCCTCACCGGCAGTGAGGTCGCCGGCCGCTCGATCGCCCAGATCGCCGGCCGGGAACTGAAGAAGACCGTGCTGGAACTGGGCGGCAGCGACCCGTTCGTGGTGATGCCCTCGGCCGACCTCGACGGGGCCGCCGAGGTGGCCACCACGGCTCGCTGCCAGAACAACGGGCAGTCGTGCATCGCCGCCAAGCGGTTCATCATCCACACCGACGTCTTCGACGCCTTCGCCGAGCGGTTCGCCGCCCGGATGGCCGCACTCACGGTCGGCGACCCGATGGACGACGCCACCGACGTCGGCCCGTTGGCCACCGACCGGGGCCGCGCCGAGGTGCACGCGCAGGTCCAGGACGCGGCGGACAGCGGCGCCACCATCCTCTGCGGCGGAGAACTGCCCGCCGGCGGCGGGTGGTTCTATCCGCCGACCGTGGTCACCGACCTGCGGCCGGGGATGCGAATGTGGGCCGAGGAGGTCTTCGGCCCGGTCGCCGGCCTCTACCGGGCGTCCTCGTACGAGGAGGCGATCGAGATCGCCAACAGCACCAGCTTCGGCCTCGGCTCGAACGCCTGGACCACCGACCCGGCCGAGCAGGAGCGCTTCGCCACCGACCTGGACGCCGGCAGCGTCTTCATCAACGGCATGACCACCTCCTATCCGGAACTGCCGTTCGGCGGCGTGAAGAACTCCGGCTACGGCCGCGAGCTGTCCGCCGTCGGCATGCGGGAGTTCTGCAACACGAAGACCGTCTGGGTCGGCGAGGGCGAAGCCACCGCGGGAGCGGGCGCACACTCGGAGTAACCGAGGTCGGGGACCTCTGCGTCGATCCGGCCCGGCTGCCGGCCGATCACCGCCCGCCGTCCGGGCCGGCGAGGGTCAGCGGAACACGCCTACCCTCGTACCCCATGGAAGCACTGTTCGAGGTCGTGCTCGTCCTCGCGGTCGCGACGTTCGGCGCGGCACTGGCCCGCCGAATCGGCGTACTCGCGCCGATCCTGCTGGTGGTGCTCGGCCTCGCCCTGTCCTTCCTGCCCGGCTTCCCGCACATCCGGCTCGACCCCAACCTGGTGCTGGTGGGCATCCTGCCACCGCTGCTCTACGTGGCGGCCCTGGAAACGTCGGTGCCGGCGTTCCGGCTCAACCTGCGGCCGATCCTGCTGCTCGCCGTCGGGCTGGTGATCTTCACCGCCTTCGTGGTGGGCACCGTCGTCCATCTGCTCCTGCCCGACCTGCCGTACGCGATCTGCCTGGCCCTCGGCGCGGTGGTGGCGCCGCCCGACGCGGTCGCCGCCACCGCGGTGGCCCGGAAGGTCGGGCTGCCCCGGCGAGTCGTGACCATCCTCGAAGGCGAGAGCCTGGTCAACGACGCCACCGCGCTGGTGCTGCTGCGCGTCGCGACCGTCTCGGCCACCATGGCCTCCGGGCACGTCGGGGCCCTCGACGTGGGTCGGGAGGTGCTGGTCGCCGCCGGCGGCGGCATCCTCGTCGGCCTGCTCGGCGTGCTGGTCTTCGGCTTCCTGCACAAGCGGATCACCGACCCGGTGTTGGACAACGCACTGTCGCTGATCGTGCCGTTCGCGGTCGTCTTCGTCTCCGAGGAGATCCATGCCTCCGGGGTGATGGCGGTGGTGGTGACCGGCCTCGGCATCGGCCACCGGATGCCGCTGCTCATGTCGGCCGCCTCCCGACTCCAGGTCGGCGCGTTCTGGCGGCTGATCCAGTTCCTGCTGGAAGGGCTGGTCTTCCTGCTGGTCGGCCTGCAACTACGGGAGGTGGTCCGCGACCTCAACCAGCCGATCGGCTTCCTGGCCTGGATCACCGCGGCAGTGCTGCTCGTCGTCTTCCTGGCCCGTTTCGTCTGGCTCTTCCCGGCCACCTACCTGGCCCTGCTGGCGCCCCGGAGCGGTCGGCGGGACAGCACGCCGAAGGCCGGCTTCTCCATCGTCATCGGCTGGGCCGGGATGCGCGGCGTGGTCACCCTCGCCGCCGCCCTCGCCCTGCCGCTCACCCTGGCCGACGGCCGGGCGTACCCACGGCAACTGTTCATCTGGCTGGCGTTCGCGGTGATCGTGGCGACCCTGGTCGGGCAGGGCGCGACCCTGCCGGCCGTGGCCCGCAAGGTCAAGCTGCCACCCGACGATGTTGTGCAGGACGCTCTCTCCGCCGCAGCCGTGCAACACCAGGCCGGCCGCGCGGCCCAGGAACGCCTGGAAGACCTGGCCGAGGGGGCGCCGGCAGCGGTGATCGACCGGCTGCGCGGGCTGGTACGCAGCCGCACCAACCTGGCCTGGGAGCGGCTGGGCGGCACCGAGCGGGAAACCCCGTCCCAGGCGTACGGTCGGCTACGGCAGGAGATGATCGACGCCGAGCGGGAGGTGTTCCGGGCCGCCCGCGACTCCGGGAAGATCCCGCAGGAGGTCCTGGTCCGCGCCTACCGTGACCTGGACCTGGAGGAGTCGTTGCTGCGACAGGAGACCGACTGATGAGCTGTCCGCACCTGGCCGAGGCCGGCGACGCCGAGCCTCTGGCCACCACCGAGTGCCCGGGCTGCGTGGCCGCCGGCAGCACCGACTGGGTGCACCTGCGGTCCTGCCTGAGCTGCGGTCAGGTCGGCTGCTGCGACTCCTCGCCGAACCAGCACGCCACCCGGCACTTCGAGGAGACCGGGCACCCGGTGATGCGATCGGTCCAGCCGGGGGAGTCGTGGCGCTGGTGCTTCGTCGACGAGGAGATCGGCTGACCGGGCAGCCGGGAAGAGGCCGCGGCGCGGCGGCCAGCCCGGCGCGGCCGGCTCAGTCCAGGCGGCGGGCCAGGACCTGGCCGGGCCACGGGTCGCGGCCGGCCCGCGGCACCGTGAACGGGTCGGTGGCGGTGAAGCCGCAGCCCTCGTAGAAGCGGACCAGGGCGCGATCGTCGCCGCGGTAGCAGTCCACCCGCAGCAGACCCAGTCCCCGGTCGCGGGCCAGCTCCTCCGCGTACGCCAGCAGCCGCGCCCCGATCCCGTTGCCGGCGTACGCGCGGTCGCTGACCAGCAGGTTGACGTACAGCTCCGGCTCGGTGGCCGGCGGCACGTACTCGGTGGCCGCGCCCACCACCAGGGCGCCCACGGCGGTGTCGCCGAGCATGGCCAGGTACAGGCCGCCGCCGGTGGCCCACCCGTCGGCCTGGGCGATCCGGCGCGGGTCGGCCGACGCGGGCTCGGTGCCCCACTGGCCGGTCCGGCCGCGCTTGGCCAGCCAGGCGGTAGCCCCGTCGAGCAGCCGCAGCACGGTGGCCGCGTCGTCCGGCCCGCCCGGTCGAATGGTGATGGTCCGCTGGTCCGTCATGTCGACATGCTGCTACACGGCAGCAGCCGGTCGGTCACCGGCCGCCGCCGATCGCCCCGGCCGCGAGAGGTTCTCCGGGGAACGTTGGCAGCGGAGCAATTCGACACGCCGGGGCGAACACAGCTGAGCTGCCAACGATCATGGGCTGGGTGGAAAATGTGCTGGCCCGGACGCGTGCCGGTCTGGTTGGGTCGGGCAGCGTGGAGCGCAGCAGGTTTGCCCGGGCCGACGAGTTGACCGAGGTGCAGCGGATCGAGGTGGCCTCCGGGGCGCCGTTCCGGGAGATCGGCATGACCGAGGTCGCGGACATGCCGCCGCTGCCGCTGGACGTGCTGGCCGACCGCCAGCGGGCCGGGCAGGTGTGGGTGGCGGTGGACGCTGACGACCGGCTGGTCGGCTTCGCGGCGGTCGACCTGGTGGACGGCTGCGCGCACGTCCTTCAGCTCAGCGTGGACCCGGCGTACGCCCGGCGGGGGATCGGGCGGGGGCTGCTCGACGACGTGGCCGAATGGGCGGCCGGGCAAGGGCTGCCGGCGTTGACGCTGACCACGTTCCGCAGCGTGCCGTGGAACGGGCCGTACTACGCGCGCTGCGGATTCCGGGAGCTGACCGGCGCGGAGGTCACGGCGGGGCTGGCCGAGCTGCTGGCCGCCGAGGCGGCGCTCGGTCTGGACCCGGCCGACCGGATCGCCATGCGTCGTCCCGTCAGCTGAGGAGTCAGCGGCGGCCGGGGCGTGGCCCCCCGTACAGGTGCACCCGGTCGTCCCGGTCGCGGGCCCACTCGGCGTCGTGGAAGAGGCCGGGGCGGGCCGGCGCGTGGGCGACGTGCACGGTCCACTGCTCGTACCACCAGCGGGCGGCGCACTGGCAGCCGGTGAACCGGAAGTTCGCCCGCCAGCGGCACAGCTGTCCCGGGGCGAGCGAGAACAGCCGGGTGCCGACCCGCCGGACGGGGAACGAGGCGTTGCCCGGCAACCGGTCGACCACCGCTGCGCCGTCACGCCACTCGACCCACAGCCCGGCGTCGCGGGCCGCCGCAGGGCCCTCCCGAAGCTGCTCCGCGGGCCGATAACCGGTGGCCTCGTCGAGCAGCACCTCGTGCACCGTGATGCCGTCGGTCCGCAGCGACGGCAGCGCGTACACCAGGGGGAGCCGGCCGCGGACGGTGGCCCCGGCGGCGTCGCGGCTTGTCCAGTGGATCCGGATCCGTTGGACGACCAGGCTGTTCATCCGTCCACCCTTGTGGCGAGCAGGCGTTCGGTGGCCAGGCAGGAGACAAGGCAGCGTTCCTTGGCGTCGCCGGCCAGCCGGGCCGTCCAGTCGGTGAGGCCGCCGTCGCCGACCTCCCACGTGCCGTCGTGCAGGGTGAGTCGCAGCGCGCAGCCCACGTAGTAGCCGCGTCCGCGCTGCCGGTCGGGCTCGTCCAGCAGCAGGATCCCATCGGCGGCGAGCGCCGGACGGACGGTGTCGGCCATCCGCTCGCCGACGACCGGGTCGAGGATCGTGGCGTGCAGGCGGGGCCCGGCCGAGGGAGCCAGCTCGGCGAGCACCGCCCGCCACCAGACCAGGTGCCGGATCAACAGTCGCGCCTCGGTACGCCCCGACCCCGCGTCCCGGGCGCTGGACACCAGCGTGAAGAGCCGAAAGTGCGCGGACGCGCCAGGGCCGAAATCCTGTGCCCGGAGCACCCGGTGCACGGCAGCGAGGTGTACCTCACCGGTCCGCCCCTGCCGCTGCCGGCGCGTCACCGCCTCGACGGCGAGGGCATTGGTCGGGTCGCTGACCACCTCGGTGCCGCGCAGGGTGGTGACGATCCGGTTCTGGCTGATCGGCGCGACGGCGGAGCAGGTGCCGAGCGGGACGACCGGCGACAATTCGACGCCGGCTGTGTCGGCCGGCAGCAACTCCCACAGCCGCGCCTCCAGCCTGGCGAGCGCACGCGGCTCCACCTCGGACGGCCGGACGAAACGGTCCTCCCGCCAGCGCCGCAGCACCTCCGCCGGTCGTACCGCCGCCGCGCGGTCGCGGGCGACCGCCAGCAGCAGCGTCCGCAGGTCCGCCGCGGGCAGCCCGGCCAGCGCGGCCCGGGTGCCGGCCGGCAGCGCCGCCCACACCCGGCGCTCCGCGCCGGACAACTCGCCGGAGTCCATGCCCGCCACCATGGGGTACGCCGCCAGACCTCGTCCACCCGGTTTCGTTACCCGCCCGGCGCACGCTGAGCCGCGCAGATCCTGGGAAGGCAGACCGCCGACCGCTGGTGAGGCGACGGGGGTTTGAGTGTGGGTTACGGCGACCCGGTGCGGCCCACTGGGGTAAATCTTTCAGTGCCGGTGACGCGGAGCAGGTCGAGGGCTGAGCTTTCGGGTGTGCCGGGTGCGGTCGAGTAAACGATGAGTGTTTGATCGGCTTCCGGCACCAGGAGCACGTCGCAGTCAAGTTTGAGCGGACCGATATCGGGATGTTGGATGGTTGTGGTGGCGGCACGCAACTGCCCTGATCGCCCGGCTTTCCACAGTGCGTCGAACCGTTCGCTGCCGTTGCGCAGATCGGCGATCAGGCGGCTGAGCTCGGGGTCGTCGGGGTAGCGGGCCTGGGCGGATCGTAGGCACCCGACACAGTGTGGGGCCGTCGCAGCGTCCTCCTCCGGTGTCAGCGTCATTCGGTTCGACCCGGTGCCAAGGAATCGCTGCCGGATGATGTTGCGGCGCGCGGGTGGCCATTCGGAGAAATCGCCGAAGAGAGCGGCGGCAAGGGGATTCCAGGCGAGGACATCGGATTTTGCCGACAACACCAGTGCGGGCAGGTCGGACACCCGGTCTAAAAGCCGCAGCACACTTGACCGCACCAGCATCGGTATGCGTCCCGCTTGTGGTGGTTCGGATCCGGCGAGTCGGAAAACCAGGTCCCGGTCGCTGTCGCTGAGCCGCAGTGCCCTGGCGAGTGCGCCCAGCACCTGGCTGGACGGTCTGGGGCCGCGTCCCTGTTCGAGGCGGACCACGTAGTCGATACTGAGGCCCGCCAGGTGGGCGACCTCTTCGCGGCGCAGCCCCGGGACCTGTCTGCGTGCTCCGGAGGGGAGTCCGACGTCGACCGGTTTCACCCGCGCCCGTGCGGTGCGGAGCACCGCGGCCAATTCGGCTCTGTCCACGCCTCCATGGTGACCCACGACCGGGATGCCGGGGTGGTACCGCCGGTCCCACGGTTGAACATCCCTAGCGGACGACGGACGCGGACGTGACGCTACAGGCATGGCATCAACGACGATCGCCCTCGTTACGGGGGCGAACAAAGGGCTGGGACGCGAAACCGTACGGCGGCTCGCGGGACTGGGCTGGCAGGTGTTCCTCGCTGCACGGGACACGACGCGCGGCGGGGCGGCTGGGGCGGAGCTGATCGCGGAGGGGCTGGACGTGGAGTTCGTGCCGCTCGATGTGACCTGCGACGAGTCCGTCGCGGCGGCTACCGAAACCGTGAAGGCCCGAGCTGGGCGACTCGACGTGCTGGTCAACAACGCCGGTGTCGGTGGACCGGGCAGCCAACCAGCCGACACCCGGGCCTCCGACCTGCGGACGGTGTTCGAGGTGAACGTGTTCGGCCCCGTGCGGGTCACGCACGCCTTCCTGCCGCTACTTCGCGCCGCCGAACATCCCCGGGTCGTGATGGTATCCAGTGGAATGGGCTCAATCGCCACGATCGCAGACCCGAACTTGAGCGGACTGGTACCCCCGGAACTCGGCTACCCCGCGTCGAAAGCCGCGCTGAACATGGTGACCACTCAATACGCGCGTGCACTGGGCAACATGCGGATCAATGCGGTCGATCCCGGCTACACCGCCACCGATATGACCAACCACGCTGGCTTCCAGACGGTGGCCGAGGGAACCGATGCGATCGTACGTCTAGCCTGTATCGGACCTGATGGTCCAACCGGCGAATTCTTCGACCGCAAGGGAACCGTTCCATGGTGACCGTGGGAAATCATGATTCGAGTAGCACGAGCGCTGTCTTGTCGATCGGGTTGCATCCAAGCGCCGTCGACTACAGCCGGTACCCCGGCCTGGACGAGGCGACCTTGAAGGCACGAATCGAGGCAGGTGAGGCTTCGCTGCGCGCGGCCGGGTTCGACATCGTCTCGTGTCAGGTGCCTGCGGCGCCGGACGAGGCGGAGGCGCAAGTCCGTGCTTGCGCCACCGCGGGGTCGTTTCGGGTCGCGATGATCGGCGCCGGTGTGCGGATGGCACCAGAGCACACCCTGCTGTTCGAACGTCTCTTGAACACGCTCAACGAGATACAACCGGCTATCAAGTTCTGCTTCAACACCACACCAGAGACCACGATCGACGCGCTGCGACGATGGGTGCAACCGGCACCCGGTAACGGCTGACAACCGGGGTCGCAGGAGGTACGGCTTGTGCGGGGCCGGCAGGAGCGGGATGCTCCTGCCGGCCTTCTCTACGGCCGTCAACCGTCAGTGGGCGCCGCCGAGGTTGAGGACCACCACCCCGGCGATGATCAGGGCGGCGCCCGACACCTTCGTGACGCTGAGCGGCTCGCCCAGGAAGGCGGCGCCGATCGCCATGATCGCGGCGGTGCCGAGCCCGGACCAGATCGCGTACGCGACGCCGACCGGGATCTCCTTGACGGCCAGGGCGAGCAGCCCGAACGAAGACACATACGCCACCGCCAGGCCGAGCGTCGGCCAGAGCCGGGTGAAGCCGTCGGTCGCCTTGAGCAGGCTGGTGCCGATCACCTCCGCGGTGATCGCGGCCAGCAGGAACACGTACGCCATGGCTCTCCTTCGCGCGGGACATGTTCGCCAAGTTCTTCGCCGAGTCGCTGACCTCCGGTGGAGCGCTCACGGTCACGTCCATCGGGGGTGATGTGATCGGCTCATCCCGTTTCCACGGCTTCGACGCGACGCGCGGCGAGGCTGGACCTTCCTCGCCCGGTCGTGCCGGGGTGGGGCGGCCAACGGTGCGCTGAAGGCGCTGATGGTGAGCCACGCCTTCCGCTTCGTCGAGCGGGTCGTCTCCCTCGTCGACCCGGAGAACCGCCGCTCGCAGCGTGCCCTGCAGAAGATCGGCGCGGTCCGGCCCGACGCCGGGCGGGACGCCTCCGGCCGACCGAGCCTCCGGTTCGAACTGGTGCGCCCGCCGGCTGTCCCGGTCTAGCGGCGGGATCCGCCGAACTCGCCGACGAACGCCTGCCAGGCGGCCGGGTTGAAGCGCAGCATGCCGCCGGTGCGGTCTTTGGAGTCGCGGACCAGGACCACGCCGGGGAGGTTGTCGGCGACCTCGACGCAGTCGCCGCCGTTGGAACTGCTGCGGGTGCTGGTGCGCCAGTGGGCGCCGGTCAGGTCAGCCATGGTCGCGCCTTCAGGAGTTGAATCGTCTGGTCGCGCGGCAGCGCGATCGACCTAAGAGTGTCCCAGACCTGCCACAGGGGAGCAACGTCCTTTATGGTCCGCCCCGCCGCCTGGTCGTCCAGGTAGGCCACGTCGTCGCCGTCGTCGACGGTGGCGATGACGAACGGGCCGGCCTGCCCGGGGTGGAAGCCGGCGCGTAGCGGCAGCACGTGCAACAGGATCCGGGGCCGCTGCGCCATGGCGACCAGGTGGCGAGCTGCGGCTGCATGATCTCCGGCTCGCCCCGGCGCAGGGCGGCCTCGTCGACGACGAAGATGGCCAGTGGCGGCCGGGGCCGGTCGAAGACGGCCGCCTGGCGGGCGAGCCGGGCGGCCACGTAGCCCTCCACCTCGTCGTCGGCGAGGGGGCCGCTGCTCAGCACCGCGTGCGCGTACTCCTCGGTCTGGAGCAGGCCAGGCAGCACGGACGGCTGGAACGAGCGGAGCGCGCCGGCCTCCTCCTCCACCTGGGCCCACGGCCGGAACCAGTCCGGCTCGCGGCGGCGGACCACGTCGGGCCACAGCTCGCCGATCTCCCGGCCGAGCGCCCTGGACACCGCCGCCCGGTGCCGGGGGTGCGGGACCCGCCCCGGTGTCACCCAGCGGGCGGCGGTCTTCGGGTCCACCCCGACGCGTTCGGCGAGGGACTCCGCCGTCTCGCCCGCCTCGGCCATGGCCACTCGCAGCGCGTCGTTCACACCGGCCTCCACGAAGGACGTTCCAGACGTCCGCCGACCCTACCGCTACGCGGTGTGCCCGTCTCGCGACGCGCGGCAGGCTCCCGGTCAGTGGAACCGTCGCCGTGACCCGAACCGTCGGCGGGACCGTGGGCCGCCCGGCCAACGGCGTCCGGGCGGCCCCTCCAACGACCATGAAGGAGGTTCCGCCCGTGCTGTTCCGGTCCCGGCGTCGTGACCCTGCCCCGGCCCCACCCCGCGTCCCGCCACCACGGGAGTCCTGGGAGAACGCACGCACGCAGATCTTTCCCACCGTTACCCCCGGCCGCGCCGGCAACCTGACCCCCGCCCAACGCTGGCGGGCCGGCGGCTGGCGGTTGGGCCGAGCGACGAATCCTGCGGTGGTCACGCGCCCCAACGCCGGCCCGACGGCCACGCGCGGCCGGGTCGGTCCTGGGGTTTCGGCGGGCTCTGCGGCAACTCACGGCAATGCCCGCCCCTCAGGCGAGGCGGCGCGGTGAGCCGGCCGGCGCGACCGCACGTATTCATGCGGCCGCTCTGGCGGTGCCGGGCGTGCGGCGCGGACTGGCCGTGCCAACCCGCGCGGCTGGCGCTGTTGGTCGAGTACCGCGACGACCGGACGGCGTTGCTGGTGTACCTCGGCATGCTCATGCACGAGGCAGGCGACCAACTCGCCCAGCTCAACGGGCACACTCGCCCGCCCGGCCTGACCGACCGCTTCCTGACCTGGGCCCGCGCCCGCGGCCAGGACCCGGGAGATCCGTCGGAGTGATCGTGCTCGAACACGGAAGTCAACGCCGTTGCGTTCAGCGTGGTGAGCGCGTGGGTTTCGGGTGTTGTCCGGGTGTTCGGGCTGTGCGGGCAGCGGGCCTGGCCAGTACGCGCGAGCTGTGGTCCCCGAGACGGCGTGTCGCGCGCCCGGTAGGTCCGCGTGTCGCGGCCACCCAGCCAGTCAGGTCTCACCGATATGTCGCTGAGACATAAATACGTCTCAGGGACATATCCAAGAAGAGGGCGTTGCTTTCGGCGGCGTGACCGCCTGTCACGGCTTGGGGCTGGTGCCCCACCTTCGGAACGACGTCCCAGGCGGGGTATCGGGTGTGGTGGGTCAGGCTGGTGATCAGCCGGCACTGCTCGCAGCGCACGGTGCCGTCGGCGAGGGTGACGGTGACCTGCGAGGAGTCCCGCTCCCTCGATCCACCCAGGGGTTGACCCGCCGATCACAGCCCTGACGCAACGGCGTCGACACGGAAGTAGTGGCCTCCGGTGAGCTGGAGGCCACTACTTCGTGGATCGAGCACGATCAGGCAAGTGGAGCGCGTGCCCCGGGGCGGTCAGGAGAGTGAGCAGGCCTTCCCGTTGAGGGTGACCAGGTTGGGGTTGGGGTTGGGGCCCTTGCCCGTCGAGCCGAGCAGGCCGAAGGTGATCTCCCCGCCGGGGGCGATCTTCGCGTTCCACGACTCGTTCGTCGCGGCGACCGTGGCACCCGACTGGGTCAGCTTCGCCGACCAGTAGCTGCTCACCTGCTGGTCGCCGGTGAACGCCCACCGCACGTTCCACCCGTTCACCGCGGACGTGCCGGTGTTGCGCACGGTGACCTGGGTGTTGAAGCCGTCCGGCCAGCTTCCGTGGGTGGTGTACGTGACGGCGCAGGTCGGGGCGGGCACCGCCGCCGCGTCACGCTGGTCGGCGAGGAACGACGCCAGCCACGCCAGCGACGAGTTCCAGTTGATCGCCACCTCGTTGGTCGAGTACGAGTTGATGTCGTCGACGTAGCAGAACATCGGCTCGCAGCCGGCCAGCAGGTTGGCCACGAACGGGTCCTGGAGGGCGGAGTTCGCGCCACCGGCCAGGGAGCCGGCCGGCGGGTGCGGCAGGTTCGCGTCGAGCTGGTGGCCGAAGATCCGGCTGTGCTGGTTTTGCGCCGCGTGCTCGCCCCAGCCGGTCACGTACGAGATGTTCAGCGCGTTGCGGCCGAGCAGGTAGTCGGCGCTCTGCACCGCCCCGTCCCGGTACTTCGCGTCCCGGGTCAGGTCGAACGCGGTGGCGAGCACGACCGCGTTGTTGATGATGTTGCTGTTGCCGCCCCAGACGTACGAGTTGGCGTCGCCGGAGAGCGGCAGCCCGTACGCCTGGCCGCGCAGGGTGGCCAGGTAGCGGTCGGCGGCGGCGGTCACCGAGGCGCGGATCCGGGCCCGCTCGGCGGCCGGCAGCGCGTTCGGCACGGTGGCCAGGTCGAGCCGGCCCAGCGCGCCGACGCTCTGCCAGCCGAAGGCACCCCCGGCGTCGAACACGTCGGCGGTGTGCAGCGGCGAGGCGGTGAGGTCGGTCAGGTACGCCTGCTCACCGGTGGTCAGCCACAGCTCGACGGCCGCCCAGTAGAACTCGTCGGTGACGTTGGTGTCGTCGTACGCGCCACCGCCGTTGCCGTCGGCCGCCGAGGCGTACACCTTCGGGTGTGCCTTGGCCGCCGCGTAGGCGGTCTTCGCGGCGGTGCCGCAGCGGGTCGCGAAGGCGGCGTCGTACGGGGCGAACAGCCGGGCGCACTGGGCGGCGACGGCGGCCAGGTTGAGGGTGGCCGCGGTGGACGGCGGGTGCAGCTCGCGCGGCTGCGGGTCGTCCTGCGGGGCGAGCGGCAGACCGGTCCAGTTCCGGTCGTGGATCTTGTGGTGGGCCATGCCGGCGAGCGGCTTGCCGGCCGGCACCTGCATCCGCAGCAGGAACTCCAGCTCCCAGCGGGCCTCGTCGAGGACGTCCGGGACGTTGTTGCCCCGCTCGGGCACGCGCAGCGTCGAGTCGGCCAGCGCCGCGCCGCCGGCGGCCGTCTCCGCGGTCTTGGTCCGCTCGAAGGCGCTCAGCAGCTGGTAGGTGGCGATGCCGCCGTTGACCACGTACTTGCCGTGGTCGCCGGCGTCGTACCAGCCGCCGCGCACGTCGAGGGAGTAGTCGCAGACGCCCTGCTGGCAGGGCACGGTGGTGTCGCCCTGGTTGGGTGCGACGCCGAGGTGCCCGGCCGGGCGGGCGTACTCGGCGCCGATCAGGTTGCCGTCGATCGCGGTGCCGCTGCGCTGGGCGTAGAAGAACTGGAGGGAGTCGGCGCGCAGCCGGTCGTAGAGGGTGCCGGAGATGTCGAACGGGTGGCTGGTCTCCCCGTCCGCGACCAGGGTGTAGCCGGTGCCCGGGGTGCGGAACGACGAGAAGTCGACGGTCTGCGCGTTCTGGCCGGACGCCGGGTCGACGCCGCGCGGGGTGGCCTGGCCGCTGGCCACCACCGTGCCGGACGCGGACTTCAGCTGCCAGGGCAGCGGGTCGGTGGCGTCGGTGACCACGGTGGCGTTCTTCGGCCCGCCGGGCAGGTAGCCGACCTGGTTGACCCGCACCCGCGGCCCGGTGTCCGGCTCGTACGGCTGGGCCGGCTCGCCGCCGCGCAGCGAGACGTTGTCCAGGCAGACGGTCTGCGCCTGCGCGCTGCCGCCGACCTGGAAGATGACCTGCGCGCCGGGGTTGTCGTCGGGGACGGTGAACGTCCTGGCGACGTGCTGCACGGTGCTGGTCGCGGTGGCGTTGACACTGGCGTACGTGGTGTAGGGGGCGCTGCCCAGCTGGAGCACCGCCGTGACGGCCGTCCCAGGGGTGGCGGAGATGTCGAAGGAGAGTTCGTACTCGGCGCCCGCGATCAGCGGCACCGCGTCCTGGCCGATGCCGGCGTCCCAGGGGTTCGCCAGGCCGGCGGGGACGGTGGTGCACAGCTGGCCGTCGACGACCTTGAGCTCGCCGGTGCCGTACGAGAACCAGGGGCTGGTGCCGGCGCTGAAGTCGCCGTTGTGAATCTGTTCCGGGGCGTCGGCCGGCACCTCGGCGAGGGCCGGGCTGGCGGCACCGGTGAGGACGAGGGTGGTGGCCGCGGCGAGCGCTGTGAGGCGACGTCGGGATCGGGTCACGGAGATTCCTTCCGTGCGTCGGGGGTGGTGGGGGACGGGCGAGAGCTGGGAGCGCTCCCATTCGGGGTGATGTTTCCAGCGTGTTCCCCCGATGTCAATTGACCCGGGGCGATGAGATCGGGGCGCGCCCGGCAGTGAGATTCGCCGCGCCACGCGGCATCCTCCTGATCTCCTAGAGACAACTGCGCCCTTCGCCTGGCAGGCTGCCTCCCATGACCCTGAAGCTTCGTTCCGTGGGGGCGAGCGACCGTGGGCTGATCCGCAGTGGGAACCAGGACGCCCAGCACGCCGGGAACTGGCTGGTCGCCGTCGCCGACGGCATGGGCGGCATGGCGGCCGGCGACCTGGCCAGCCGGATCGCCATGGACGCGATCGCCCCGCTGGACGTGGAGACCCCCGAGGACGCGTTGGTCGCCGCCCTGCAGGGCGGCATCGAGCTGGCCACCGCGCGGATCCGGCAGGCCGTCGTCGAGGACCCCGAACGCCAGGGCATGGGCACCACCCTGACCGCGCTGCTCTTCGCCCGCACCGGTAGCTGCCTGGCCCTGGCCCACGTCGGCGACTCCCGGGCGTACCTGTTCCGCGAGGGCGTGCTGAAGCAGGTCACCCGGGACGACACCTTCGTGCAGATGCTGGTCGACCAGGGCGTGATCACCGCCGAGCAGGCGAGCAGCCACCCCCGGCGGGCCGTGGTGACCCAGGCGTTGCAGGGCGACGAGGTCAGCCCGGCGTACGCGACGATGGTGCCCCGGGCCGGCGACCGCTGGCTGCTGTGCAGCGACGGCCTCTCCAACGTGGTCCGTGCGGACACCCTGGCCGAGGTCCTCGGCGAGTACGCCGACCGGCAGGCGCTGGTGGCCAAGCTGATCGACCTGGCGCTGCGGGCCGGCGGCCCGGACAACGTGACCGTTCTGATCGCCGACGTGGTGGAGGAATAGTCCGCTCAGCGCCGGCGCGGCGTGGCGTGCCGGGTGGGCTCGGCGGTGGTCGGGTCCTCCGGCCACGGGTGCCGCGGATAGCGCCCGCGCAGCTCCGCCCGCACCTGCGGGTAGCCCACCCGCCAGAACGAGGCCAGGTCGGCGGTGACCGCCACCGGCCGGCCGGCGGGGGAGAGCAGGTGCAGCAGCACCGGCACCCGGCCGTCGGCGATGTGCGGCGCGTCCCGCCAGCCGAAGGTCTCCTGGAGCTTGACCGCGAGCACCGGGGCGGCCGGGTCGGCGTAGTCGACCCGGATCCGGGAGCCGCTGGGCACGGCGAGCCGTTCCGGCGCCACCTCGTCCAGCCGGGCGGCCTGTCGCCAGTCGAGCAGCCGGCGCAGCGCCGCCGCGACGTCGATTCGGGCCAGGTCGGCCCGGCGTCGGGCCCGGGCCAGCTCCGGGCCGAGCCAGGCGGGCGCGTCGGCGAGCAGCGCCGGGTCGGACACGTCGGGCCAGTCGTCGCCGAGCGCCTGCCGGCAGAAGGCCAGCCGTCGGCGTAGCGCCGCCGCCTCCGGGGTCCAGGTCAGCAGGCCCAGGCCGGTCTGGCGCAGCCCGGTGAGCGCGGCCTCGGCTAGCATCGCCGGGTCCGGTGCCGCGAGCGGCCGGTCGACCAGTTCGATCGCGCCGAGCCGGATCACCTCCCGGGCCACCACGCCCCCGCCGGTCCAGCCGACCTCCCGGTCGGTACGCAGCAGCGCGCCGCCGGCCTCCCGCGCGGTCGCCTCGTCCACCGGGGTGGCGAGCCGGACCCGGGCGGTCGGCGCGCCGGGGGAGCGGTCGGCCACCGCGACCGCCAGCCACGCCGATCCGACCAGCGGCGACCCGGCCGCCAGCTCCGCCGCGGTCCCACCCGTCATCAGGTACGCGGAGCCGCCGGTCCGACGCACCCGGGCGAGGCGTTCCGGGTACGCGAGCCCGACCAGCAGCCCGGCCGCGAGGTCGTCGGGGAGGTGGCCCGGGGCGGGGGCTCGTCCGGTCGGGGCGGTCCCGCCCGGTGGGCCGCCGGCCCGGGCCGGCTGTGTCCGGTCGGCGCCGTGTCGGCCGGTGCCGTCCCCGGGGTGGTCCGGGCGCCCGCCGGACCGCCCGGCGGGCAGGGCGGCGCGGAGGCGGCGCACCTCGGCACGCCAGCGGGCGGTGGCGGCCGGGTCGGTGTTGCCGCGCATCCGCCGCCACAGCGCGGTGAGGTCGTCCCCGGTGCCGGTGAGGGTCTCCTCGGCGAGCAGGGCGACCACCTCGGCGGCCCGGTCCGCACCGACCCGCTCCGCGCCGTCGAGCAGCGCCCGGGCCAGCCGGGGATGCGCGCCGGCCGCCGCGATGGCCCGCCCCCGGCCGGTGATCCGGCCGTCCGGGTCCACCGCACCGAGCGTGGTCAGAGTCTCCCGGGCGACCGTGAGGGCGGCCGGCGGCGGCGGGTCGGGCAGCGCCAGCCCGGTGCCGTCCGGGGTGCCCCAGGCGGCCAGCTGCAGCGCGAACCCGGCGAGGTCGGCGGTGGCGATCTCGGGCTCGGGCTGCGGGGCGAGGCGGGTGTGGGCCGCCTCGGACCAGCACCGGTAGACCACGCCGGGGGCCTCCCGTCCGGCCCGTCCGGCCCGTTGGGTGGCCGCCGCCCGGGACACCGGCACGGTCACCAGCGCCCCCAACCCCCGGGCCAGGTCGGTGCGGGCCACCCGGCTCAGTCCGGCGTCGACCACCACCCGTACCCCGGGCACGGTCAGGCTGCTCTCCGCCACCGAGGTGGCCAGCACGACCCGCCGTTCGCCGGTGGGCCGCAGTGCCGCGTCCTGGGCCGCGCCGGACAGCCGGCCGTGCAGCGGCAGCACGGCGATGGCGTCGCGCAGGTCGGCCAGCCGGCCGGCGACGCCGTTGATCTCGCCGGCCCCGGGCAGGAAGACCAGCACGTCGCCGTCCCGTTCGCGCAGCGCCCGCCGTACGGTGGCGGCCACGTGGTCGAGCAGCGCCGGGGCGACCCGGCCCGGACCGGGCGCGGCGACCGGTCGGGGCGGCGGCGCCCAGATCCTGGTCACCGGGTGCAGGGCCGCCTCCGCGCGGACCACCGGGGCGGGCCGGCCCGCCCCGCCGAGCAGTGCGGCGAACCGGTCCGCCTGCGGGGTGGCCGACATGGCCAGCAGCCACAGGTCCGGCCGCAGCGCGCTGCGGGCCTCCACGCTGAACGCCAGGGCCAGGTCGGCGTCGAGCTGCCGCTCGTGGCACTCGTCCAGCAGCACCGCGCCCACCCCGGGCAGTTCGGGGTCATGGTGCAGCCGCCGGACCAACAACCCGGTGGTGACCACCTCGACCCGGGTGTCCGGTCCGACCCGCCGCTCGCCACGCACGGCGAAGCCGATCCGGCCGCCGACGCGCTCGCCGAGCAGCGCGGCCATCCGGTGGGCCGCCGCGCGTGCGGCCACCCGCCGCGGTTGCGCGATCAGCACCCGCCCCGGGACCTGGTCGGCCACGGCGAGCGGGGCGAGGGTGGTCTTGCCGGTGCCCGGCGGCGCCACCAGGACCGCGGCGCCGGCCGTGCCCAGCGCTGCGACCAGCGCCGGGAGCACCGGACGGACCGGCAGGTCGAGGGATACGTCGGAGAGCACCGAACCACTCTCGCACCTCGACCCGGGACCGTCGCCCGGGCCCTAGTACGTGCCGTCGAGCTCCCCGCGCAGCTTGGTGAGTGACCGGGCCAGCAGCCGGGAAACGTGCATCTGGGACACGCCGACCTGCTCGGCGATCTGCGACTGGGTGAGGTTGCCGTAGAAGCGCAGCGTGAGGATCCGCTGCTCGCGTTCGTCCAGGGTGGCCAGCGCCGGGCCCAGGGCGACCCGCAGCTCGGCCAGCTCGAACTCACCGTCCTCGCCGCCGAGCAGGTCGCCCAGTTCGGTGGAGCGGTCGCCGTCACCGGCCGGGGTGGAGAGCGACACCGCGTTGTACGCGCGGGCGCCCTCCAGGCCCTCCAGGACCTCCTCCTCGGAGAGCTCGAGGTGGGCGGCGATGTCGGCGACCGTCGGCGAGCGGCCGAGCGTCTGCAGCAGTGAGCTGTTGGCGTCGGAGATGGCCAGCCGTAGTTCCTGTAGCCGGCGGGGCACCCGAATGTCCCAGGTGCGGTCGCGGAAGTGCCGCTTGAGTTCGCCGATGATGGTCGGGATGGCGTAGCCGGCGAAGTCGACACCGCGGGACGGGTCGAACTTGTCGATCGCCTTGATCAGGCCCACCGCGGCGGTCTGCGCCAGGTCGTCCGTGGGCTCGCCTCGACCGCCGTAGCGGTTGGCGAGGTGGTTGGCGAGCGGCAGCCAGGCCTCGATCGCCCGGTCCCGCAGCGCGGGGCGCGACGGGTGGTCGGCGGGCAGCGCGGTCATCGCGTCGAGCAGATCGGCGGCGCTGTCGGAGAGCGTGCGGGTGTCGAGCTTTTCGGTGGCGGGCGGCGGCGTCGTCCGCTGCCCGCTGAGCGTCTGCGCGGTCATGGGCGGTCCTCCCTTGCACCTCGTCCAGGGGAAAGACGTGACGCGTCGGTGTGACTTCGGTTGGTCCGTTCGGAAGCCCACCCTAACCTGATCGGCCGGATGGAATCTAGCCGAAAGTACGATGGATTTAAGCCATAAAGGGCGCCAAACGGCATATTGAGACCGACGCGCTGCGCCGCGGCCCGGCCCGGGGGTGTGGACGGGGGCAGCCTGCCCACCCACTTAATTCGGACATTCGACGCAGGCGGTGCGCGGCCCTGGAGGGGAGCGCAAGATGCGGCACGTTGCGGTCCCCTGGAGGTCGGAGACCACCACATGCCGCACATGGAGTGGATCAAGGGCATGCTGGCGGGCCGGCGCGTGCTGGCCCCGGAGTGCGCTTGGGTGAGGCGCGACCCGTCTGGGGCGCGTTCGGGATGGCATGCGTTGCTGTCTTCCGGTCACCCGCATGCCATCGGACTGATGATCGGCGCCCCCGACCTCGCCCCGCCTGGCAGGCGAAGAACAGTGGCGGGACGGCGGGCGCGTTCACCGCGGTAAACGAGGAGTGCTGTTGCGGTGGCTCAAGATGCGGCACGTTGTGGTCTTCCGCAGGCTGGATGCCACCACGTGTGGCAACTGGCGCCGACCCGCCCCCCCGCGGCCTCGTGGGGGTGTGGGCAGGGGGTGGCCGGACCGGACTTGGGGCTACCGCATGCCGACCACGTGATCCGGATATTTGGCGCAGGCGACGCGCGCCGCCCCGAGGGGCGGCTCAGGATGCGGCATGTTGCGGACTCCTGGAAGTCGGAGACCACCAGATTCCGCACATGGAGTGGATCAAGCCGGGTGCCTACGGGCCCAGGTCGGTCCGTTGCGCGCCATGCCGGAGGGTCGACCAGCCGGTCCGGGGCCAGTTAGGCGATATGTCCTTTTCCGGTTGTGTCGGCGCCATGTACCTAGGTTGGGGTGGATGGCTGGGCGGGGGCTCGGGGTGGCCAATTGGTCAAGGTGGGATCCGACAATCGGCTCGCATTGTCGGCTTTCCGTCGTTGTCCCGCCGACGGGACCGCCCGTAGCGTCGCGGTTACATCCGTCTTCGGAGGCATCGTGCTCGATCTCGCCGCCCCGCAACTCGTCGTCAACGCCCGCGTGCTCCAGTTCAGCTGGCTCCCGGCGGACCCCGACGCGGCTGCGGCGCTCGTGCCGGCCGGGCTGCGGCCCCGCCCCGACAGTGAGGTGTTCTTCTGCCAGTACGTGGTGGACGACGACTCGCAGACCTCCGGCTTCGGCGCGTACTCCCTGACCTATCTCGGCCTCGCCCTCGACGGCATCGAACCGCCGCCGGTGGGGTGCACGCCCGGCGGCTGGTGGACTCACTACCTGGCCTCCAGCCCCCAGGTGCGTGCCTTCGCCGTCGCCCGGGGTGCCCCGGCGGCGTCCGGGGAGACCCGGCTCGACCTGCGGGGCGAGCAGCTCATCGCGGAGTTGCACGTGGACGGCGCGGCGATCATCCGCACCGTGGCCCGCGTCGGGCACACCGGCAGCCGGGTGTGCAGCGGGCACCACCGGTACCTGACCGCCCGGGACGGGCAGGTGCTCAGCGCCGACTACCCGTTCGTGGCGGAGCCGGTGACCCCGTTCGAGGTCGAGTCGGTCGAGTTCCTCGCCCCGCAGCACCCGGTCTACGCGCTGCGCCCCGCCAATCCGCTGGTCATCCGCGGCGGCCTCTACTCGCCACGGGCGTCGTTCGCGTACCCGCCGGGGCCGAACCCGCTCGTCGACCCGTCGGCTGCCGCCGACCCCGCGCCGGCCCGCCGGGTGCCGGCACGTCCGGCCGTCCTGCCGTCCGGGGCGTAGCCCGCCTCCTCCGCTGACCGGCCGTGGCCCGGCCGCACCCGACGGCCGCTACGACCCCGGTCAGCCGTACGCCGGGCCGCGATGCGTCGGCCCGACGGGGTTTCCCGCCGTCCGAACGGGTACACGACGTCCACACGGCAGGACCCCCGGACGGCTTCTGCCGCCGATCGACCCTGGTCGGCGGGCCTTCCCGCGGGCTCGGCCGGACCCCCAGCCGTCCAGCACGAGGAGGCCATCGCATGCCCGCCGAGACGACGAACACCGTGACCGAGTACCGCGAGCAGGCGGTGGAGGGGGAGCGGGGTGCGCTGGTGGCGGTCCTGTTGATGGTGATCCTCGGCGTGGCCGGCATCTTCGCCGTCTCCTGACCGCCGGCGGGCGCCCCGGGAGGTTTCCGGGACGCCCGCCGCCCTGCCGACCGGTCAGGGGCGGCTGTCCTCACCGCCGGTGTGCGGCAGCCGTCCGGCCGGGACCACGCCGAGCCGGCCCGCCTGGAAGTCCTCGAACGCCTGGATCAGTTCGTCCCGGGTGTTCATCACGAACGGGCCGTAGTGCGCCACCGGCTCCCGGATCGGCTGCCCGCCCATGAGGTAGAGCTCCAGGGCCGGGGTGTTGCCGTCCTGCTTCGCGTCCGCGGTGATCCGCAGCGCGTCGCCCGGGCCGTGCACGGCGAGTTGGCCGAGGTGGATCGGGCGGCGGTCGGTGCCCACCGTGCCCCGACCGGCCAGCACGTAGACCAGCGCGTTGAAGTCCGGCCGCCAGGGCAGGCTCAGCTCCGCGCCGGGCTGCAGCGTCACGTGGGCGATGGTGATCGGCGTGTGGGTCGAGCCCGGTCCCTGGTGTCCGGCGATCTCCCCGGCGATCACCCGGATCAACGCACCGCCGTCGGGCGTGGTCAGCAGCGCCGACTGCCGGCCGCGGATGTCCTGGTAGCGCGGCGGGTTCATCTTCGCCACCCGGGGCAGGTTGACCCAGAGCTGGAGGCCGTGGAAGAGGCCGCCACTCGTCACCAGGTGCTCCGGCGGGGCCTCGATGTGCAGCAGGCCACTGCCGGCGGTCATCCACTGGGTGTCGCCGTCGGTGATGGTGCCGCCGCCGCCCTGCGAGTCCTGGTGGTCCATGATCCCGTCGATCATGTAGGTCACCGTCTCGAAGCCGCGGTGCGGGTGCCAGGCCGTCCCCTTCGGCTCGCCCGGGGCGTAGTCGACCTCGCCCATCTGGTCGAGGTGGATGAACGGGTCCAGCTCGGTCAGCGGGACGCCGGCGAAGGCCCGGCGGACCGGGAAGCCCTCGCCCTCGTAGCCGCTCGGCGCGGTGGTCACCCGGCGGACCGGGCGGAAGGTGGTGGACTCGCCGAGCTCCGGCAGGCGGGGCAGGACGAGGACGTCGTCGACGGTGATGGCGGGCATCGCGGGCTCCTTACTTGTCGGCCGGGGTGGACGACGCGTCGCGGTCGGCGCGCAGGCGCCGGCCGAGCCGCTCGAAGACCCGGGTGAGGCAGGCGACCTCGGCGTCGTCGAGGTCGTCCATCAGGTGGGTACGCACGGAGTGGAGGTGGTGCGGCGCGGCCTCGCGCAGCGCCAGCAGCCCGGCCGCGGTCAGCACGGCCTCGCTGCCGCGCCGGTCCTCCGGGCAGGGCTGCCGGGCGACCAGGCCCCGCCGCTGCATGGAGGAGATCTGGTAGGTCAGCCGGCTCGCCGAGAACACCAGCCGGCCGGCCAGCTCGCCCATCCGCAGCCGCTGCCCCGGCGCCTCGGAGAGCAGGACCAGCACGTGATAGTCGGCGAAGCTCAGCTCGCCGGCCGCGCGCAGGTCGTCCTCGAGCTGGGTGAAGAGCCGCTGGCTCGCCTCGATGTACGCGCGCCAGGCGGCCATCCGCTCGGGGTTCAGGCTCTCGGTCACGGCTATGAGATTAGCACTACTTTAAATTTAAACAAGTGCCTTCGGGGCGCGTGTGAGCGGCGCGACAGCCGGGCAGAGGAGATGTGCTTGGAATTTGAAGTGAGTGCGCCGGCGGGGAGAAATGGGGTACTGGCGGCTACGGTCGGAGGATGGATGATCTCGACCTGCTCGACTGGCGGGAGCGGATGGCCCGGCTGTACCTCTCCGACCTCGACCTGGCCGGGTTCCGGACCGCCCGGGACGAATTGTTCCGTTCGCACCCGTGCAGCCCGCTGCCGGCCGCCGAGCGACCCGGGTTCGCCGGGCTGCGCTGGTACCCGAGCGACCCGGCGGCCGTGATCGAGGCGCCGCTGCGCCCCGCCTCCGGCAGCGAGAGCATCGACACCGGCGGGCCCGACGGAGTCGTCCGGTACCGTCGGGTCGCGGTGGCCGAGACGCCGTGGGGCCCGCTCACCGTGTGGTGGATCGAGGCGTACGGGGGCGGGCTGTTCATGCCGCTGCGCGACGCCACCTGCGGCGCCGAGACGTACGGGGGCGGGCGCTACCTGACCGACACGGTCAAGGGCACCTTCGGGCGGGGCCTGACCGTGCTGCCCGGCGGCCGGGTCCGCCTCGACGCCAACTACCTCTACAACCCGAGCTGCGCGTACGACGACCGCTGGGCCTGCCCGCTCGCCCCGCCGGAGAACCGCGTCGACGTGCCGATCCGGGCCGGGGAGCTGACGTACCACGACTGACGGCGGACAGGCTGGGAAGAGGGCCCGGCGCGGGCCCTCTTCCCGGTGTGCGCCAGTCAGCGGGCGGTCGCGCCGCTCGGGAAGTGCATCCGGCCCAGCAACTGCCGGGCCTGGTCGGCCAGGTCGGCCTCCACGGTCACCGCGTAATGGCTGGCGCGCAGCGAACTGGACGAGGTGAAGTCCCGCCGGCCGCCGGTCATCGCGTGGACCACCGCACCGAACACGGCACCCCAGATCGCGCCGACCACCAACCCGATCACGATCACCGCGACCCAGTTCCCCGCGGTGAAGATGCCGAAGAGCAGCCCGATGAAGAGCCCGAACCAGGCACCCGTGCCCGCGCCCACCAGGGCGGCCCGACCGGTGGTCATCCGGCCCATGATCGTCTCGACCAGGGTGAGGTCGGTGCCGATGATCGACGTCCGCTCCACCGGGAACCGGTTGTCGGCCAGATAGTCCACCACGCTCTGGGCGGACGGATAGTCCGGGAACGACCCGATCGTCACGGTTGGCGGGCCGGTCTGGGGCCCGTGTCCGTCCGTGCTCGGAGCGGCCGGACGACCGCCCGGCCCGGACGGGAGGTTGTCGCTGCCGGGCATCCCGGGTCGCCAGGCCGCGCTCGGCGTCGAGGGTGTGGTCATGTGCATCCTCCTTCGTCAAGCCGGGGCGTTCCCACCGGGAGGAAGGGGTAACGCCCGCGCGGGACACCGGACGAGGGTCGGGCCGCCTCGCGCATGCCCCGGCGCCGGGCGGGTAGCCACCGGTGTGGACGCCGGACCGA
Source organism: Micromonospora sp. NPDC093277 (assembly GCF_044765245.1). Lineage (NCBI taxonomy): Bacteria > Bacillati > Actinomycetota > Actinomycetes > Micromonosporales > Micromonosporaceae > Micromonospora > Micromonospora sp. NPDC093277. The sequence continues at coordinate 151,376 of NZ_JBIWJO010000008.1, forward strand.
TCAGCGAGCACGGGTTCCTTGCAGACGGGCGTACCGCCGCGCTGGTGGACCGGTCCGGCGCGGTGAACTGGTGGTGCCCGGCCCGCTTCGACGGCCCGTCGGTCTTCGCCCGGCTGCTCGACGACGCCGCCGGGCACTGGAGCATCCGGCCCGAGGACGACTTCACCACCGAACGGTCCTACCTGGACGACACGCTGGTGCTGCGTACCGTCTTCTCCACCCGGACCGGGACGGTGGCCCTCACCGACGCCCTGGCGCTGGCGGCCGGCGCGCGCGGCCACGAGATCGGCCTGCGCTCCCCGCGAGTGCTCGCCCGGGTCGTCGAGGGGCTCTCCGGTGAGGTGCCGATGCGGGTGGAGTACCAGCCCCACTTCGAGTACGGCCGGGTCCGCGCCTACCTCACCGGCACCGAACAGACGGTCGACGCCGTCGCCGGCGCCACCCGGCTGAGCCTACGCGCCAACGTGCCGATGACCTGCGAAGGCGGGACGGCGCTCGGGCGGTTCACCGCCCGCGCCGGCACCGCCCACCACTTCACCCTCGGGTACGCCCCGACCTACGACGGCGGCGAGCCCGCGCTGCCCGACGCCGACCGGGTGCTGGTCGAGGCGGCGGCCGGGTGGCGGTCCTGGGCCGGGCTGCACGACTACCGGGGGCACTACCGCGACCAGGTGCGGCGCAGCGCGATGGTGGTGCAGGGGATGACCTACCAGCCCAGCGGCGCGATCGTCGCGGCGGCCACCACCTCGCTGCCCGAGAAGCTCGGCGGCGACCGCAACTACGACTACCGCTTCGTCTGGGTACGCGACTTCAGCGTCACCCTCCAGGCGCTCTGGCTGGCCGCCTGTCCCGACGAGGCGAACCGGCAGTTCGCCTGGGTGTCCCGGGCCATGGGCCTGATCGGCGACGAACCCGTGCCGATCATGTACGGCGTCGAGGGCGAGCGCGACCTCACCGAGCACCGCCTCGACCACCTCGCCGGCTATGCCGACAGCCGGCCGGTGCTCGTCGGCAACGACGCCTGGCGGCAGCGGCAGACCGACGTGCTCGGCGAGATCCTCGACGCCGCCTGGCTGATGCGGTACTACCTCGACCCGATGTCGCCCGAGGTCCGGCACCTGCTGCACGCCCTCGCCGAGCAGGCGGCGCTGGACTGGCGCCGGCCGGACGCCGGGATGTGGGAGGCGCGCGACGCCGAGCGGCACTACCTGTCGTCCAAGGTGGAGTGCTGGACCGCGCTGGACCGGGCGGTCCGGTTCGGGACGCGGATCGGCGACACCGCCGACGTGGCACGCTGGGCGGCGGCCCGGGACGAGGTACGCGAGGCGGTGCTCACCCGGGGCTGGAACGACCGGGTCGGCGCGTACACCGGGGCCTTCGACTCCGACGAGCTGGACGCCTCGGTGCTGCTCATGCCGCTGGTCGGCTTTCTGCCCGCCGGCGACCCACGGATGCGCGCCACCGTCGACCTGGTGGAGCGCCGGCTGTCCCGCAACGGCCTGCTGCGGCGCTGGGACGGCGACCCGGCCGGCTTCGTGATCTGCTCGTTCTGGCTGGTCGGCTGCCTCGCCGAGGCCGGCGAGCTGGACCGCGCCCGGCGACTGTTCGAGCAGCTCGCCGCGCAGGCCAACGACCTGGGGCTCTACGCCGAGCAGATCGACCCGGCCACCGGTGAGCACCTGGGCAACTTCCCGCAGGCCTTCTCGCACATCGGACTGATCAACGCCGCGGGTGCGATCACCACGGCCGCGGAACGGGCCGGCGACCGCGCCGGGCGGGAGGCCGTGCCGACCGGTATGGCGACCACGGAGGGAGCACGCGGATGACGACCGGACGACTGGCGGGCCAGAGCATCCCGTGGAAGCGGGCCGTGATGCCGGCGGAGATCGCCAGGCTGGCCGTCTTTCTGGCCAGCGACGACGCCGACTACGTGACCGGGTCGACGTACTTCATCAGATTCCTTCCGTGGATACCCCGGCCTGCAGGCCGGGGACGAAACGGAACGCCTGCCGGGCAGGGCAGGGAAAGCCGATTCGCCGCCCCGGGCGGATCGGCGTGTGTCCGTCGCCCGCTTCGACGTCTACGGTCCGATCGACGGCGGGATGAGGATCTCGAACCAGACGGTCGAGCCGCGCACCGTGGGGTCGGTGCCCCAGGCGTCGCTCAACTCCTCGATCAGCCCCAGGCCGCGCCCGCGGCTGCTCAGGGTGTCGGCCTGCGTTCGGGTCACCTGGCCCCGGGTGCCGGAGTCGGCGACCGAGACCAGCAGCCGTTCCGCGCTCAGGTCGATCTCCACCCGGGCGGCGGTGCCGGCGTGCAGCAGAGCGTTGGTGGTCAGCTCGCTGGTGCACAGCACCGCGCCGCCGATCACCGTCTCGGGCACCTGCCACTCGGTGAGCTGGGCGGTCATCCAGTGGCGTACCCGGCTCGGCGCGGTCGGCTCCGCCGGCACCGCCATGCTGGCCGAGCGGCTCGGCCGCACCGCGTGCTCCACGGCCAGCACCGCCACGTCGTCCTCGGTCGCGCCGGGCACGGCGGCGGTGGCCACCGCGCAGAGCGCCCGAGGGTCGCCGCTGCCGGCGGCCCGCACCGCGGCGCGCAGCCCGGCCAGTCCGGCGAACAGGTCCTGCCAGCGCCGCTCCACCACCCCGTCGCTGTACAACAGCAGGGTGTCGCCCGGGCGGAACGGCACCGTCGTGGTACGCGGGCGGTAGCCGAGACCCAACGGCGGGCCGGGGGACACCTCGACGTACTCGGCCGTCGGCTCGCCGCCTGCCGGCCAGCGCCGGATCAGCGGGGCCGGATGCCCGGCGCTGGCCAGCGTGATCAGTTCCTGGTCGGCCTCGATCACGCCGAACACCACCGTGACGAAGAGCTCCTGCGTCCCGCCCTCGGTGCCCAGGCTGGCGACCAGCCGGTCCAGACCGGCGAGCACGGCGTCCGGGCGGGGATCGGCGAGCGCCAGCGCGCGCAGCGCCGCGCGTACCTGCCCCATCCGGGCCGCGGCCTGAACGTCGTGCCCCGCGACGTCACCCAGAACCACGCCGAGCGCGCCGCTGGGCAGCACGAACGCGTCGTAGAAGTCGCCGCCGGCGGCGTTGCCGTCCACGCCCGGGTCGTACCGGGCGGCGATACGCAGCCGGGGCAGGTCGGGAAGCCGTTCGGGAAGCATGCTGCGCTGCAGGAGTTGGGCGGTGCCGTGCTGGGTCTCGAAGCGGCGGGCCCGCTCGGCGGCCTGGCCGACCAGCTCCGCGGCGGCGGCGAGCAGCGCGCGTTCCGCCGGCGACCACGGGTGCGGCGTCTGGTAGCCGACGGTCACCGCTCCCCGGACCACCGACGAGCGCAGCGGCAGGGCGGCGAGCGAACGGATCTTCTCGTCGTGCCGGTCCGCCGCGGTGTCCCGTAGCGGCTGCCCGTCGGCGGCGAACAAAGGTATGCCGCTGCGGGCGGTCACCACCATCGGGACGGGCGAGTCCGCCGGTATCCGCCGCCACAACGGCGGGAGTCGTTCGTCGGCCTCGTCCAGCAGTTCGCCGCGGACCCGGCGGACCATCCGCCAGGCCGACCCCTCGTCGACCCCGAAGCTGACCCGTTCGGCGCCGAAGGAGTCGAGGCCGTAGCGCAGGGTGACCCGGGCGACGTCGTCGAGGGTGAGCGTGCCGGAGAGTGCGGCCGCGAAGTCGCTCAGGCTCTGCAACTGCCGGGTGACCTGGGTGGTCTGCGTGGCCACGCTGAGCACGCCGATCGTCCGGCCGTCGCTGTCCCGCACCGGCGAGAAGCCGCGGGTGAACATGCCTGCCTCGGTGGGCCCGGTCCGGTGCCGGTCGACCGGCAGCACCGCCTCCCGTTCCAGGAAGGGCTCGCCCCGTCGGTAGGCCCGTTCGATCACCTCCCCGGCGCCCGGCTCGTGCCAGATGTCGGCGAACACCTCCGCCGCCGGCCGCCCGAGCGCCCCCGGGTGCCGCTTGCCGATCAGCTCGCCGTACCCCTCGTTGTAGACCAGGACCAGGTCGTCGCCGTAGAGCAGGGCCATCGGCACGGGCGAGGCGAGGACGAGTTCGACCACGGCGCGGACGGCCGGATCCCACTGCTCGGGCGCGCCGAGCGGCGTGTCGGCCCATCGCACGGATGACAGGTCGGGCGAACCGGACGCGGCGGCGTGCGGGCCCGTCGGCGCTCCCGAGGTGGGGGCTGATGGGGTGGGCACCTGCCCGACCGTGCCTGGCATGACCGCAGCCTATCCGGAGCGTGGCGAAAAGGTTCCGATCATGCGGCGCGGGGCGTCGGGCCGCGATCGGCGGGATCGTGCCGGTTTGTCGGGTGTGCCCGGAAGTCCCCGTCGGTCGGTTGGCGTGCCGGCGGGACGACCGGGTATCCGGGCTGCGCAAATTCTGGCGATGGGAGGGACAACATGCCAGAAACCCTCGCGGTCGGGCAGGTCAACATCGGGGCCGCCCTGACCGATCTGTGGCGAACACTGGTGCTCTTCGTGCCCAGAGCCGTCGCGTTCATCGTGATTCTCGTCGTGGGCTGGCTCGTCGCCCGCGCCGTCCTGAAGATCGTGGACGTGGCGCTGGAGCGGGTGGGCTTCGACCGGGCCGTCGAGCGTGGCGGCATCAAGCGCGCGCTCGAACGCACCAGATACGACGCGAGCGACATCCTGGCCAAACTGGCCTACTACGCGGTCCTGCTGTTCACCCTGCAGTTCGCCTTCGGGGTCTGGGGACCGAACGCGATCAGCGACCTGATCCGGGGCGTCATCTCGTGGCTGCCGCGCGCCTTCGTGGCGATCATCATCGTGGTCGTCGCCGCCGCCATCGCCAACGCCGCCCGGGACCTGGTCACCGGCGCGCTCGGCGGACTCTCGTACGGCCGGGTGCTGGCCGACCTGACGGCGGTCTTCATCCTGGCGCTCGGCGTGATCGCGGCGCTGAACCAGGTGGGCATCGCCACCACGGTCACCATGCCGGTACTGATCGCGTTCCTCGCCACCCTCGCCGGCATCCTGATCGTCGGGGTCGGCGGTGGCCTGGTGAAGCCGATGCAGGCCCGTTGGGAAGGCTGGCTCAACCGCGCGGCGGAGGAGTCCCGGGCCATCCGGGAGCAGCGCCGGGCGGAGAACGCCGGCCGCCGCGACTACGAACGGCAGAGGGCCGACCGGGGCGCGCAGCCCACCCAGGTGATGCCGGAGTCGGTGTCCGGCGCCCCGGGCGAGCGGACCGGCACGTACCGGTCCGGGAACGCGGGCGAGCAGACCCAGCAGTTCGGCCGGCCGAACGAGTGAGTCGGGACGGGAGAGGGTGTCCGCGGGTGCGCGCGGGCGCCCTCCCGTCGTGCCCGGCGGTCAGGCGAGGTGGCGGGGATCCAGCGTGCGGGCCAGGGCACAGACCGCGACCAGCCGGGTGAGCGCCCAGTCCGGCCGGGACCAGTCGACCGGCTCGGCGGGCTGCTGCCAGCCGTGCTCCCCGGCCGCGGCGCGGAGTCCCTCGGCGTACCCGGCGAGCGCGGCCACGGTCAGCGGGCGACGGTCGGCCTCCAGGCTGTCCCGTACGGCGGCGGCGTGCTGGTCGACCTCGGCGAGCAGGCCCGGGTCGGTGGCGGCCGCGGCGAGACCGGCGGTGCCGACGGAGCCGGTGAGCGTGGTGAGGGCGGATCGCGCGGCGCCAGCCGCGGAGCGGGTTCGCACCCGGTTGTTCGGCACGCGCATGGTGACCGAGGCTAACTCGGCGGGCCGGGGCCGGCCTCGGTCGACTGGTCGAGGCCGGGGTCGTCTCAGGTGCCGTTCAGGCTCGCCCACGGGGATCGACCCGGTCGCCAGGGCACAGAAGGGAAACCGCACGAACCGGTGCGGACGGCCCGTGGAGGCACGCGATGGCACAGCAGGCGGACGGACCGGACGAGGCGCACCGCCGGCCGGCGGGCGTGAATGACGCCACGGTCGCGGCGCTCGGCAAGCTCAGCGAGGCCCTGGAGACGGTTGAACGGGCGCGCGGGCACCTCTATTCGGTGCACCAGATGATCGGCCACGCCGACCTGATGCTCGACGCCGCGGTGGCGCTGTTCCGCTCGGCCGGCCATGCCGAGATCGCCGATCGGGTGGACCGGGACCTGCTCGGGCGCAATGTGATCGCGGGGCGCTGGACCTTCCAGATCGTCGAGGACTTCGACGACGGGTACTACGCGCTCTTCCGGGAGCTGGAGCGCCGGGCCCGCGACCAACTGGTGGGCGGCCGGCGCCACCTCTACGAGGCGGAGATGAAGGAACGCCGGCGCAGTCCCGGCCGGCCGGGGCACGAGGCGCGCCCCGATGAGGGTGGTTAGGGCGTGTCGTCCGCCGGCCGGCGCCGCCGGGCGTCGTCGGCGATGATCACGGTCGCCACCATGAGGGCCACCACGAGGCTGAACAGCCAGGAACCGTCGGCGGCCAGCTTGGCCGCGACGGGCGCCTGGGCGGCGGCGAGCAGGAAGCCCAGCCAGGCCAGTCGGCGCTGACGTGGGGTGAGGAAACCCGAGCCCTGTTGCATCCCGAAAGTCTTACCCGGGGTCCGGGGAGCGCCGTCCCCCGTTCGGTCGATTCTGCATGGGCTGTCCGCTTTATCCTCCTGGTGTATCCCACTTCCCGCTGGTTCGGCCGGGTCGCGCCGATCCGCCGGGGTCACCGCGGCGCCGGGCACCGTCGGCTGGTGTCCGGAGTCGTCGGCTCACGCGTCCGGGCCGGTCCGCCCGGTGGTCGACGGCCGGTACGCCCGGTCCGCGTCGGTCATCTCCCGCCGCTCGGCCTCCGGGCCGGCGCCGCGGTCCACCGCCTCGGGCCCGTGGCCGAACGCGGACTCCTCACCGGCGTCGTTCCCGGTGACGTCGTCGGCCTGCCCGTCGACGGTCGACCGGGCCAGCGCCCGGTCCAGCTCGTGGAGCGGAACACGGGTCTCGTCGCGCCACACGTGGCGGTCGTTGTCGGTCATCAGATTCCTTCCGTGGATACTCCGGCCTTCAGGCCGGGGAGGCGACGTCAGGGGGTCGGCCGGTCGACCGTGCCCCGCCAGGCGCCGGTCTCCTGGCCGCGTCGCTCGATGAACTCCTTGAACCGCTCCAGGTCGGCCCGGGCTCGGCGGTCCACCAGGCCGAGCTTGTCGCCGGCCTGCTCCAGCACGCCCTGCGGCTCGAACTCCAGTTGCAGGGTGACCCGGGTGTGCCCCTCGTCGAGGCGGTGGAAGGTCACCACGCCGGCCTGCCGGGTGCCCTCGGTCGACCGCCAGGCCACCCGCTCGTCCGGTAGCTGCTCGGTGATCTCCGCGTCGAACTCGCGCTTCACACCGGCGATCTCGACCGTCCAGTGGGTCATCGTGTCGGTGAGCTGCCGGACCTGGTGGACGCCCTCCATGAAACGGGGAAACGCCTCGAACTGCGTCCACTGGTCGTAGGCGGTACGGATCGGGACGGCAATGTCCACGTGTTCCATGACGCCGCTCATCGCAGCCTTCCTCTCTCCCCGCCGGTGTCGTCGCCTTGCTCGTGAACCGGTCCGCTCACCAGCGCGTCGTCTCGTTCCGGTGCCCGAGCGCGGCCCACACCTCGGAAATCGTCTGGTAACGGGTGCCGGCGGGCAGGCTCTCCAGGGCCTCGACGATGTCCGTCGGCGCCTGGTTCTCCCGGGCGTTGGCCACCAGCGCCTCGCGGTCACCGGGCAGGGCGGTCATGGTGATGAACCGGCCGAGGCGGCTGCGCGCCTCCACGTCGTCCATGCTCATCCCCTGCGGATTGCCGCCGCGGCTCGCGCCGGCCGTCAGCGTCTTCGGCTCCGGCTGGTCCTCACCCGCCGGCTCCGGCTGGCGGGACTCGTCGACCCGCGAACCGCCGGCCCCCGGCCCCTGGACGAGGCCGCTGACGTCCTGGCGCATGTTGTCGTCGACCCTGGGCGAGTGCTTGCTGCTGCCACGTTCCATGCCGACAGACATGCCCGAGGCGACCGGCGGTAAACCGGGCCGGACGGCCGGGCCGGTCAACCGGCGACGAATCAGCCGAAGCCGGTCATGCGCCGGCCGGGGCCCGCGGCGGCAGGACCGGCTCGCCGGGGTCCCCGGCACCGGCCTGCATCACCCGCCCGCGCTGGAGTTCGGCGTCGACCTGCACGCCGAGCAGGAGGGCGCAGTTGGACAGGTAGAGCCAGACCAGGAAGGCGATGACGGCGCCGAGACTGCCGTACGTCACGTCGTACGAGCCGAAGTTGGCGACGTAGAGGCCGAAGCCGGCGGAGGCGAGCACCCAGGCCAGCAGGGCCAGACCGCCGCCCGGGGTGAGCCAGCGGAACCGGGGCTGCCGGACGTTCGGGGCGATCCAGAACAGCAGCGACAGCAGCGTCATCGCCACCACGGCGAGCACCGGCCACTTCGCCACCGTCCACAGGGTGCGGGTCAGCCCGCCGGCGTGCAGCCGGTCGCCGACCGCATCGGTGACCGGGCCGCTGACGACCAGTCCGGTGGCCGCGACGGCGAGCAGTAGCAACGACACCGCGGCCAGGCCGATCTGCAGCGGGCGCAGCCGGTAGAAGGGTCGTCCCTCCGCGACCCCGTAGACCGCGTTGGCCGCCCGCGTGAACGCGCCGATGAACCCGGAGGCCGACCAGAGCGCGCCGAGCAGGCCGAAGCCGAGCAGCACCCCGGCCGAGTCCTGCTGCTCCACCACGCCGCGGACCGCGCTGACGAAGCCGTCGTTGCCGACCACTGAGCCCGCGCCGATCTCCCTGGCCAGCCCCACCACCGTGTCGACGGTCCGCTCGCCGTCGGAGACCAGCCCGACCAGGGCCACCACCACGACGGTGGCGGGAAAGAGCGCCAGCACGCCGTAGTACGTCAGCGCGGCCGCCCGGTCCGTGCAGTTGCCCCGGACGAAGTTCCGCCCGCTGCGGGCCAGCACCCCGCGCCAGGTGGACCAGCTCAGCTGGCGTAACCGCCGGGGGAGCCCGGCCCGCCGGCCGGTGACCACCGGCTCCGTCGTCGTCGCCATGACCCGCTCCCTCCGACCTCCGGCGCGTCGTGCGCGTGGCTCGGCGGTACCCGGTCGGGAAAATCGACAAACCGGGTGTCGGTTTGTCGCCGGGACGTGGGGGAACGATCACAGGAACCATCGGAGACGGAGGAGGACGAGATGCCCGGGCGCGAGGTACTGCCCAGCACGCTGCGGCGCTCCCCGGACAAGGCGCAGCGGACCTGGGAGAAGACGCACGACTCGGCCGTGGAGACGTACGGCGAGGGGGAGCGGGCACACCGCACCGCGTTCGCCTCGTTGAAGAACGAGTTCGAGAAGGTCGGTGATCACTGGGAGCCGAAGGGACGCAAGGGCCCCAGCGACCAGCAGGCCGCCGGTGGCGGCCCGGCCCGACGGGCGCCGACCGCCGTCGGAGTGGACGCCAACGCGCCCAAGGAGCACCTGATGCAGGTCGCCAAGAAACTGGACGTGCCGGGCCGGTCCCGGATGACCAAGCCGGAACTGGTCAAGGCGATCCAGAAGGCGAACGACAAGGCGACCCGCGAGGCGCGTGGCGGCCGCTGAGCAACCCGACGCGACGGGAGCCCGGGATCGTCCCGGGCTCCCGTTTCCGTGTTCACCAGTGGCCGCCGCCGGGGGCCTCGATGTGCACGGCCTTCACCGCGCTGAACTCGTCGAGCAGCTCCGGGCCGTACCCGAAGCCCTGGCCGCTGCCGTGGCGCGGCTGCGCGGCGCCGCCCGGCGCGCCACCGAAGACCGCGTTGATCTTGACGGTGCCCACCGGCAGCTCCCGCCAGGCCCGGTGGGCGTGGCTCATCGACCCGGTCAGCACCGTGGCGGCCAGCCCGTACGGGGAGTCGGCCGCGCAGCGCAACCCCTCGCTGAACGAGTCGACCACGACCACCGGGGCGACCGGCCCGAACGTCTCCTCGCGGACCAGGGCCATCTCGTGCCGGCAGTCGGCGACCACGGTCGCCGGGTAGAAGGAGCCCGGCCCGTCCGGTATATCCCCGCCGGTGCGCACCCGCGCCCCCTCGGCCGCCGCCGCGATGACCTGCCCGTGCACGTGGTCCCGGTGCCGCCGGTCGACCAGCGGCCCGAGCTGTGTGTCCGGGTCCCGGCCCGGGCCCACGGTGAGCGCCTCGGCGCGCTCGACCAGCGCGTCGACGAAGTCCTCGGCGAGGTCCCGGTGCACGTAGATCCGTTCGACCGCGACGCAGATCTGCCCCGCGTTGGCGAAACAGCCCAGCGCGGCCTGCTCGGCCGCCCAGATCGGATCGATGCCGGTGTCGACCACCAGCGGGTCGCTGCCGCCGTTCTCCAGCAGCACCTTCGCGCCGGTGCGGGCGCCGGCGGCGGCGATCGCCCGGCCGGTGGCGGTGGACCCGACGTGGGCGACCACGTCCACGTCCTGCCCGGCCAGCGCCGCGCCCACCTCGGGGCCGCCGGTGAGCAGCGTCAGCACGCCGGCCGGCAGCACGGAGTCCAGGGCCCTCGCCAGCAGCCAGCCGGTGGCGGGGACGCGCTCGCTCGGCTTGTAGAGCACCACGTTGCCGGTGACCAGGGCCGCGCCGAGCAGCCCGCAGGAAACCGCCACCGGGTCGTTCCAGGGGGTGATCGCGGCGACCACGCCGCGCGGCTCGGGGGCCATGAAGTCGAGCGCGGCATGGGCGCCGTGCAGCGTCCGCCCGCCACGCACCGGGCCCAGCTCCGCGTACTGCCGCAGGGTGCCGACACCGGCCGCCACGCCGCCGCGCGCGTCGTCCAGCGGCTTGCCCATCTCCGCCGTGGTGGCTCGGGCCAGCTCCTCGGCGGCGACCGCCACCGCGTCCGCCGCGCGGTGCAGCGCCGCCGCGCGCTCCGCCGGATCGGTCGCCGCCCACTCGGCCGCCGCCTCCCGGGCGGCCGCGACCGCCTTGGCGACCTCGTCCGCCGTCGCCACCGGCACCGTGGTCACCGGGGAGCCGTCGGCGGGATCAGACACGACCAGTTCGCCTCCGGCGCCCCCGGCACCCCACACTCCACCTATGAGCTGTGCAACCGTGTACATGCGGCGGTGGATGCCCCGGTGCGGGCGCGGCAAACGCGTTTCGCCCGGTAACCGGCCGGGTAGGAGGATCGGGTGATGCCCACCGGTACGGCGGACGCCGTTGTCGTCGGCGCCGGTCACAACGGGCTGGTGGCCGCGAACCTGCTGGCCGACGCGGGCTGGGACGTCCTCGTGCTGGAGGCCACCCAGGTGCCCGGCGGGGCGGTCCGCTCCGCCGAGGTCACCGTTCCCGGCTACCTCAGCGACCTCTACAGCTCCTTCTACCCGCTCGGGTACGCCTCGCCGGTGCTGCGCGGGCTCGACCTCGACCGGTACGGGCTGGTCTGGACGCACGCCCCGGATGTGCTGGCCCACCTCTTTCCCGACGGGCGGGCGGCGGTGGTCAACCGGGACCCGGACGCCACCGCAGCCTCGCTGGCGGCGTTCGCGTCCGCCGACGGGGACCGCTGGCGGCAGACGTACGCCGAGTGGCGCCGGGTGGCCGAGCCGATGCTGGACACCATCACCACCCCCTTCCCGCCGGTCCGTGGCGGGCTGAGCCTGCTGCGCCGGCTGCAGGTGTCCGGCGCGCTTCGGCTGACCCGGCGGCTGGTGGTGCCCGCGCGCACGCTCGGCGACGAGCTGTTCGAGGGCGAGGGCGGGCCGGCGCTGCTCGCCGGCTGCGCGCTGCACACCGACCTGTCCCCGGAGGACGCCGGGTCCGGCGTGTACGGGTGGCTGCTCACCATGCTCGGCCAGCAGGTCGGCTGGCCGGTGCCGGTCGGTGGTGCCCAGCGGATCACCGACGCGCTGGTGGCCCGGCTGGTCGAGCGTGGCGGCCGGATCGACTACGGAGCCCGGGTCGACCGGGTGCTCGTCGCCCGGGGCCGGGCGATGGGAGTGCGTACCGCCGGCGGCGCCACCTGGCGGGCCCGCCGGGCCGTGCTGGCCGACGTGCCCGCCCCGGCGCTCTATCTGGACCTGGTCGGCGCCGCCGCGCTGCCGCCCCGGCTGGTCGAGGACCTGGCCCACTTCCGCTGGGACGGCTCCACGTTGAAAGTGGACTGGGCGCTCTCCGCGCCGGTGCCGTGGAAGAACCCGGCCGTGGCCGGCGCCGGCACCGTCCACCTGGGCGCGGACCTGAACGGGCTCACCACGTACGCGGCGGCGCTGGCCCGGCAGGAGGTGCCCCGCGACCCGTTCCTCCTGCTGGGGCAGATGTCGGTGGCCGACCCGAGCCGCTCGCCGGCCGGCACCGAATCGCTCTGGTCGTACACCCACCTGCCGTTCCGCCGGCACTGGCGGGCCGAGGAGGTCGCCGTCCAGCTGGAGCGGATGGAGGAGGTGCTGGAGGAGGCCGCCCCGGGCTTCCGCTCGCTGATCGTCGGGCGGCACGTGGCCGGCCCGGCCGACCTGGAGGCCGGCGACCCGAGCCTGGTCGGCGGCGCGGTCGGCGGCGGCACCGCCGCCGCCCACCAGCAGCTCTTCCTGCGGCCGATCCCCGGGCTGGGCCGCGCGGACACCCCGGTGGACCGGCTCTTCCTGGCCAGCTCGTCGGCGCACCCGGGCGGCGGGGTGCACGGGGCACCCGGCGCGAACGCCGCGCGGGCGGCCCTCGCCCGGGACCGCACGCTCACCGGCAACCTGTACGCGAGCGCGATCGGCGCCGCGCACCGGACGCTCTATCGCTGAGCGCCGCCGCTCAGCCCTCCAGGTTGCGGTGCCGGCTCCGCAGCTTGAACGGCATCAGCGCGCTCTCGATCTTGGTGGCGGTGGTCATCTTCGAGTCGCCGTCCCGGCGCTCCTCGAAGCGGATCGGCACCTCCAGGATGGTGTGCCCCAGCTTGGTGGCGAGGTAGTGCATCTCCACCTGGAAGCTGTAGCCGTTGGACTGCACCCGCTCCAGCCCGATGTCGCGCAGCGCGTCCGCCCGCCAGATCTTGAAGCCGGCGGTCAGGTCCCGGATCCGCACCCGCAGCAGCGTGTGCACGTAGAGGTTGGCCCAGCCGCTCAGCGCGCGCCGGTACAGCGGCCAGTTCTCGTCCAGCTCGCCGCCGGGCACGTACCGTGAGCCGATGACCACGCTGGCCTGGGTGGCGAGCAGCGCGCCGAGCATGCCGGGCAGCGCCTCCGCCGGGTGGGACAGGTCGGCGTCCATCTGCGCGACGAACTCCGCGCCGCCGTCGAGCGCGCGCCCGATCCCGTCCACGTACGCCCTCCCGAGCCCCTCCTTGCCCGGGCGGTGCAGCACCTGCACCCGGTCGGGGTTCTCGATGGCCAACTTGTCGGCGACCTCGCCGGTCCCGTCGGGGGAGTTGTCGTCCGCGACGAGCACCTTCAAGCCGGGCAGCGGCAGCGCGAGAAGGCGCTCGACCAGCACCGGAAGGTTGCCCGCCTCGTTGTAGGTCGGAACGACGACGGTCAGGCGTGCGTCGCGCCACGGCGAGGGCAACTGCACGGGTTCGATCATCACGGACATCCTCGGTCGGCCGACAGGTTTCATCTGAGAGGGTAGCCATTCGCCGCCGTCTGGTTGTACAGACGCCCGCTCGGTGGACCCCCGGATCCCCTCTGGAGGCCGTAAGCGGGGTATCCGTACTTAGCGGTCTTTCATGCCCGATGCCCTGTTTGCCGGACGGCGCCATCCGGCCCACCCCGGCCGGAGCGGCCAGCGGCATCCGTAGCGGATCCGGAGCCGGGGTCGCGCAAGGAACAGCAGGTCGGGCTCATATCTCGGCCGGGTTAGCTTCTCGGGGGCGGCGGGTATCGCCGGACCGGGCCGGCGTGGCGGGACCGGACTCGGCCGGCACCGGCGGAGGCGGCTCCGCCGAAGTTGATGTTTACTCCTCGGGGGGTCGGGAACCTCCCGCTCGTGCGACGGGACCACGAGCGGGATCAGTGCAGGTCGGCCCGGGTTGATCCGGCTGCTGACCGATTCCCGTCCGGTCTGTACGACGCGGTGCTGCTGGACCGGGACGGCACGCTGATCGAGGACGTGCCCTACAACGGCGACCCGGAGAAGGTCCGCCCCGTGCCCGGAGCGCGGGAGGCACTGGACCGGCTGCGGGCCGCCGGCCTGCGCCTGGCGGTGGTCAGCAACCAGTCCGGCCTGGCCCGGGGCTACTTCACCGCGGACCAGCTACGCCGGGTCAACGCCCGGGTGGAGGAACTGCTCGGACCGTTCGACAGCTGGCAGATCTGCCCGCACGGGGAGCCGGACGGCTGTGCCTGCCGCAAGCCCGCCCCGGGCCTGGTGCACTCCGCTGCCCACGCGCTGGACACCACGCCGACCCGGTGCGTTCTGGTCGGCGACATCGGCGCCGACATGATCGCCGCCGCCGCGGCCGGCGCCGCCGGCATCCTGGTACCCACCCCGGCCACCCGGCCGGCGGAGGTGACCGCCGCGCCCACGGTCGCCCGTGACCTGCCGGGCGCGGTCACGGAGATCCTGCGCCGGATCCGTCTGTCGGCCGCCCCGACCGCCGTGCCCCGACGCGGCACGGTCCTGGTGGCACGCAGCGACGCCGCCGGGGACGTGCTGGTCACCGGACCCGGTATCCGGGCGGTCGCGGCCAACGCCGAGCGGGTGGTGCTGCTCTGCGGACCGCGTGGCCGGGCCGCCGCCGAACTGCTGCCCGGCGTGGACGAGATCGTCGAGTGGCCGCTGCCCTGGATCGACGCCCCGGCCGGCGCGGTCGACCCGGCGGACCTGCGTCGACTCACCGACCGGCTCGCGGCGCTCGGCGCGGAGGAGGCGGTCGTCTTCACCTCGTTCCACCAGTCGGCGTTGCCCCTCGCCCTGCTGCTGCGGATGGCGGGGATACCCCGGATCAGCGCGATCAGCGACGACTACCCGGGCTCGCTGCTCGACGTCCGGCACCGGGTGCCGGTCGGCGTGCCGGAACCGGAGCGCGCGCTATCCCTCGCCGCCGCCGCCGGCTTCGCCCTGCCCGCCGGCGACGAGCCGGGCCTGCGGCTGCGCGTCGACCGGCTGCCACCCGCCCCGGCCGGGCCGGGGGAGCCGGGCTACGTCGTGCTGCACCCGGGCTCCTCGGTGGAGACCCGGGCCTGCCCGCCCGAACTGGCCGTCCGGATCGTCCGGGTGCTCAGCGCCGCCGGCTACCGGGTGGTGGTGACCGGGGGCCCGGACGAACGAGAGCTGACCGCCCGGGTCGCCGCCGCCGGCGGCCTCGACCTGGGCGGCTGCACCGGGCTCGGCGAGCTCGCCGCGGTGATCGCCCGGGCCGGCGCGCTGGTGGTCGGCAACACCGGACCGGCGCACCTGGCCGCCGCGCTCGGCGTGCCGGTGGTCAGCCTCTTCGCCCCCACCGTCCCGTTCGGACAGTGGGGGCCGTACCGGGTGCCGGCCGTCCGGCTCGGTGACGCCGGAGCGGCCTGCCGGAACACCCGGGCCACCCGCTGCCCGGTCCCCGGCCACCCCTGCCTCTCGGCCGTCGAGCCGGGACGGGTGCTGGAGGCGCTGCGCCTGCTCGGCGTACCCGCCGACGCGCCGGAGCCCCTGGTCTCGGGGCCGGCCGTGCCCGCCTGCGAGGTGGTGCGATGAACGTGCTGGTCTGGCACGTGCACGGCTCGTGGACCACGTCGTTCGTGCACGGCAAACACCGCTACCTGGTGCCGGTCACCCCGGACCGGGGCCCGTACGGCCTCGGCCGGGCGCGCACCTACCCGTGGCCGGACAACGCCGTCGAGGTGACCCCGCAGCAGTTGCGCCAGTCCGAGGTGGACGTGGTGCTGCTGCAGCGCCCGGAGGAGTTCGACCTGGCCTGCGAGTGGCTGGGCCGCCGGGTGGGCCGCGACGTGCCGGCGATCTACGTCGAGCACAACACCCCGAAGGGCGACGTGCCGAACACCCGGCACCCGATGGCCGGCCGGGACGACCTGCTGCTCACCCACGTCACCCACTTCAACGAGCTGTTCTGGGACAACGGCGGCAGCCGCACCGCCGTGGTCGAGCACGGGGTGGTCGCCCCGGACGTCGAGTGGACCGGCGAGCTGGACCGGCTCGCCGTCGTCATCAACGAGCCGGTGCGCCGCTGGCGGGTCACCGGCACCGACCTGCTGCATCGCTTCGCCGAGATCGCCCCGCTGGACGTCTACGGCATGGGGGTGGCCGGCCTGGCCGACCGGCTCGGCCTGCCACCGGAGCGGCTGGCCAGCCACGACGACGTGCCGCAGCACACCATGCACGCCGAGCTGGCGCGCCGACGGGCGTACCTGCACCTGTGCCGGTGGACCTCGCTCGGGCTGAGCCTGATCGAGGCGATGACCATCGGCATGCCGGTGGTGGCGTTGGCCACCACCGAGGCCGTGGAGGCGGTGCCGCCGTCCGCCGGCGCCCTGTCCACCCGGGTCGACGCGTTGCTGGACGCCGCCCGCGGCTTCGTCGACGACCCGGCGGCGGCCCGCCGGGCGGGCGCCGCCGCCCGGGCCGCGGCCCGGGACCGCTACGGCCTGGAGCGTTTCCTCGCCGACTGGGACCGGCTGCTGGAGGAGGAAGTATGCGCATCGCGATGATCTCGGAGCACGCCAGTCCGCTCGCCGTTCTCGGCGGCGAGGACGCCGGCGGCCAGAACACGCATGTCGCGGAGCTCTCCGCCGCGCTCGCGGCCGCCGGCCACGACGTCCGCGTCTACACCCGGCGCGACGCCGTGGACCTGCCGGTGACGGTCCGTGCCCCGGACGGCTACGACGTGGTGCACGCGCCCGCCGGGCCGGCCGAGCCGGTCGCCAAGGACGACCTGTTGCCGTACATGCCCGCGTTCGGGGAGTGGCTCGCCGAGCGGTGGCGGGTCGACGACTGGCAGCCCGAGGTGGTCCACGCGCACTTCTGGATGAGCGGCCTCGCGGCCCTCGCCGCCGGCCGGCGCACCGGGGTGCCGGTGGTGCAGACGTACCACGCGCTCGGCACGGTCAAGCGACGCCACCAGGGCACCCAGGACACCAGCCCGCCGGGCCGGATCGGGCACGAACGGGAGTTGGGCCGCTCGGTCGACCGGGTGGTGGCACAGTGCCAGGACGAGGTCGCCGAGCTGGTCCGGATGGGCGTGCCCCGATCCCGGATCACCGTCGTCCCGTCCGGGGTGAACCTGGCCACCTTCGCCCCGCTCGGCCCGGTCGCCGAGCGCGACGGCACCCGGCCACGCATCCTCACCGTCGGACGGCTGGTGGAACGCAAGGGCTTCCAGGACGTCATCCGGGCCACCGCGCTGGTCCCCGACGCCGAGTGCGTGGTGGTGGGCGGGCCGCCGGCCGGGTTACTGGAGACCGACGCGTACGCGCTGCGGCTGCGGGCGCTCGCCGGGTCCTGCGGGATCGCCGACCGGGTCAAGCTGATCGGCGCGGTGCCCCGCGAGGAGATGGGTCGCTGGTACCGCTCGGCGGACGTGCTGGTCGCCGCGCCCTGGTACGAACCGTTCGGGCTCACCCCGCTGGAGGCGATGGCGTGCGGCGTACCGGTGATCGGCACCGCGGTCGGCGGCCTGATCGACACGGTGGTGCCCGGCCGGACCGGCGACCTGGTGCCAGCCCGGGACCCCGAGGCGCTCGGCGCCGCGATCCGCCGGCTGTTCGGCGACCGCATCCGTCGCTTCGCGTACGCGACGGCGGCGCTGGACCGGGCCCGCACCCACTACTCCTGGTCAACCACCGCCGAGCGGCTCGCCGGGGTGTACGGCGAGGTGACCGCCGTGCGCCGGCGCACCCGGGTGGTCGCCTGATGGCGGCGACGGACTCCGGCGGGACGGTGCTGGAGGACCACCTGACCCAGCTCGCCGCCGCGCTGCTGCCGCTGCGCCGGTCGGAGCAGCTGCTGGCCCGCTGGGGCGGGGAGCTGGCGCACCGGCTGGCCGCCGGTGGGCGGCTGCTGGTGGCCGGCAACGGGGGCAGCGCCGCCGAGGCGCAGCACCTCACCGCGGAACTGGTCGGCAAGCTCCGCGACGACCGGGAACCGCTCTCCGCCATCGCGCTGCACGCGGAGACCTCCGCGCTGACCGCGATCGGTAACGACTACGGCTTTCCGGAGGTGTTCGCCCGCCAGGTCCGGGCCCACGGCCGCCCCGACGACATCCTCCTGCTCATGTCCACCAGCGGCGCCAGCGCCAACCTGCTCGCCGCGGTCCGCGCCGGACGGGAGCACGGGTTGCGCTGCTGGGGCTTCACCGGCCCGGCCCCGAACCCACTCGCGGAGGCCTGCCACGAGAGCCTCGCCGTCGACTCGCCGGAGAGCCAGGTGGTGCAGGAGCTGCACCTGGTCGCCACCCACGTGCTCTGCGAGTACGTCGACCGGGCACTGCTGGCCGCGCTCGCCACGGCGGCGGCGGACCGGGGGCCGGCCGGTCCGGTGCGTACCGGCGTCGAGGTGGTGCTCGGGAACGCCGCCGGTCGGGAGGTGCAGGCCGGATGAGGAGGTCGAGCGTGACGGGACCTGTGGTGGTGCTCGGTGACATCCTGCTGGACCGGGACGTCGAGGGCGTGGTGAACCGGCTCTGCCCGGACTCCCCGGTGCCGGTGCTCGACGAGACCACGTACGTCGACCGCCCGGGCGGCGCCGGCCTGGCCGCCGTCTTCGCCGCCGCCGGGGGCGCCGAGGTCGCGCTGGTCACCGCGGTCGCCGACGACGTGGGCGGGGCTCGGCTCGGCACCCTGCTCGCCGCCGCCGGCGTGCAGCTCTACGCGCTGCCGCTGGCCGGGGCCACCCCGGAGAAGATCCGGCTGCGGGCCCGGGGCCGGGTGCTGCTTCGCCACGACCGGGGCGGGCCGGCCAGCCCGCCCGGCGAGCCGAGCGACGCGGTGCTGCGGCTGCTCGCCAACGCCTCCGCCGTGCTGGTCAGCGACTACGGCCGGGGCGTGGCGCGGCAGCCGGCGCTGCGGGCCGCCCTCGCCGCCACCCGTGCGCCGGTGGTCTGGGATCCGCACCCGCGCGGCCCGACCGCGGTGCCAGGGGTGCACCTGATCACCCCGAACGAGCCCGAGGCGCGCGAGCTGGCCAAGGTGCGGCCGGACGCCTCCCGGCTGGTCACCGCGTCCCGCAGCGCCCAGGCACTGCGCGAACGGTGGCGGGCCGGCGCGGTGGCGGTGACCCTGGGCGGGGACGGCGCGCTGCTCTGCCACGCCGGCTCCACCCCGCTGGTGGTGCCGGCCCCGACCAGCGCCGAGGGAGACACCTGCGGGGCCGGCGACCGGTTCGCCGCGGCGGCGACCCTCGCCCTGGCCGGGGGCGCACTGGTCTCCGAGGCGGTGCAGGAGTCGGTCGCCGAGGCGTCCGCGTACGTGGCCGGCGGCGGAGTGGCCGCCGCGCTGCCCGCCCCGGTGCGGGCCGCCGCGCCGGCGACGGTCACCGGCGGCGGGGCGCGGATCGGCGCGGCCGCCGCCGGCGCGGTGATCGCCGAGGTACGCGCCGCCGGCGGCACCGTCGTCGCCACCGGTGGCTGCTTCGACCTGCTTCACGCCGGCCACGTGGCGACCCTGCAGGCGGCCCGGCAGCTCGGCGACTGCCTCGTGGTCTGCCTCAACTCCGACGCCAGCGTGGCCGGGTTGAAGGGACCGGGGCGGCCGGTGGTGCCGCAGGGCGATCGCAGCCGGCTGCTCGCCGCGCTGGGCTGCGTGGACGCCGTGCTGGTCTTCGACGAGTCCACCCCGCACGCGGCGCTGTCCTGGCTGCGCCCGGACATCTGGGTCAAGGGTGGCGACTACGCCACCGGCGGCGGCGACGAGACCCTCCCCGAGGCGGAGATCCTGGCCCGTTGGGGCGGGCACACGGTGGTCGTGCCGTACCTGGACGGCCGGTCCACCACCGACATGATCGCGGCGGCGGCGGAGGGAGCACGATGAGCGGGCGTCAGCGAGCGAATCATCGCTGCACTGCCGTGGTGCCTCATCCCGACGCCGAGCGGAGCGAGGGGGCGGCATGAGCAGCAGTCCACCCGGGGCCGGGCCGACCGTCCTGGTCACCGGCGGGTCGAGCGGGCTGGGCGCCGCGGTGGTCGTCGCGGTGGCCCGCGCCGGGGGCCGGCCCCTGGTCCTGGACCGGCAGCGGCCCGGCGACGGGGTGCCATGGGTCGAGTGCGACCTGGCCGACACCCGGGCCGCCGAGGCGGCCACCCGCGAACTCGCGGAACGCTCCGGCGGCCTGGACGCCGTGGTCACGGCTGCCGGCGTGGACGTGCCGGGGAAGCTGGTCGACGTCCCGGCCCAGACCTGGGAACGGGTCGTCACGGTCGACCTGCTCGCCACGGCGGCGGTGATCCGGGCCGCCCTGCCCTTCCTGGAGGCGTCCCGGGGCAGCATCGTCACCATCGCCTCCACGCTCGGCGTCAAGGCGGTCAGCGACGCCACCGCGTACTGCGCGGCGAAGTTCGGGGTGGTCGGCTTCACCCGGGCGCTCGCCGCCGAACTGGCCGGCGCGGTCGGCGTCACCCTGCTGATTCCGGGCGGTATGCGCACCGCCTTCTTCGACGCGCGGGACGAGCAGTACCGCCCCGGCCCGGACGCCGTGCTCAACGAGCCCGCCGACACCGCCGCCGCGGTCATGTTCGCGCTCTCCCAGCCGCCCGGCTGCGCGGTACGCGAGATGGTGGTCTGCGCCGAGCAGGAGTCGTCGTACCCGTGATCCTGGTGCTGCGGGCGCTCGGGGTCGGCGACCTGGCGACGGCCGTGCCGGCGCTGCGCGGCCTGCGGGCCGGCTTCCCCGGCCGGGAGCTGGTGCTGGCCGCGCCGGGCTGGCTGGCGCCGCTGGTCGACCTGGTCGGCGTGGTCGACCGGGTGCTGCCCACCGACGGCCTGGCCGACCGGGCGACCTGGCCGGTCCCGCCGCCGGAGGTGGCGGTCAACCTGCACGGCCGGGGTCCGCGGTCGCACCGGATGCTCACCGCCACCCGGCCCGGCCGGCTGCTGGCGTTCGCCCACCCCGACGCCGGGCCCGCCGGCGGCCCGGCCTGGGACGACGACGAGCACGAGGTCCGCCGCTGGTGCCGGCTGCTGCACTGGTACGACCTGCCGGCCGACCCGACCGACCTGGCGCTGCGCCGCCCGCCCGCGACCGGATCCCCGGCCGGCGCGACCGTGCTGCACCCGGGCAGCAAGATCCCCGCGAAGCGCTGGCCGGCGGAGCGCTTCGCCGCGCTCGCGCGGGCGCTGACCGACCAGGGGCACCGGGTGGTGCTCACCGGCTCCGCCGACGAGCGGGACCTCGCCCATCGGGTCGCCCGGGAGGCCGGGCTGCCGCCGGACGCCGTGCTCGCCGGCCGGACCGACCTGGCCGCACTGGCCGCGCTGGTGGCCGATGCCCGGCTGGTGGTCAGCGGGGACACCGGGGTGGCCCATCTGGCCACCGGGTACGGCATCGCCTCGGTGGTGCTCTTCGGCCCGGTGCCGCCCGAGCACTGGGGGCCACCGGCGGACCGCCCCCGGCACCGGGTGCTCGGGGCCGGGCACCGGGTGCGGCTCGACCGGGACCGCGCCGGCGCGGAAGCCACCCACCCGCGCCTGGCGGCCATCCCGGTCGACGAGGTGCTGGCCGCCGTTGGCGAGGCGGAACGGGCTGTGCGGGTCTCCGGTGCGGTTGCGGCGTAGCGATCCGGGCCGGCCGGGGTACGGACGCCGGCGGCGCGGGAAGGGCTGGCTCTTCGTCGACCCGAAGGGCGAGTCGGTCCGCGACCTCGACGAGCTCGCCCGGCTGCGCGGCCTCGTCATCCCGCCGGCCTGGCGCGACGTCTGGATCTCCCCGCACCGGAACGGGCACATCCAGGCCACCGGCGTCGACGCGGCCGGGCGCAAGCAGTACCTCTATCACCCGCGGTGGCGCCAGCTTCGGGACGAGGCCAAGTTCGACCACGTGCTGGAGGTGGCCCACCGGCTGCCGATGCTGCGCGACCGGGTCGGCCACGACCTGGCGCTGCGTGGGCTACGGCGGGAGCGGGTCCTCGCCACCGTCGCCCGGCTGCTCGACATGGGCACGTTCCGGGTCGGCAACGACCAGTACGCGACCGGGGACGACCCCACGTTCGGGGTGTCCACGCTGCGCCCCGAGCACGCCCGTTCCCGGGCCGGCTGCGTGGTCTTCGAGTTTCCGGCGAAGGGTGGCGTCGAGCAGGTACGCCGGATCGAGGACCCCGAGCTGTGCCAGGTACTGACCAACCTGCGCCGCCAGCGGCGGGCCGAGGAGCGGCTGTTCGGCTACTGGGACGGCCGCACCTGGCGGGACGTCCGCAGCGACGAGGTGAACGACTATCTGCGCGACGCCAGCGGCGGGGAGATGACCGCGAAGGACTTCCGTACCTGGCACGCCACGGTGCTGGCCGCCACCGAGCTGGCGACGGCCGGCGCGCAGCGATCCGTGGCCGCCCGCAAGCGGGCGGTGGCCGGGGTGATGCGTTCGGTTGCCGAGCTGCTCGGCAACACGCCGACCGTGGCTCGTACGTCCTACGTGGACCCGCGGGTGGTGGACCTCTACCACGACGGTGTGGTCGTTCCGGTGGAGGCGGAGATGCCGCGGGAGGCGGTGGAGAAGGCCGTGCTGGTGTTGTTGAAGGAGGAAAGCTGACCGACCCCGTCGTCGGTGCTGGGGGAGACCACGACGGGGTCGGAGGCCGGGTGGCCGTGGACGGCCGGTGGCGACGGGGGGCTTCGCCGGCACGAACGGCAGCGGCACCGGGCGGCCGCCCGCGACGGAAGGGTCGCGAGCGCCTCGCCACGGTCCCCCGATACCACTGGGCCGGGTCGGTTTCCCGACGCGGCCCGCAATCAGTATGTCGGCTCCGAGTTGACCAGGGATGCCGCCGTGTTGACGATGCGTGCCTGTTCCAGGCGCTGCGCCCGGTAGGCCTGCGGCGTCTCCTCGTGCGCGGCCCGGAACGCCCGGCTGAAGTGTGCCTTGTCCCGGAAGCCCCAGCGTCCGGCGATCGCCTGGATGGGCTGGTCCCGCAGGGCCGGGTCGGCGAGGTCGCGGCGGCAGCGTTCCAGGCGCTGGTCCCGGATGTACGCCGCGACGGTGGTCTCCTCCGCCTCGAAGAGCCGGTGCAGCGACCGGACCGAGATGTGGTGCACGTCCGCGATGTGCTGGGGGCTCAGCGTCACGTCGCCCAGGTGCTGGCGGATGTGGGCGCGCACCTGGGTCAGCAGGGCGCGCCGGCGTACCTCGGTGGGCACCGCGTCCGTGGAGAACAGGTGCCGGCCGAGCATGGTGGAGAGCAGATCGAGGCCGATTCCGGCCAGCCGCTCGGCGTCCACGGCGTGATACTGCTCGGGATTGCCGGTGAGTTGGATGAGATAGTTCGCCAGCAGCGCGCCGACCCCCTCGGTGCCGGACATCCGGCCGGCGAACAGCGGGGCGAGCCGGCGGTGGGACAGCGGCAGCGCGTCGTACGGGACGAACACGACGATCGAGCTGGCGGGTTCCCGCCCGTTGTCGTCGCCGCGGTGGCTGAGCTCCTGTGGGCGGGCGCAGTCGTAGAAGGTGAAGTCGCCGGGGCGGCAGACGCCGCGTTGCCCGTCCTGGTCCGCGATGCCGGTGCCGGTCAGGGTCAGCGCGAGCAGGTAGTAGTCCGCTTCGGAGCGCTGGATCAGCTTCCGGGTCCGGATCCCGTCCAGCGAGGGGTAGCGGTGGCGGATTAGTTGTATCGGTCCCAGATCGAGGAACTCCGCCCGCGCGACGAAATCATCGGCGTGCTCGGTGCGGATCCGCATCAGCGCGGGCGTGTGCGCGAGCATGTCCAACCACGCCCCGAAGCGGTCGCGCGGGGGCGCGTACGTCGTGTCGAAGATCTGCCGATTCAGTAATGCGTCCATTGCCGGCCCCTGTGCTCGTCCTACATGCGGATCACGCCCCACGGGCTGACAAGGCGGCAGCCGTGGGGCGTCAGATATCCGTCATTGACGGCAATGATTGCTTCTGCTATTTGCGCGCTCGGATCCGGGGTCAGTCGTTCAGCACCTGGGCCAGCCGGTCCCGGAAGCGCCGCTCCGAGTCGCTGACCACGTCGCCGCCGAGTCCCAGGAGGCCGCCGCTGACGGCCGCGCCCACCACCTGCTCGGCGATCTCCACCAACCAGTGCCGGTACGCGCCGGCCTGCCCCTCGTCCACCTTGCCGGCCAGCAGGGCCGATGCCTTGGCGACCCGGTCGAGCACGTCGTCGATCAGCGCCTGCGGGTCGGCGGGCGCGACGACCGGCAGCTCCGCGCCGACCTCCGGGTCGCCCACCCGCGAGACGACCTCACCGGCCACGGCGGCCACCAGCGGGCTGGCCGACTCGCGTCCCGCGGCGATGGCCTCCAGGCCGGCGGCGCCCTCGGCCATGGTGCGCCGGGTTCCGTCGGACTCGGCCGCACTCGCTGCGCCGAGGACGGACTGCGGCAGCCCGACCAGCAGCCCCCACTCCTCGTCGGAGAAACCGAACCCGCTGTACGCCGGCTGCTCGATCACGATCAGGCCCCTTTCGCGCTGGTCGTCGTTGTCGACAGGCACCGCGTCGGTGCCCGGGTCAGGCTAGTCCCTCGTCAACAGGCCCTGTTCGGACACCGGACGGCGTGGACAGTTTCAACGGATCCGCAGGTACCCCCGGCGATTGCGGCCGAAACCGGGCCGGGTGTTGACGCGCCACCTCGGCCGGGACGGCTGAGCCGCCCGGGCCGACAGGTCAGCTCATCCAGAACACCGGGCCACGCGGCGAGAAGGGCAGCCGGGCGCCGCGCGGCACCAGAAACGCGTGGTCGCGGCGGATCCGCAGCACGTCGCACTCGCCGTCGGTGATCACGAGGATCGGGCCGTCCGCCGGAAAGTCGTCAGCATGCTCCAGCAGGCGTACGCCGGGTTGCAACACGGTGCCGCCACGACCGCGTACCCGCACCCGGCCGGCGATCTCCTCCACCGGGAGATAGCCGGCGTCGTACGCCACCGCATCGCAGAACACCACCCGTGCCGCGGGCACGTCACGGGCCGTCGCGTACGCGGCGACCGCGCCGAGGGCCCGCCCCAGCAGCCGGATGCCCATCGACCCCGAGGTGTCCAGCAGCACGCCGAAGGTCGGCCGGCGGTCCTCCTCGTCGTGCCGGTGCCAACCGGGGCGCGGGATACCCGGGCTGGCCGCCTGCCGGCGCGAGGGCCGGGCGTACGACCGCCGCCGCTCCCGCGCCGGGAAGCGTTCGTCGAACCAGCGGGCCAGTTGCACGTCCCACGGCGGCGGCGGTTCGTCCAGCACCCGGATCTCGGCGACCAGCCCGGCCGGGAGCAACCCACGCCCGGACGACTGGTGGTACCGCAGGCCGCTGGTCAACGCCCGGCGGTAGTACTCGTCCAGGTCGACCCCGCGCCGGGCCTCGCCCGGCCCGGGCGCACCATGGCCCAGGATGTCGCCCCGCCCCGGGCCGCAGAGGGTGGCCAGCTTGCGATAGCGGCGCAGGTCGGTGGCGAGCCGGTCGTACACCGCCTCGCTCGACAGGCCGCGCAGTTGCGGGTCGTACAGCAGACCGTCGGGCATCTCACCGACCGCCATCTCCACCAACCAGCCGTTGATCACGAAGTCGGTGGCGACGTTCCACAGGTACGGGTCCCGGTGCGCCACGCGGTCGCCGTGCCGCAGCGCGGCGTGCAGCATCTCGTGCGCCAGCACGAAGCGGCATTGCTCCTCCGACAGCACCCGCAGCGGGTTGACGTAGATCTCCCCGGCGTTCGGCTCGACGGCGGCGACCGCGATGTCCCAGGAGCGGGCGAGCTCCACGTCGGAGACGATGCGGAATCCGGCGGCGAGCGCCCCGAGCAGCGGGTACGACGAGACGAACCAGCGTCGTGCCCGCTCCCAGGGATTGTCCCGGACCGTCCCGTCCGGCCCCGGCTTCGGCGCGCCCGCCGCCTCCACGGCTGCGGTGGCCGCCGCCGCCAGCCCCACGGCGAAGCGCTCCGGCCAGGTCTGCCACCGGGTGCCGGCGAAGGGCGGGCCGGCCCAGCGCTGGGCCGGCGCGAACCGCCGGACCAGGTCCGGTCCCTGCCCGCCGACGCCGCAGGCGAGGTACTCCGGCGGGACGCCGCGCTGGCGCCAGTCGGCGGCCAGCCGCTCCTCGGTGCCACCGGGCAACGGGGTGGGCAGCGGACGTGGCGGCCGGCCGAGCCGCGCGTCGAGCTGGAAGCGGGCCACCGCCAGGCAGGCAGCCGCCGTTGCGGCGGGATCGCTCTGGCCGTCCCGGTCCGCGTCGAGGTGGCCGAAGCCGAGGTGCAGCAGGCAGTGGGTGATCACCCAGTACCACTCCTCGGTGTCGGCGCGCCGTCGCCGGTCGACCACGATCTCCCCGTCGCCGGCCACCCGGGCCCAGCCCTGCGCCTCCGCCAGCTCCTCGTCGTCGAGCCAGCGGATCCGCGCGCTCGGGTACCCGTCGCAGAGCAGCGACCGGAACATCGGATGGCCGTACGTCCGCTTCTCGGCCTGGGTGAACGCCTCCTCGTTCGGGTCCGGCCGACGGGCGGCGCGACGTCGGGTGGCCACGGTCAGGCCCGGGCCGCGACCAGTCGGGGCAGGTCCCGGGTCACCTCGACCAGGAACCAGGCCGGCAGCACCGGCATCCCGTCATCATCGGCGGCGACGACCAGCTGGGCGCACTCCAGGGAGATCTCGGCGAGCTCCACCAGCAGCCCCTTCGCCCGCATCGAGAAGTTCCGGACGGCTGGGGAGGCATGCTCCCGGGAAGCCGGCAACTCCTTGACCAGCCGCGCCCGGAACGCCTGGGCGAAGAAGTAGAGCAGGTCCCGGTCCTGTGTGGCGCGCGGCCAGCCGGCGTCGCCGCGCACGATGGCGTCGAGACCGTAGCGGTGGCGCACGGTCTTGACGTACGCGGTGAAGCCGGCCGCGTGTTCCCCGGTGAGGGTGCCGCCGGCCAGCAGCCGCACCGTCGCCTCGTCGGCGTCGTCACCGAAGGAGTGCAGCGCGTCGGAGAGCATGTGCCAACTGCGTGGGGTGGAGAAGGCCTCCTCCGTCTTCGGCGGGGCCACCCAGAGCTGGTCGGGGCGCTCGGTCAGGTAGTCCACCACCCATGGGTGCACCCCGGCGCCGGCCGCCCAGGCCAGCCAGTCGGTGGGCGAGGCGCGCAGGTGCACGTGCACCAGCCGGTTCACAAGCGCCGACGCCATCGGCCGGGCCAGCGCATTGTCGGTGGCGCGGTTGCCGGCACCGATCACGATAGAGCCGGCCGGCAGTTCGTACGAGCCGATCCGGCGGTCGAGGATCAGCGAGTAGAAGGCCTTCTGGACCTCGGGACTGGAGGAGTTGAGCTCGTCGAGGAAGAGACAGTACGCGTCATCGCGGGCGATCGACTCCGGCGGTGCGAACCGGCTGCGCCCGTCGCGCAGCTCGGGCACCCCGATCAGGTCCTCTGCGGCGAGCTGGGTGCCGACCAGGGGCACGCAGGGCAGTCCGAGCGAGTCGGCGAACGCTCGTACCAGCGAACTCTTGCCGATGCCGGGGGGACCCCAGACGAAGACGGGCCGGACGACCGCGACGTGCAGCAGCAGGGTGGGTAGTTCGGCCGGGGTCACCGTGAGGGCGGAGTGCACGCCGACCATGGTCGGGCCGAGGTGAGTCCGCCGCATCCGAATATCGGCTTCCCGGCTGGGCCTGCTCACCGTAGCCGGGGCAGCACCTCGCGCTGATAGAGGTCGATCAGGCCCTGCCAGTTGGGGCCGGTGTTGGTCACGTAGACCTCGTCGAAGCCGGCCTGCGCGTACTTGTCGATCATCTCCAGGTGGGCGTCCGGGTTCTTGCCGCAGACGAAGAACTCCTTCATCATCTCCGGCCGCACCAGCTGCGCGGCCTGCTCGAAGTGCCGCGGCGACGCCAGCACCCGGGACAGCTCGCCCGGCAGGCCCTCGTTCGGCCACTTCTCGTACGCGAGCCGCACGCCCTCGGCCTCGCTGTCGGCGTACGCCGCCTTGAAGGCGGCCTGGCACGGCTTGTCGCCGCCGCCGTTGTCCCGGAAGCGGCGGACCATCTCCGGGTCGGGTTTGACGCTGATGTAGCCGTCGCCGATCCGGGCCGCCAGGTCGATGGACTTCGGGCCGAACCCGGAGACGTAGATCGGCGGGGGAGCGTCCGGGAGGGTGTAGACCCGGGCGTGCTGGACGGTGTAGTGCTCCCCGTAGTGGTTGACGAAGCGTCCCCGCCACAGTTGGCGGATCACCTCCACCGCCTCCTCCAGCATCCGCAGCCGGACGTCGGTCTGCGGCCAGGGGCCGCCGAGGATGTGTTCGTTCAGCGCCTCGCCGCTGCCGACGCCGAGCACGAACCGGCCGGAGTGCAGCACCGCGCTGGTGGCCGCGGCCTGGGCGATCACCGCCGGGTGCAGGCGCACCGTGGGGCAGGTGACCGCCGTGGTCACCGGCAGCGAGCAGACTTGGCTCAGCGCGCCGATCGTGGACCAGACGAACGAGCTCTGACCCTGGGCGTCGACCCAGGGGTGGTAGTGGTCGGAGATCCACAGTGCCGCGAAGCCGGCCCGCTCGGCGGCGCGGGCCTGCGCCAGCAACTCCGCCGGGGCGTACTCCTCGCTGGACAGGAAATAGCCGATCCGCATCGCTCCCCCTCGCCGCGTCCGTGACCGGGCGGTCCGTCCGGCCGACGACAGCCGTACCCGGAAGGTGCCGGCCCGAACGCCGTGCGCGGCGTGCGATCAGCGGCGGAACATCGCGCGGATCGCGATCAGCAGGAACAGGCCGCCGACCACCAGGCCGAGCAGGCGTACGCCGGGGATGTCCGCGGCGGAGGTGGCGTCGGCGAGCAGCGTGGGGGACATGCTCGCACTCTCGCACGGTCGGTCCGGGTGCGCCAGGCGCTAACAGTAAGGATTGTTGACTATTACTGGGTCGCGATGTGAACATTGGCAGCACCGCCGCCGGCGGCCGGACCGTGGGAAAAAAGACGGGGGTACTGCAGCGCATGAGCGAGCGGATTGTGGGAGCGACCGGAGACCTGGCGGCCCTCGCCGCCGCCGTCCTGCAACCCGGGTTCGTCGGCACCACCCCGCCGCCCTGGGTGCACCGGTGGCTCGGCGAGGGGCTCGGATCGGTGGTCCTCTTCGCCCGCAACGTCGCCGACCACGACCAGGTCGCCGCGCTCACCGCGGCCCTGCGCGCCGAGCGGCCCGACGTCATCGTCGCGATCGACGAGGAGGCCGGTGACGTCACCCGGATCGAGTCGGCCCGGGGCAGCTCGCGGCCCGGCAACTTCGCCCTCGGCGCGGTCGACGACGAGGCGCTGACCGAGGAGGTCGCCCGCGACCTGGGCACCGAGCTGGCCGCCCTGGGCGTCACCCTCAACTACGCCCCGGACGCCGACGTCAACTCCAACCCGGCCAACCCGGTCATCGGGGTCCGTTCGTTCGGCGCCGACCCGGCGCTGGTGGCCCGGCACACCGCCGCCTGGGTACGCGGACTCCAGGCCGGCGGGGTGGCCGCCTGCGCCAAGCACTTCCCCGGCCACGGCGACACCCACGTCGACTCGCACCACGACCTGCCCCGCATCGACGGCGACCGGGCCCGGCTGGACGCCGTGGAGCTGGCCCCGTTCCGGGCCGCGGTGGCCGCCGGGGCGCAGGCGGTGATGACCGGGCACCTGCTGGTGCCGGCGCTGGACCCGGAGCTGCCGGCCACGCTCAGCCCACGCATCCTGGGCGGCCTGCTCCGCGACGAGCTGGGCTTCCAGGGTGCGGTGGTGACCGACGCGGTGGAGATGCGGGCGGTCGCCGACCGGTACGGCTTCCCCGGAGCGGCGGTCCGCGCCCTCGCCGCCGGGGCGGACGCCATCTGCGTGGGCGGAGAGCGGGCCACCGAGGCGGACGCGATCGAGCTGCGCGACGCCATCGTCGCGGCGGTGGTCGCCGGCCACCTGCCGGAGGAACGGCTGGCCGAGGCGGCGAAGCGGGTCGGCCAGCTCGCCGCCTGGACCGTCGCCACCCGAGCCGGCCAGCCGGCAACCAGCCGGCCGGGTGACGTCTCGCTGGTCGGGCTGGCCGCCGCCCGGCGGGCCCTGCGGGTGGTCACCGGCCCGGCCGGGCTGCTGCCGCTGCCCGGCCCGGCGCACGTGGTGGAGTTCGTCCCGCCCCGCAACATCGCGATCGGCGCGGAGACCCCGTGGGGGATCGCCGCCCCGCTCGCCGACCTGGTGCCCGGCACCACCACCGTCCGCTACGCCGAGGACGACGCCGTGGCCGACCCGGCCGCCGCGGCGGCCGACCGTCCTCTCGTGCTGGTGGTGCGGGATCTGCACCGGCACGCCTGGATGCGGGACGCGGTGGCTCGTGCCCTGGCGGCCCGCCCGGACGCCGTGGTGGTCGAACTGGGCGTTCCCGAGCTGGTCACCGGCGCGGTGCACCTGGCCACCCACGGTGCCACCCGGGCCGCCGGGTACGCCGCGGCCGAACTTCTCACCGGCCCGCGCTGATCCGGAGCTCTCCGGCCGGTGATCGCGAATCCCGTCATGGCTCGGCGACCACCAGGTTGGCGTACTCGGGGTGACGCTCGATGAACGCGGCCACGAACGGGCACTTCGGCACCAGCCGGTCGCCGCGCTCGCGGAGCTGGTCCAGGGCGCTCCGGACCAGCGCCTCGCCGACGCCCATGCCCCGGTAACGCTGATCCACCTCGGTGTGCGTGAAGACCAGCACCTCGCCGCGCGGCTGATACGCCGTGAACCCGGCCAGCGCGTCGTCGACCAGGATCTCGAAGCGGCGCTCGGCGGGGTTCTCCTCGACCAGGAAGCTCACCGGGCCATTGTCTCCCCGGAGCCGGCCGGCCGGTCCGGTTCGGCCGGCAACCGGTCCACCTCTCCTCGCCTCGTACCCTTGGCCGGGTGACGAGCCGACCCGTATCCCCCTCGCTGACCTCCACCCGCCGCGTCGCCGGCCTGCTCGCCGGCCTCGCGTTCGGCGTCGCGCTGCTGGCCGGATGCGGCTCGGCGGGGGCCTCCACCGACTGCGGCCTGGACGCCTGCACGGTCACCTTCGACCGCGGTGTCGAGGCCCGCGCCAGCCTGCTCGGCGTCGAGGCGAAGCTGGTCGGCGTGGAGGGCGACCAGGTCACGGTGGAGGTGGCCGGGGAGCGCCTGTCGCTCACCACGGGCCAGCAGGCTACCGAGGCCGGCGGCTTCCAGGTGACCCTGGACAGCGTCACCAAGCAGCAGGTCGTGCTCCGGGTGACCCGCAACCCGAACGGCTGATCGCGCGGGCCGCGGCGGGTCGACGTTTGGAAGTCCGCCGGTCCGGAGATTGTGCCGCCGGAGACCGAGGTGCCCGACGACGCACGGGTCTTCGGCGGCAGCGACGACGGCGAGGCGCGCGGCGAGGTCTTAGCCGGCCGGGACGACCAGGCCCACCGCTGATCCCGTGGCTCCGTTGATCCCGTGGCTCCGTCGAGCCCTCAGCCGGCCGTCGAGGCACCGAACGCCGTGATGGCGAACCTGTCGCACCGCCGCGCCGGTCGGTCGGTGTCGCCGGTCGCGGAACATTCGCGTCGGCTGCGTTTGTTCCGCCGGTTTCAGGGGATCTGCTGGGCAAGCCCCGGTTCCGGTCCGCCTCGGGCGGCCGGGCGCCCGGTGGTGCGCGGCCGGACGAGGGTCGCTCCGCACAGGATTGACGGGCGGTGACTCCGGGCATACAGCGCGGTGATGAGGAAGGGGGGACAGCATGGCTGACGTCGCGAGTCGCAGCACGTCCCGGAACGGGAGCGATCCGTCCACCACAGAACTGGTGCAACGGGCCGCCGAGCAGGTCACCCGACTGGTACGGGACGAACTGACGCTGGCCCGGGCCGAACTGACCCGCAAGGGCAAGCAGGCGGGGATCGGAGTCGGTCTGCTCGGCGGCGGAGGGTTGATGGCCCTCCTCGGCACCGGCGCGGGGGTCGCCACGGTGATCCTGCTGCTGGCGCTGGTGCTGCCCGCGTGGCTGGCCGCGCTGATCGTGACGGCGGCCCTCTTCCTGCTCGCCGGGCTCCTCGCACTTGTCGGCAAGCAACAGATCAGTCGTGCCGTCCCACCTGTTCCGGAGGCGACGGTCCGCAGCGTACGGGCGGACGTCGACACGGTCACCGCCGCGATGAAGGACGGGAGGCGGTGATGACCGGCAACGGGACCGGGGACGTGGAGGCACTCCGCGAGGAGATCCGCCGGACCCGGGTCGAACTGGGTGAGACGATGGAACTGCTGGCCGCCAGGGTCGACGTCAAGGCCCGGCTGCGGGAGTCCGCCGCGCAGGCGAAGGGCCGGATGCGCGAGCAGGCCGCCCAGACCATGGCCCGGGTGCGCGGGCAGGCGACCGGGTCGGCCCGGTTCGCCGGGGAACAGGCGGCCGGTAAGGCCCGGCTCGCCCGGGCGCACGGGAAGAGCGGGGCGGTCCGACATGGTCCGATGCCGTGGGCGGTGGTCGCGGCGGGTGCGGTGGCGACCGCGGTGGTGCTGCTGATCGTCCATGGGAGGCGCAGGTGAGCAACAAGGTCGGCAAGGCCGCGTACAAGCCGGTCGGGATCCTGCTCGGTCTGGCCGCCGGTGCGGTTGCCGGGGTTGTCTTCCGGCAGGTCTGGCGCGTCGCCGCGGGCGACGGGGAGGCGCCCAGCGCCACCGACGAGAACCGGCGCTGGGGCGAGATCCTGGCCGCCGCCGCGTTGCAGGGCGCGATCTTCGCGGTGGTCCGGGCCGCCGTGGACCGTGGCGGAGCGATCAGCGTGCGTCGGCTCACCGGGCACTGGCCCGACTGATCCGTCCGTGAAGAGGGCCTTTTCCCGGTAAGGGAAGGGGCCTTTCGCATGGCCCGCCCGGCCCGGGCAGTGGACCCGCCGCGACCGTCAGGTCACATGTCGGAAAATTTCGTCGGGTAGGCTGTGCAGAGTTTTTGCGTACGTGGTTTGCTGTCTCACGCTGTTGAGAGACGCGTGGGTTGAGAGAAGTCTCCTTTACCGGGGGCCGCCTCAGGCGCCGCTGCTCGAAAACGGCCAATCGGCCGCACGGCGTGCTCGGCCGCCAGTTTTAGAAGGAGATACACATGGCGCAGGGAACCGTGAAGTGGTTCAACGCTGACAAGGGCTTCGGCTTCATCACCGTCGACGGCGGGGGTGCTGACGTGTTCGTCCACTTCTCGGCCATCCAGACCAGCGGCTACCGCACGCTGGAGGAGAACCAGCGGGTGGAGTTCGAGATCGCCCAGGGTCAGAAGGGTCCGCAGGCCGAGCAGGTCCGCCCCATCTGAGCGCGGCGCCGGCCCCCGCCGGCCGCCGAGCAGCCCCGCGTCCCCTTCCGGGAGGCGGGGCTTTCCGTATTCGCCGTCGATTCGAGACCTCAGCTCCGGCCGCCCCGGGCGCGCAGGCCGAAATAGAGCGTGACAAGTCCGATCAGGACGACGGCCCCGCCGATGACCGCCCAGATTCGATGGCCGGTCATCACACTGCCGCTCGCGTAACCCAGCCCCTGCACGGTCCAGAGCGCCCCCAGCACGACGGCCAGCAACCCCAGGGTGAGTCGGAACCAACCCCTCATCGTTCCCCCTCCGCCGATGGGCACCTGACTCCAGCATGCGCCCGGCGGCCGGTCGGCGACGGCGCCGCGCCGACCGGCCGCCGGGCCCGCATCACCAGCGGTCGTGGACCTGCGGCCGGATCAGCTCGTCGTACGTCTCGCGGACGGTGGCCAGCTCCGCCCCGGTCAGCGGCGGCAGGTCGGCCGTGGCGGCGTTGCGCCGCGCCTGCTCGGCGTCGCGGGCACCGGGGATGACCACGGTGACGCCGGGCTGGTCGAGGATCCAGCGCAGCGCGAACTGGGCCATCGTCCGGCCGTCGCCGACCAGCGGCGCGAGCCGGCGTACGGCGGCCAGGCCCAGGTCATAGTCGACCCCGGAGAACGTCTCGCCGACATCGAAGGATTCGCCGTGCCGGTTGAAGTTGCGGTGGTCGTCCGCCGGGAACGTGGTGTGTTCGTCGTAGCGGCCGGAGAGCAGGCCACTGGCCAGCGGCACCCGGGCGATGATGCCCACCCCGGCCGCCGACGCCGCGGGCAACACCCGCTCGAGCGGCTTGAGCCGGACCGCGTTGAGGATGATCTGCACACTGGCCACGCCGGGCCGGGCGATGGCGGTGAGCGCCTGGTCGCAGGTCTCGACGCTGACCCCGTACCCGGCGACGCGCCGCTCGGCGACCAGGGTGTCCAGCGCGTCGAAGACCCGGTCGTCGGCGAAGACCCCGGTGGGCGGGCAGTGCAGCTGCACCAGGTCGAGAGTGTCCACGCCGAGGTTGGCCCGGGAGCGGTCGGTCCAGGCCCGGAAGTTGTCCAGGGTGTACGCCTCCGGCGTCTGCGGCACCCGCCGGCCCATCTTGGTGGCCACGGTCAGCCCGTGCCCGGGGCGCTCGCGCAGGAACCGGCCGATCAGCCGCTCGCTGCGGCCGTCGCCGTACACGTCGGCGGTGTCCAGGAAGGTGACGCCGGCATCGACGGCGGCGGCGAGCACGTCCATGGCCGCGCTCTCGCTGACCTCACCCCAGTCGGAGCCGAGCTGCCAGGCGCCGAGTCCGACGATGCCAACGTGCCGGCCGAGCCGGTCGAAGCTGCGCAGTTCCATCCCGGCAGCCTAGTGATCGGCTTGCCGGAGCGCGCGACGGGCCGTACCGTCTAGCAAGACGTACGTACGGTTTGGAGGCTGTCATGTGGGACCCGACCACCTACCTGCGCTACGGCGACGAGCGCTCTCGGCCCTTCCACGACCTGGTCGCCCGGGTCCCGGCCGAACGCCCGCGGGCCGTGACGGACCTCGGCTGCGGCCCCGGCACGCTCACCGCCACCCTCGCCGGGCGATGGCCGCAGGCCCGGCTGAACGGGATCGACTCGTCCCCGGAGATGATCGCGCGGGCGACCGCCCTGGACACGCCGGCCACCTTCGCCGTCGGCGACGTGCGGTCCTGGCGCCCGGAGCCGGACGTGGACGTGGTGGTCTGCAACGCGGTGCTCCAGTGGGTGCCCGGCCACCAGGAGCTGCTCACCCGCTGGGCCGCCCTGCTGCCGGCGGGCGCGTGGCTGGCCGTCCAGGTCCCGGGCAACTTCGACGCCCCGTCGCATCGGGCGCTGCGTGCGGTCGCCGGGCGTGAACCGTGGCGGGAGACACTCGCCCCGCTGCTGCGCGAGGCGCCCGTCGACGACCCGGTCGACTATGCCGCGCTGCTGGTCGGTGCCGGGTGCGCCGTCGACGCCTGGGAGACTACCTACGTGCACCTGCTCCCGGCCGCCGCCAACGGAGACCACCCGGTGCTGACCTGGATGGAGGGTACGGCGCTGCGACCGGTCCGGGCCGCGCTGACCGCCGCCGGCTGGGCCGAGTTCCGTGCCGAGCTGGGGATCCGGCTCGCGCAGGAGTACCCGGTGCGGCAGGGTCAGGTGTACTTCCCGTTCCGCCGGATCTTCGCGGTGGCCCGCACCGGCGCCCGCGCAGAGGAGAACACGTGACCGATCTGTCCGCCTTCATCGCCGGACTGCCCAAGGTGGAGCTGCACGTGCACCACGTCGGCTCCGCCTCGCCCCGGATCGTCGCCGAGCTGGCCGCCCGGCACGAGGGACGCAGCCCCGTCCCGGCCGACCCGGAGCGGCTCGCCGAATACTTCGCGTTCCGCGACTTCGCGCACTTCATCGAGGTCTACCTCAGCGTCGTGGACCTGATCCGCGACCCGGAGGACGTCTGGATCCTCACCCACGAGGTGGCCCGGGAACTGGCCCGCCAGCAGGTCCGGTACGCCGAGCTGACCGTCACGCCGTACTCGCACGTGCATCGGGGGATCCCGGCGCCGGCGTTCTGCGAGGCGATCGAGGACGCCCGCAAGCGGGCCGAGGCGGACTTCGGCATCGCGCTGCGCTGGTGCTTCGACATTCCCGGCGAGGCGGGGCTGCCGGCCGCCGAGGAGACCCTGCGGATCGCCCTGGGCGAACGGCCGGACGGGCTGATCAGCTTCGGGCTGGGCGGCCCCGAGATCGGGGTGCCGCGACCGCAGTTCAAGCCGTACTTCGACCAGGCCCGGGCCGCGGGGCTGCGCTCGGTGCCGCACGCCGGCGAGACCACCGGTCCGGAGACGATCTGGGACGCGCTGCGGGACCTGGGCGCGGAGCGGATCGGCCACGGCATCTCCGCCGCGCTCGATCCGGAGCTGCTCACCCACCTGGCCGAGCGGCGGATCCCGCTGGAGGTGTGCCCCACCTCCAACATCCGTACCCGGGCGGTGGCGACCCTCGACGAGCATCCGCTGCGGCAACTCGTCGAAGCCGGGCTGCTGGTCACCATCAACTCCGACGACCCGCCGATGTTCGGCACCACCCTGAACGACGAGTACGCCGTCGCCGGCCGGCTGCTGGGTGTCGGCCCGGACGGGCTCGCCGCGCTGGCCCGGGCCGGGGTCACCGCATCGTTCCTGGAGCCGGCCGAGAAGGCCCGGATCAGCGACGAGATCGACGCGTACCTGGCGAGTGCGGGGTGACCGACGCGTAACCGGTGGGTGCTGCGCCCTGACCGGGCGGACCCGCGCCGACGGCGACGCGGTCGAGAGGGGGTGGCGCGCGGCGGGAGTGAGGTGTGGGGGACCGAGGACTCCCGCCGCGCGCACCGATTCGTCGGCCAAGGTGTTACCGGGGCGTTCCGGCCGACGGAACTGATGGGTTCGGAAGTAATCCTGACAGCCGGTCGGGCCGGCGTGGCGGTCGTTAACCCAGACCTAAGGAAGACTTGCGCCAGGCCACAGCCGAGGGCCGAGGCTCGGTCAGCGCGGCCGGGGCAGGCGGCGGGTCTTGTGCTCCCGGCCGTCCCGCGACATCCGGCCGACCAGCCCGAACCGGTTGACCTGCCGCGGCGTCGCCTCCGGATCGGCCAGCAGCATCACCACGCTGGCCCCGCCGAGCCGGGCCTGGTCGATGCTGACCGACCCGTTGGCCTGCAACGCGACCCGCCGGGCGATGTCCAGCCCGAGCCCGGTGGAGCCCTGGTCGCTGGCACCCCGGCGCAGCGCCCGGTCCGGATCGGCGATGCCCGGGCCGGCGTCGTCGATGCGGATCGCCACCCAGCCGTCCCGCCGGCTGACCGCCACCTCGAACGCGGTGCCCTGCGGGGTGTAGCGGAAGACGTTGCCGATCACCGCGTCGAGCGCGGCGGCCAGCTCGGCCCGGGGCACCGGCACCGGGATGCGCAGCTGGGCCCCGACGACGCGGTGCGGCCGGTTCTGGTCGCCGGCGAGGGCCGACCAGAAGACCATCCGGTCCCGGACCACCTCGCTCACGTCGCACGTCGCCGGTCCGGTCTCCTGGCTGACCGCCTTGCGGGTGGTCTTGATCAGCTGGTCGACCTCGCCCTCCAGGGTGACGATGGCCTGACGGATCCGCCGGATGCCGCGCCGGCGGTCGAGTTCCGCCGCGCTGAAGGTCCCGATGCTGGTGTCGTCGGACTCCAGCGCCTCGGCGTCCAGCCGCAACGCGGTCAGCGGGGTACGCAACCGGTGGGACAGGTCCGCGACGAGTTCCCGCTCGTCGGCGCGGAGCGCGACCAGCCGCTCCGCCATCCGGTTGAACGCGTGCCCGGCCTCGGCCAGCTCGCGCGGGCCGGTCGGCTCGACCCGTACGCCGAGGTCGCCGTCACCGATGGCGACGGCCGCCTTGACGAGTTCACCGGTGGCGTCCACGGCGCGCGCGGCGACCCGGTCAACCACGATCACCACGGCTCCGACCAGCGCCGCGCCCACCGCGAGCAGCAGCAGCCACCGCCGGCCGGAACCCTCGTCGAGCACCCGGTCGGGGACGAAGACCTCCACCACGGCGACCTTGTCGCCGAGCACCACCGGGTCCAGCCGGAGCACGCCGCCGGGCACGTCGGTGACCACCGATCGGCGGTCGGCGCCGGCCCGGGCCAGCGCGGCGGGTTCGGCCCGGCTGCCGGACTCGTCACCGCCGAGGCCGTGCACGACCGGCCGTAGCGCCGGGTCGTCGTCGGTGGCGGCGACCGCGCGTTGGACGACCTCCGGGTTCGTGCTGACCGCGAGCGTGCCGGTGACCAGGGCGCTGCGTCGGGCCGCGTCGGCCAGCTTCTCGTGCCGCGACTGGTCGCCGAGGGTCAGCCCGAGCGGGATGAGGAAGACGAGCGCGACGAGGGTGCACATGCCGGCCGTGAGCCAGGCCAGCGCGGGCCTCAGTCCGGCGCCACCAGCCGGAAGCCGACCCCCCGCACGGTGCGCAGGTAGCGCGGCTTCGCCGCGGACTCGCCCATTTTGCGGCGCAGCCAATATAGATGAACGTCGATTGTCTGGTCCTCGCCGACCGACGGCTGGCGCCATACCTCCTCCAAGAGTTCCCGCCGGGACACTACCCGGCCGGGACGTGCGGCGAGATACGCCAGCAGGTCAAACTCCTTGCGGGTCAGCGCCAGCGGCTGCCCGTCCAGCACCGCGCTGCGCTCACCCACGTCCACCCGCAGCCCACCGACGCTGTGCACCGCCGGCTGGACCGTACGGCTGGCCCGGCCCACCCGGCGCAGCACGGTGGTGATCCGGGCATCCAGGTGGGCCCCGGTGAACGGCTTGACCATGTAGTCGTCGGCGCCCGCCCGCAGCAGCCGCACCACGGACTGCTCATCGTCCCGGGCGGTGGCGATGATGATCGGCACGTCGGTGATCCCGCGTAGCATCCGCAGCGCGTCCGAGCCGTCCAGGTCGGGCAGGCCGAGGTCGAGCACCACCAGGTCGGGGGTCTCGGCGGCGACCCGGCGCAGCGCGTCCAGCGCCGTACCGACGGCGTGTACGGCGTGCCCCCGGTCGGTGAGGGACCGCAACATCGCGCCGCGTACGACGTGATCGTCTTCGACCAGGAGCACGGTGGCCACGTCAAGACGGTACTCGGCGGGGCAAGTTGATCGCGTTGCGGCAACCGACGGAACCGGGCAAGCTGAGACGGCGATGACGTTCACCCTCTTCCCCGACACCCGCCTGGCGCTCGCGCGGGACGCCCTCGCCGGGCTGTCGGTCGGTGACGCCCTCGGTTCCCAGTTCTTCGTACCCGGCCGGCACCCGGCCGATCTCGCCGCCGGCCGGCTGCCGGCGCCCCCGTGGCAGTGGACCGACGACACCGAGATGGCCTGTTCCGTGGTGGCCGCGCTGGGCGAGGCGGGACGGGTCGACCGGGACGCGCTGGCGCTCGCCTTCGCCGAGCGCTGCGAGCCCTACCGCGGCTACGGTCCGGGAGCGGTGGTCATCCTGCGGATGATCCGCACCGGTACGCCGTGGCCGGTGGCCGCCGCGTCGGCGTTCGACGGGCAGGGCTCCTGCGGTAACGGCGCCGCCATGCGGGTCGCCCCGCTCGGCGCCTGGTACGCCGACTCGACCCGGCGGGCCGCCGAGCAGGCGCGCGCCTCCGCCGAGGTGACCCACGCCCATCCCGAGGGGATCGCCGGTGCGGTCGCGGTGGCGGTCGCCGCCTCGCTCGCCGCCCGGGCCCGGCTGGACGGGGGGCGACCCGAGCCGGCCCGGCTGCTCGATGCGGTGGCCGGCGCCCTGGACCCGGGCGGCGAGCTGCACCGGGGCGTACGTCGGGCCGCCGCACTGCTCGGCCACTCGCCGGCGGTGGCGGCCGAGGCGCTCGGCAACGGCTCCCGGGTGACCGCGCAGGACACCGTCCCGTTCACGCTCTGGGTCGCCGCCACCCACCTCGACGACTATCCGGCCGCGATCGGCGTCTGTGTCGAGGCGGGCGGGGACGTCGACACCACGTCGGCCATCGTCGGCGGGGTGGTCGCCGCCTACACCGGGTCCGGCACCCCGGGCGGCGTCCCCGAGCACTGGCTCGCCGCCCGTGAGCCCCTCCCGCCCTGGCTCCCCACCCCCGCCTGACTCCCCACCCCGCGGAACGCGCGCTTTCGGGGAAAGTGCGGCCTCGCGGCGGGCGGAGGCGACAGTTTCGGGGAAAGTGCGGCCTCGCGCCGCGCCCCGGCCATCGTTTCGGGACACGGCGGCGTCGGCGACGGGGCGGAAAGGGGGACCGATAGCATCGCAGGGGCCGGGTGTCCGGCAGATCCGATCCCCATCGACGACAGGAGTCACCGTGTCCGCACCCCGTACCCCCGTCGTGGCCGACCCCGTCGTCGTCGCCGCCGGGACGACGGCGGCCGACGCGGTGGCCGCGGCCGGGCTGCCGACCAGCGGCCCGAAGGCCGTCGTGGTGGTCCGCGACCCGCAGGGCCAGCTGCGCGACCTGGACTGGAAGCCGGCCGAAGAGATCACGGTCGAGCCGGTCGCCCTCGACTCGCCCGACGGGCTGAACGTGCTGCGGCACTCCACCGCGCACGTGCTCGCCCAGGCCGTGCAGGACGTCTTCCCGGAGGCGAAGCTCGGCATCGGCCCGCCGATCGAGAACGGCTTCTACTACGACTTCCAGGTCGACAAGCCGTTCCAGCCGGACGACCTGGCGAAGCTCGAGAAGCGGATGCAGGAGATCGTCAAGTCCGGCCAGCGGTTCCGCCGCCGCCGGTTCGGCAGCCTGGACGAGGCGCGGGGCGAGCTGGCCGCCGAGCCGTTCAAGCTGGAGCTGATCGAGGTCAAGGGGGAGGGGCTGGACTCCTCCGAGGTGATGGAGGTGGGCGGCGGCGAGCTGACCATCTACGACAACCTCGCCGCGAACGAGGACAAGGTCTGCTGGTCGGACCTGTGCCGCGGCCCGCACCTGCCGAACACCCGGCTGATCGGCGCCTTCAAGCTGATGCGCTCGGCCGCCGCATACTGGCGGGGGTCGGAGAAGAACCCGCAGCTCCAGCGCGTGTACGGCACCGCGTGGCCGACCCGGGACGAGCTCAAGGCGTACCTGAGGCTGCTGGAGGAGGCCGCCCGGCGCGACCACCGCAAGCTCGGCGCGGACCTCGACCTGTTCAGCTTCCCCGACGAGATCGGCTCGGGCCTGGCGGTCTTCCACCCCAAGGGCGGCGTGCTCAAGCGCGTCATGGAGGACTACGTCCGCACCCGGCACATCGAGGAGGGCTTCCAGTACGTCGGGACCCCGCACATCTCGAAGGAAGGTCTCTTCCACACCTCGGGCCACCTGCCCTACTACAAGGACACGATGTTCCCTCCGATGGAGATGGAGGGCAGCGACTACTACCTCAAGGCGATGAACTGCCCGATGCACAACCTGATCTACAGGTCGCGCGGGCGGTCCTACCGCGAGCTGCCGATGCGGCTGTTCGAGTTCGGGTCGGTGTACCGGTACGAGAAGTCGGGCGTCATCCACGGCCTGACCCGAGTGCGCGGCTTCACCCA
Organism: Micromonospora sp. NPDC093277; assembly: GCF_044765245.1. Classification (NCBI taxonomy): domain Bacteria; kingdom Bacillati; phylum Actinomycetota; class Actinomycetes; order Micromonosporales; family Micromonosporaceae; genus Micromonospora; species Micromonospora sp. NPDC093277. Next base: position 192,688 of record NZ_JBIWJO010000008.1, read on the forward strand.
GGACGACTCGCACTCGTACTGCACCCAGGAGCAGGCGCCGGCTGAGATCAAGCACCTGCTGGGCTTCGTGCTCGGCCTGCTGAAGGACTTCGGCATCGACGACTTCTACCTGGAGATGTCGACCCGCGACGAGGCCCGGCCGGACAAGTTCGTCGGCTCGGACGAGGACTGGGCGACCGCGACCGCGGTGCTGGAGGAGTGCGCCCGGGATACCGGGCTCGACCTGGTGCCGGACCCGGGCGGCGCGGCCTTCTACGGCCCGAAGATCTCGGTGCAGGCCAAGGACGCCATCGGCCGGACCTGGCAGATGTCGACGATCCAGTACGACTTCAACCAGCCGAAGGGTTTCGGGCTGGAGTACCAGGCGGCCGACGGCAGCCGGCAGCAGCCCGTCATGATCCACTGCGCCAAGTTCGGGTCGATCGAGCGCTTCATCGGGGTACTCACCGAGCACTACGCCGGGGCGTTCCCGGCGTGGCTCGCCCCGGTCCAGGTGGTCGGCATCCCGATCCGCGAGGACCACACCGACTACCTCCAGGAGTTCGTCACGGCGCTGCGCGCCGCGGGGATCCGGGCCGAGGTCGACGCGGGCGACGACCGGATGCAGAAGAAGATCCGCAACGCCCAGCAGCAGAAGATCCCGTTCATGGTGATCGCCGGCGACGACGACGTGGCCGCCGGCACGGTGTCCTTCCGCTACCGGGACGGCTCGCAGCGCAACGGCGTACCGGTGGCCGAGGCGGTCACCCACGTGCTCGACGTGGTGAACTCCCGGACCAACTCGGGGCCCTCGGCGGAGAGCTGAGCCCCGGCCCGGCCGCGCGCCGGGCGTGACCTGCCGCGAACGGTGGTGCCCCCGGCATCGGGCCACCACCGTTCGCCGTGTCCGGGTGCACGGCACGGCGTCGAGCCCCCAACAGCCACCCGGCTCGCCGCAGCGCGGTGACCGTAGGATCGGCGGTGTGACTGGGGCGGATCGGCACTTCGACAGCGGCACCGACAACGGTCTGGCGGACGGGCTGGAGCGGCTCTGGACGCCGCACCGGATGACCTACATCTCCGGCGAGGACCGGCCCGCGGGCGGCTACGAGAAGCCCGCCGGCTGCCCGTTCTGCCTCGCCCCTGGCCTGCCTCCGGACGAGAGCCTGATCGTCGCCCGGGGCGAGCGCGTCTTCGCGGTGCTCAACCTCTACCCGTACAACCCGGGACACCTGCTGGTCTGCCCCTACCGGCACGTCGCCGACTACACCGAGCTGGACGCGCCGGAGACCGCCGAGCTGGCCGCGTTCACCAAGGACGCCATGCGGGTGGTCCGCCAGGTCTCCAACGCGCACGGCTTCAACCTGGGCATGAACCAGGGCGGCGTCGCCGGCGCCGGCATCGCCGCCCACCTGCACCAGCACGTGGTGCCGAGGTGGGGTGGCGACGCCAACTTCATGCCGGTCATCGGCCGGACGAAGGTGCTGCCGCAGCTGCTCGCCGACACCCGGGACCTGTTCGCCAAGGCCTGGCCGGCCTGATCCGGCCCGGCCGGCTGGCGGCGGCCGGCTGATCGTGGTCGACCCCGGCTCACCGCCACCGCCCGCCTCGGGCCCGCCGGCGCGCGTCCGGCCAGTCAGTGCGCGGGGGCGCGGCGGCGTCAGCGCAGCCGACCACGGCCCCGGGCCGGTCGCCGGCGGGCGGTGGTGGCGGTCCGCCGGACCGCCTCGGCCCGGTCGGCGGTGGTCTCGACGCGGACGGCGACCTGGCGCAGCCGCCGCTCGACCATCCGGTCGGCGTGCCGGGCGATCCAGATGCAGACCCCGGCGAGCGGCAGCTCGACCAGCACGGCCAGCAGCACCGACATCACCAGGTCGGGCCCGGCCGCGGTGGTCGTCACGTCGAACCAGGCGTCCACCGCCAGCATGGTCGCGGTACCGCCGGCGGCCAGCACCACCTGCCGGTTGCCCCGGTACGCGTACCAGGCGGTCAGCGAGAGCAGCGCCGCCAGGCCCAGGTCGAACCCGACCCAGGCGGCCCGGTAGTGCGCCGTCACGGCGTGCCGGGGCAGGGTCAGCGCGAGGTAGCCGGCCCACGGCAGGGTGAGCAGGGCCAGCGCCACGAAGGTGGGCGCCACCCAGCGCGGCACCGGCCGCACCTCGTTCGCCCGCTCGGTCCCGTCCGCCGTGGTGCTCAAAGCTCCTCCAGGTAGCGGTGGTGTCGCGCTGCCAAGATCGGCAAACCCCGGAGCGTCAGCATCGACAGTACGATCTCGCGCATGGCTCTGCTGCACCGCGCGGAACTGCGCCCGTCCAAGCTTGACCTGCTCGCCGCCTGGCTCCCCGGCCGTTCCTGGTTCACCGGGACGGCGGGCGCCGACCTCACCAGGGTGGCGACCTGCCGCTTCGATGACCCGGCCGGCGAGGTCGGGATCGAGACTCTGCTCGTCCGGTCCGGGGCCGGGCCGGTCCTGCAGGTGCCGTTGACCTATCGGGGTGCCCCGCTGCCCGGCGCCGACGACTGGCTGGTCGGCACCACCGAGCACTCCGTGCTAGGCCCGCGCTGGGTGTACGACGCCTGCGCCGACCCGGTCTACCCGCCTGCCCTGGCCGCCGCCGTGCTCGCCGGGGCCGGCCAGGCGGAGGAGTATTTCGAGGTGGACGGCCGGCGGGAGGTCCGCCCGCCCACGATGACCCTGACCGGCAGCCGGGTGGACGGGGTCGAGCCGCCGGTGGTCGGCGCGCCCCAGGAGGTGGTCGACGGCGATCCCACGCTGATCCGGGCCGATCAGGTCGAGCTGGCCGTTGTCCGGCGGCCCGCCCCCTCCGAGCCCTCTTCCGCCCCCGGCCTGACCGCCACCTGGCCGGGCCAACCCACCCCGCTCCTGCTGGCCTACGCCACGCTTCACTAGCCATCCGCTCCAGGTGCGGCATGTGAGGGTGTCCGGCTTCCCGGGAGACCACCACATGCCGCATCCCGAGTCGTCACGGGCCGGGCGGACCGCCTGCGTCGAGTGCCCGGCTCGCGGGGTGGCGCGCGGCGGGGTCAGGAGTGGGCAGTGTGCTCCTTGCGGACCTGTTCGGCGAGATGGGTGGGCATGGGTTCGTACCGGGCGAACTCGCGGCGGAAGGTGCCGGTGCCGGCGGTCATCGAGCGCAGCTCGACCGCGTACCGGAGCAGTTCGGTGGCGGGCACCTCGGCGCGGACCAGGGTGCGCCCCTCGGCGTCCGGGTCCGGCTCGGTGCCGAGCACCCGCCCGCGGCGGCCGGAGAGGTCGCCCATCACGGCGCCGACCGACGAGTCGGTCACCCGGACGGTCACCCCGTCGACCGGCTCCAGCAGCGTCGGCTGGCCCTTCTCGGCGGCGTCGCGCAGCGCGAGGCCCCCGGCGGTCTGGAACGCCGCGTCGGAGGAGTCGACGCTGTGCGCCTTGCCGTCGAAGAGGGTCACCCGCAGGTCCACCACCGGGGAACCGGCGACCAGGCCGCGTTCCATCTGCGCCCGGACGCCCTTCTCCACCGACGGGATGTAGTTGTGCGGGACCGCGCCGCCGACGACCTTGTCGACGAACTCGAAGCCGGCGCCGCGGGGCAGCGGCTCCACCTCGATGTCGCAGACCGCGTACTGGCCGTGGCCGCCGGACTGCTTGACGTGCCGGCCGTGCCCCTTCGCGCCGGCGGCGAACGTCTCGCGCAGCGCCACCCGGACCGGCTCGGTCTCCAGCTCCACCCCGCCGGCGCGCAGCCGGTCGAGCACCACGTCGGCGTGCGCCTCGCCCATGCACCAGAGCACCAGCTGGTGGGTCTCGGCGTTGCGCTCCAGCCGCAGCGTCGGGTCGCCGGCCACCAGCCGGGCCAGGTTGCGGGCCAGGGTGTCCTCGTCGGCCCGGCTCTTCGCCACGATCGCCACCGGCAGCAGCGGCTCCGGCATCTCCCACGGGGCGATGAGCAGTGGCTCATCCTTGGCGGAGATGGTGTCGCCGGTCTCCGCGCTGCCCGACTTGGTGATCGCGCAGATGTCCCCGGCGACGGCGGCGGGCACCTCGCGCAGCGCCGCGCCCAGCGGGCTGTAGAGGTGGCCGACCCGCTCGTCGGCGTCGTGGTCGGCGTGGCCCCGCTCGGTCATGCCGTGCCCCGACACGTGGATCACCTGGTCGGGACGGAGGGTGCCGGAGAAGACCCGGACCAGGGACACCCGCCCGACGTGCCGGTCCACGGTCGTCTTGACCACCTCGGCGACCAGCGGGCCGTCCGGGTCGCAGTCCAGCGGCGGGCGCGGCGAGCCGTCCACCCCGGTGATCGCCGGCAGCTCGTGCTCCAGCGGCGACGGGAACGCCGACACCAGGCCGTCGAGGAGCACGTCCAGGCCGACCCCGGTCTCCGCGCAGACCGGCACCACCGGGTAGAAGTGGCCCCGGGCCACCGCCTTCTCCAGGTCGGTGACGAGCACCTCGGTGTCGATCTCCTCGCCGCCGAGGTAGCGGTCCATCAGGGTCTCGTCCTCGCTCTCCGCGATGATCCCCTCGATCAGCTCGTTGCGCGCCTCCACGATCGCGGGCAGGTGCTCGGGGTCCGGCTCCCGGACCGTCGCGGGCAGCCCGGCCGTGTAGTCGAAGACCCGGCGGTTGATCAGCCCCATCAGGCCGACGACCGACACGCCGTCGTCGCCGAGCATGGGCAGGTGGAGCGGAAGCACGTTGTCGCCGAAGACCCGCTGACAGAGCGCCACCGCCTCGTCGAAGTCGGCGCGCGGGTGGTCCAGCCGAGCCACCGCGACCGCGCGCGGCATGTCGACCGCGGCGCACTCCTCCCAAAGCGCGGCGGTGGCCGCGTCCATCCCGTCGACGGCCGAGACGACGAACAGCGCCGCGTCGGCGGCCCGCAGGCCGGCGCGTAGCTCGCCGACGAAGTCGCCGTAGCCGGGGGTGTCCAGGAGGTTCACCTTGACGTCGCGGTGCAGCAGCGGGGCGCAGCACAGGCTCACCGAACGCTGCTGGCGTACGGCGGCGGGGTCGTGGTCGCAGACCGTGGTGCCGTCGGTGACGGTGCCGGCACGACCGATCGTGCCGCTGGCCGTCAGCAACGCCTCGACCAGGGTGGTCTTCCCCGCCCCGGAGTGCCCGACCAGCACCACGTTGCGAACCCTGCCGGGCTCGGTCACCACCGGCGCGCCGCCGGTGACACCCTTCTCCTGATTTTTCTGCGCCATCGCGGCGCACCTCCCTCAGCCGGTGGTGGTGGCGGCCGCCGCGCGACGGGGAAGCGGGCCCCGGCGGGCGGGTGCCGCGGCGATATCCTCCGATGGTCTCGTGGACGACGGGTTCCCGGACGGTTGGTTCGGTGAGCTGGCTCACCTCCCAGGCTCGATCTCACACCCGTCGCCGACCCCGCACAAGGGCCGACAGACCCTTCGAGCCGACCGGCCGTGCCGCCGGCGGCTTCCGGCCGTTATCGTGGGACCGCCATGGCGAAGATCTTCCAAGTAACGGCCCGGGCGGGCATGACCCGCGTCGTGGAGCCGGTCGCGCGCGGTCTGCTCCGCGCCGGCGTGTCCCCCAACGCGGTCACCGTGACCGGCACCGTCGGCGTGCTCGTCGGCGCGCTCGGCTTCGGCGCCCGCGGTCACCTGGTCGCCGGTGCGCTGATCGTCACGGTCTTCGCGCTCACCGACCTGCTCGACGGCACGATGGCCCGGATGAGCGGTGGTTCCACCCGCTTCGGTGCCTTCCTCGACTCGAGCATGGACCGGATCGCCGACAGCGCCGTCTTCGGCGCGGTCGCATACTGGCTGGCCACCCAGGGCGACCACGCCGGGATGGCCGCCGCGCTGCTCTGCCTGGCCGCCGGCGGGCTGGTCTCCTATGTCAAGGCCCGCGCCGAGGGGCTCGGGATGACCGCCAACGTGGGCATCGCCGAGCGCACCGAGCGGCTGCTGATCGTCGGGGTGGGCGGCCTGCTCACCGGCCTCGGCGTCGACCTGGCGCTGCCGATCGCGCTCTGGCTGCTCGCCGCCGTCTCGATCTTCACGGTCGGGCAGCGCATGACGCACGTGTACCGGCAGGCGCAGCAGGGCCACGAGTGAACCTCACCGAGCTGGGCTACGTCGCCGGCTGGCGGTTGGCCCGCACGCTGCCCCGGCCGGTGGTCGCCGCCGCCTTCCGGGCGGGCGCCGACCGCGCGTACCGCCGGGGCGGTCGGAGTACGGACCGACTCCGGGCCAACCTGCGCCGGGTGGTCGGCCCGGATCTGCCCGAGGCGGAACTGGACGAACTGGTCCGGGCCGGCCTGCGGTCGTACGCCCGGTACTGGATGGAGGCGTTCCGGCTGCCGTCGCTGAGCCGCCAGGAGATCCTCGACGGGTTCCGCCTCGGCGGCGCGGACAAGCTCGGCGCCGACGTGGCGTCCGGTCGGGGCGCGGTGATCGCGTTGCCGCACGGCGGCAACTGGGACGCGGCTGGCGCCTGGGTGGCGGCCACCGGCTGGCCGATCACCACGGTCGCCGAGCGGCTCAGGCCGGAGAGCGTCTACAAGCGTTTCCTCGCCTACCGGCAGGGCCTGGGCATGGAGATCCTGCCCACCCACGGCGGCGAGCGGCCGGCGTTCGAGGTGCTGGTCGACCGGCTCCAGGCCGGTACGGTGGTGCCGCTGCTCGCCGACCGGGACCTCTCCGCGCGCGGCGTGGAGGTGGACTTCTTCGGTGGCCGGACCCGGATGCCGGCCGGCCCGGCGCTGCTGGCGATCCGGACCGGCGCGCCTCTCTACGTCACCACGATGTGGTACGAGCCGGACCGCGCCTGCGCCGCCCTCGACGGCCCGCTGGAGCTGCCGGACCCGAGCAGCGGCTCACTGGAGTTCCGGGTTCGCGTGCTCACCCAACGGATCGCTGACGGCCTGGCCGCGGGCATCGCCCGCCACCCGCAAGACTGGCACATGTTGCAGCGGATGTGGCTGGACCAGCGGACCGACGGCCCAGCCGCTGCGCCGCAGCCGCCGGCCGCCACCGGGACGATCTGAGGAGGGGCCGGCGATGAGCGCGAGGAGTGCGGCGCGGCGGAGCCCCACGGCGGCGCGGCCGGGAACCCGGAACCAGCCGGTCGCGAACGAAGGGCACTGACATGCGGATCGGCATCGTGTGCCCGTACTCCTTCGACGTGCCGGGCGGGGTGCAGAACCACGTCATGGACCTGGCCGAGGCGTTGATCGGGCTGGGCCACCAGGTGAGCGTGCTCGCCCCGGCCGACGAGGACTCGCCGCTGCCCCCGTACGTGGTGGCCGCCGGGCGGGCGGTGCCGCTGCCGTACAACGGATCGGTGGCCCGGATCGCCTTCGGCCCGGTCTCCACCGCCCGGGTGCGGCGCTGGATCACCCGGGGCGACTTCGACGTGCTGCACGTGCACGAACCGTTCACGCCGAGCCTGTCGATGCTGGCCGTGCTCTCCGCCCGCGGCCCGGTGGTGGCCACCTTCCACACCGCGATGACCCGCTCCCGGGTGCTCTCCGCGGCGCAGGGGATGCTCCAGATCGTGCTGGAGCGGATCACCGCCCGGATCGCGGTCAGCGCCCTGGCCCGCAAGGTGCAGGTCGAGCACATGGACGGCGGCGCGGTGGAGATCCCCAACGGGGTGGCGGTGGCGAAGTTCGCCGGCGTCGAGCCGCTGCCCGGCTGGCCGGGGGAGTGCGGTCCGGGCAGCGGCGGGACGGTGGGTTTCCTGGGCCGGTTCACCGAGCCCCGGAAGGGCTTTCCGATTCTGCGGGACGCGTTCGTCGCGCTCGCCCCGCACCGTCCGGGGCTGCGCCTGCTGGTGGCCGGTCCCGGCGACCGGGACGATCTGTACGGGCAGTTCCCGGCCGGGCTGCGGGATCGGGTGACGTTCCTCGGCATGATTCCCGAGGCGGACAAACCTCGCATGTTGCGCAGCCTGCACCTGTACGTGGCACCCAACACCGGCGGGGAGTCCTTCGGGATGATCCTCACCGAGGCGCTCGCCGCCGGCACCACCGTGGTGGCCAGCGACCTCGACGCCTTCCGCCGGGTGCTGGACGGCGGGCGGGCCGGGCTGCTGTTCCCGACCGGCGACGCGGTGGCCCTGCGTACCGCCCTGGCCGAGCTGCTGGACGACGCGGACCGGCGGGCGGCGCTGACCGCCTGCGGCGATCAGGTGGTGGCCGGTTTCGACTGGCCGGTGGTGGCCCGACGGGTGCTGGAGGTGTACGCGGCGGCGATCGAGGCCACCGACGGTCGGGTCATGGACCAGGAATGGGTGGAGCTGGGCTGAGCCGGGTGGCCGGTGGGAGCGGTGTGACCAGCGTGTCGGCCGGTGAGCGCGCCGACCCGGGCGGGAACGGAGCAGCACTACGATGCCGGGAATGTGGTTGGTGGTCGCGCTGGTGGTCGTCGGGCTCGTCGCGGCGTACCTCTTCTGGACGGCCAACCGGGTCGAACGGCTGCAGATCCGCGCGGAGTCGGCGGCCCGGGCGCTCGACGCCCACCTGCTGCGGCGCGCGGCGGCCGCCGCCGTGCTGGCCGAACAGCGGTACGGCGTGGAGCTGTACGCGGCCGCGCGGATCGCCCTGGACGCCGTCCCCGAGGAGCGGGAGGCCGCCGAGAACGACCTCACCCGGCAGCTGCGCGCGGTCGAGCTGGACCCGGACGACCCGGCCTGCGAGGCGGTGATCGCGGCGAGCCGGCGGTTGGCGCTGTCCCGGCAGGTGCACACCGACCTGGTCCGGGATGCCCGGGCGGCCCGCCGCCGCCCCCTGGTGCGCCTGTTGCGGATGGGACGCCGGCACGATCTGCCCCGTTACTTCGACGTCGACGATCCCACCCTCAGTCGCGCGGCGGACGTCCCCGCCGGCTGACCCGCGCCGCTTGACCCGCAGCTTGACCTGCGCCGGCGCCCAGCCGTCGGTAGCGGGCGTGACGCCGACCACAGAGCAGGCCACCATGGGTCTGATTGGCTGTCGGAACGGTGTTGACCCCGTCGTAGCATTTCCGCAGCCACCCCCTGAGCATGCCCGAGGAGCGATGACCCGTGCCCGAATCCACCTCCCCGAACACCAACGCCACCCCCGCCGTCGGCACCGCCCGCGTGAAGCGGGGCATGGCCGAGATGCTCAAGGGCGGCGTGATCATGGACGTGGTCACCGCCGAGCAGGCCAAGATCGCTGAGGACGCCGGCGCGGTCGCCGTGATGGCGCTGGAGCGGGTGCCCGCCGACATCCGTGCGCAGGGCGGCGTCTCCCGGATGAGCGACCCGGACATGATCGACGGCATCATCAACGCCGTCTCGATCCCGGTGATGGCCAAGGCCCGGATCGGCCACTTCGTCGAGGCGCAGGTCCTCCAGTCGCTCGGCGTGGACTACGTCGACGAGTCCGAGGTGCTGACCCCGGCCGACTACGAGAACCACATCGACAAGTGGGCGTTCACCGTCCCGTTCGTCTGCGGCGCGACCAACCTGGGCGAGGCGCTGCGGCGGATCACCGAGGGCGCGGCCATGATCCGCTCGAAGGGCGAGGCCGGCACCGGTGACGTCTCCAACGCCACCACCCACATGCGCAAGATCCGTAAGGAGATCCGTCGGCTCCAGTCGCTGCCGACCGACGAGCTGTTCGTCGCGGCCAAGGAGCTGCAGGCGCCGTACGAGCTGGTCAAGGAGATTGCCGAGACCGGCAAGCTGCCGGTGGTGCTCTTCACCGCGGGCGGCATCGCCACCCCGGCCGACGCCGCCATGATGATGCAGCTCGGCGCCGAGGGCGTCTTCGTCGGTTCGGGCATCTTCAAGTCCGGCAACCCGGCCCAGCGTGCCGCCGCGATCGTGAAGGCCACCACCTTCCACGACGACCCTGACGTGCTGGCCAAGGTCTCCCGCGGCCTGGGCGAGGCGATGGTCGGCATCAACGTCGACGAGATCCCGCAGCCGCACCGCCTGGCCGAGCGCGGCTGGTGACGTGAACCGGACGGGCCCCCGGCCAGGGGCCCGTCCGGTCGACCGAGAGGAGCGAAGGTGACCGCACCCGTCATCGGGGTGCTCGCCCTGCAGGGGGACGTACGCGAGCACGTCGCCGCCCTGGCCGGCGCGGGCGCGCAGGCTCGCCCGGTCCGCCGTCCGGCCGAGCTGGACGCGGTCGACGGGCTGGTCATCCCCGGCGGGGAGTCCACCACCATCAGCAAGCTGGCCGACATCTTCGAGATGCGCGAGCCGATCGACAAGCGGATCGCCGCCGGCCTGCCGGTCTACGGGTCCTGCGCCGGCATGATCATGCTGGCGTCCGAGGTGCTCGACGGCCGCCCCGACCAGCGCGGCTTCCAGGGCATCGAGATGACCGTGCGGCGCAACGCCTTCGGCCGGCAGGTCGACTCGTTCGAGGCGCCGGTGCGGATCGCCGGGGTCGAGGGCGCGCCGTTCCACGCCGTCTTCATCCGGGCCCCCTGGGTCGAGCGGGTCGGCGAGGGCGTCGAGGTGCTCGGCCGGGTCACCGACGAGCCGGCGTCCGACCGGATCGTCGCGGTCCGGCAGGGCAACCTGCTGGCCACCTCGTTCCACCCGGAACTCACCGGCGACCTGCGGCTGCACCGCTACTTCGTGGACCTGGTCCGGGCCGCGGCCTGAGCGCCGCCGTACGCCGCCGGGCATGGCCACCGGCCTGCGGTTCTTTGTCCTCCCGGAGCGGCCGGGCCACCCCGCCGGACTATCGCCCCGCGCCGCACCGGGTGCCGGGTGTGACATGCGGGGACCCCCTCTCGGTAGGATTGCCGCGGTTCGGCAGGGCACAGCTCGCCGCAGCCGTCCACGCGGAGCCGTCCGGCCAGCTCCATCCGTACCGGTTGACCGCGGAATCGGCGCGGGCAGTCGACGCAGGCGTGGATCACTAACGGAGGTATGAGATGTCTGGCCACTCAAAGTGGGCGACCACCAAGCACAAGAAGGCCGTCATCGACGCCAAGCGCGGCAAGATGTTCGCCAAGCTGATCAAGAACGTCGAGGTGGCGGCCCGGACCGGCGGCGGCGACCCGGCCGGCAACCCGACCCTCTACGACGCCATCCAGAAGGCGAAGAAGAACTCCGTCCCGAACGACAACATCGATCGCGCCGTCAAGCGCGGCTCGGGCCTGGAGGCCGGCGGCGCCGACTACCAGACGATCATGTACGAGGGCTACGGCCCGAACGGCGTCGCGCTGCTCATCGAGTGCCTGACCGACAACCGTAACCGCGCCGCCACCGAGGTGCGCACCGCGCTGACCCGCAACGGCGGTTCGTTCGCCGACGCCGGCTCGGTGTCATACATGTTCTCCCGCAAGGGTGTGGTGATCGTGCCGAAGGCCGGCACCAGCGAGGACGACGTGATGATGGCCGTGCTGGACGCCGGCGCCGAGGAGGTCAACGACCTCGGCGAGGCGTACGAGGTGGTCTCCGAGCCGGGCGACCTGATCGCTGTGCGCACCGCACTGCAGGACGCCGGCATCGAGTACGAGTCGGCCGAGTCCTCCCTCATCCCGAGCGTCAACGTGCCGCTCGACGAGGAGGGCGCGCGCAAGATCTTCAAGCTGATCGATGTGCTCGAGGACTGCGACGACGTGCAGAACGTCTTCGCGAACTTCGACGTCAGCGACGAGATCATGGCGGCCGTCGGCTGACCGTCGCCATGGATATCTGCACCTCCCGGATTTATCGCTATCCGGGAGGTGCATTTCACCACCGCGGTCGGGCGCAGTTGTGATCAGGCCGTTGAACCCACCCTGCGGTCAGTCGCGTTTCGAGCGCTCGGCGATCGCCGGTAGGGCACGCACGAACGAGGCGAGGCTCTTGTACGGTTCACCGTCGAGGACCCGCGCCGCCAGCCCGAACGGGAACCCGGTCACGCCGAGGACCGAGATCGCCGGGGCACCGGGTGATGTCTCGTGCTCGACCCACTCGCCGCCGTGGACCCGGATGGCCACCTCGCCGGTGTAGGCGCCGATCAACTTCCACCACAGGTCGAGGTGCTCTTCGGCGAGCGGTCCGTCGGCGAGCAGGTCGACGCATACCTCGTCGAGCGTCGACAGGCTCTCCGGTGACCAGTCCAGCCGCCGGTCGAACTGCCGGGACACCAGCCCCACGCACTCCTCGGCCAGTGTCTGCAGGTAATTCCGATCCGGTGCGCTCATGATCGGCGATCCTCGCACACTCGTCGATCATGGAGTTGTGGCAGTGGATGATTGTGTCAAGTGGGGCGAACCGGGCGCCACGACTCCATGATCGACGAAGAGCGGGGTGGGGTCAGGTGAGGGGTTCGCGGGCTCGCCAGGCGGTGCGCACCGATGTGCGGCCGTTGGTGCGTAGCAGGGAGCCCTCGTAGATGCGGGCGCCGGCGGCGACGAAGGTGATCGCCGTGAGCAGCAGCAGGGCCAGCGACACCAGCGGCTCCCACCCGGCCGCGTCGCCGGTGAACATCCGCAGCGGCATCGCCGTCGGTGCCGAGAACGGTAGGTACGACAGGATCCGCATCGCGGTGGCGTTGTCGCTCAGGAAGATCACCGCGAAGAACGGCAGCATCACCGCGAGCTGCACCGGCAGCGACACTCCACCGATGTCCTCCTGCCGGCTGACCAGCGCACCGGCCACCGCCCACAGCGCCGCGATCAGCAGAAAGCCGACCAGGAAGAACGGCACGAACCAGCCGATCGCCGGGCCGACCAGGGCGAGCAGGCCGCCGTTGTCGGAGAGTTGCATCCCGGCCACCGCGGCCACGGCGATCAGCGCGATCTGCCCGACCGCCAGCACGCACGCCGCCACGATCTTGCCGGCCAGCAGCGCCCGCACCGGTACGGCGGCCACCAGGATCTCCACGATCCGGGTCTGCTTCTCCTCGGTCACGCTCTGCGCGATCTGCACCCCGAACATCTGGGACGTCGTGAAGAAGACGAACGCGAACGCGAACGGCACGAAGAAGGCGGCCAGCGGGTCCACCGCGTCCGGGTTCAGCAGCCGTATCGCGGGTGCACTGCTCAACGCCTTCACCACGTCGTCGGGGGCCTCGTCCATGGCCAGCACGGTCGGCCCGGTGACCACCGCGGCGTCCACGTCGCCGGCCTGGACCGCCCGCTCGGCGGCGGCGTCGTCGGCGACCACCCGGACGTCGAGGCCGGCCTCGCGTAGCGGGGCGGCGACTGACGCGGTCGCGGCGACCGCCGAGGGTGAGCCGGCCAGCAGGGCCGGCAGCACCGTGGAGGCCACGGCGATGAGCAGGAAGAACAGCGTGCCGATCAGGAACGTCCGGTCCCGCAGCTTGACCCGGATCTCGCGGCCGGCGATCAGCCGGACCGCCTGGTAGGTGTTCACTACTGGTTGACCTCTCGGAAGATTTCGGCGAGGGACGGGGTGACCGGCCGGAAGACACGGACCGGGCCGCGAGCGAGCGCGCCGCGCAACACCCGCTGGTCGTCGGCGTCGGCGGCCAGGTCGAAGACCGCGCGCGGGCCGTCGAGATCGATCAGGGTCACCCCCGCCTGGTCCCGTAGCCAGCCCGCGTCGCCGTCGACGACCAGCTCGAAGCGGGGCAGGGTGTACGCCGCCCGCAGCTCCTCCCGGCCACCGGCCGCCCGGATGGCACCATCCGCGATGATCACCAGGTCGTCGCAGAGCCGTTCGACGACGTCGAGCTGGTGACTGGAGAAGAGCACCGGCACGCCGGCCCGCGCCCGTTCCCGCAGCACGGACACGACGGTGTCCACCGCGATCGGATCGAGCCCGGAGAACGGCTCGTCCAGCACGAGGACCTCCGGGTCGTGCACCAGCGCCGCGGCGACCTGGGCCCGCTGCTGGTTGCCCAGTGACAGCGTCTCCAGCAGGTCGTCGCCGCGTTCGGCGAGCCCGACCCGGTCCAGCAGGGTGTCGGTGTTGCGCCGCGCCGCGCCGAGGTCGAGCCCGTGCAGGCGTCCCAGGTGGACGACCTGCTCCCGGACGGTCATCTTCGGATAGAGACCGCGTTCCTCCGGCATGTAACCGAACCGTTGCCGGTCCTGTCGGGTCAACCGGGAGCCGCGCCAGAGGAGCTGGCCGGCATCCGGGGCGAGCACGCCGAGGATGATCCGCATGGTGGTGGTCTTGCCGGCGCCGTTGCCGCCGACGAAGCCGGTCATCCGTCCGGCGGTCACCTCGAAGGAGATGTTCTTGAGCACCTGGCGGTCGCCGAAGCTGCGATCGACGCCGTCCAGGCGGAGCGTGCTGGTCATGGAACCGGACGCTAGCCGCTCTCGGCCGGGGCGCCGTCCGCCCAGCGGATGATCATCGAAGTCCGCCGCGCGGCGGACCCCGTCAGCCGCCGGGCTGGACGATGCCGTGCTCGTACGCGAAGATCACCGCCTGCACCCGGTCCCGCAGGCCGAGTTTGGCCAGCACCCGGCTGACGTGGGTCTTCACGGTGGCCTCGCCGAGGTGCAGCGCGGCGGCGATCTCGGCGTTGCTGACGCCCCGGGCGAGCAGCTCCAGGACCTCGTACTCCCGTTGGGTCAACGACGCGGGCGGCGACCCCGCGGGCGGCGACACCGCAGGCGGCCGGCCGAGGCCGCCGGGCTGGGCGAAGGCGGCGATGACCCGCCGGGTGAGCGCCGGCGCGATCAGGCCGTCGCCCCGGGCCACCACGCGTACCGCGTCGATGAGGTCCTCCGGGGTGCCGTTCTTGAGCAGGAACCCGCTCGCCCCGGCGCGTAGCGCGGCGAACAGGTAGTCGTCCCGGTCGAATGTGGTCAGGATCAGCACCGCCGGGCCGTCCGGACCGCCCTCGGCGGTGATCCGGCTGGCGGCCGCCAGGCCGTCCAGGACGGGCATCTGGACGTCCATCAGCACGACGTCCGGTCGGGTCGCCCGGGCCATCGCGACCGCCCGCTCACCGTCGGCGGCCTCGCCCACCACCTCGATGTCGTCCTCGACCTCGAGGATGACGCGGAACCCGGTGCGGACCAGATGCTGGTCGTCGGCGAGCAACACCCGGACGGTCCCACCCGCGACCGCGCCGTTCAAGCCACCGCCTTGAGGCACCGACGCACTGAGCTGGCTGATTCGCTCGCTCCGCTCGCTCATGCCACCGCCTCGCGGGCGAGCGGAATCCGGGCGCGGACCCGGAAGCCACCGCCCGGGCGGTGGCCGGCCTCCAGCACACCGTCGTGGGCGGCGACCCGCTCCCGCATGCCGATGAGCCCGAGCCCGCCCTCGCCCGGCGGCTTGCGGGACCGTCCGTCGTCGCTCACATCGACCTCGAGCTCCCGGGCCAGGTAACGGATCCGCACGTCCAGCACGGTAGCGCCGGCGTGTTTCACCGTGTTCGTCACCGCCTCCTGCACGATCCGGTACGCCGCCTGGGACACCGAGCGGGGCAGCGGCACGGGATCCCCGTACACCCCGACGGTGGCGGTCAGGCCGGCCTCGCGGGCGTTCTCGACCAGCTCCGCGACCTGCTCCACACCGGCCGCGGTCGACCGGACGGACTCGGCGCCGCCCGGGTCGCGCAGCACGCCGAGCATCCGGCGCAGCTCGTCGACGGCGGTCCGCGCGGTCTGCTCGATGGCGGCCAGTGCCGCGCGCGCCTTCTCCCGGTCCCGGTCGAACACCCGCCGGCACGCCGCCGCCTGCACACCCATCACCGAGACGTGGTGGGCGACGACGTCGTGCAGCTCACGGGCGATGCGGACCCGTTCGCCGATCACCGCCCGCTCGGCCGCCTCGGCCCGGGACCGGCGCAGCTCCTCGGCCTGCGTACGCAGCTCGTGCTCGCGCCGCGCCGCCAGCCAGGAGAGCTCGCCGAAGTAGTAGGCGAAGCCGAAGAAGAGCAGGTTGAAGACCACGCCGTCGATGATCGCGGCCAGCACCGGCGGCACCGGTCCGGCGGCGCCGGTGAAGGGCGCCGCCGACAACTCGTCGATCCGCAGGGCCAAGGACAGGCCGAGCCAGGCGAACATCGCCACGATCACCCCGATCCGGACCCGGCCGGCCGTGCGCCGGTCCGGCCCCCACGCGCCGAGGCTGTAGAG
Source organism: Micromonospora sp. NPDC093277 (assembly GCF_044765245.1). NCBI lineage: Bacteria > Bacillati > Actinomycetota > Actinomycetes > Micromonosporales > Micromonosporaceae > Micromonospora > Micromonospora sp. NPDC093277. The sequence goes on from NZ_JBIWJO010000008.1 coordinate 208,675, forward strand.
CGCGGCGAACAGCGCGCCGGACGGCAGACTGGTCAGCGGGATGGCGCGGACCTGCCCGGCGATGAACGCCACCGAGATTACCACGGTGGTGGCCACCGGCCACCGGCGCCGCCACACCAGTGGCAGGGTGACCGCGAGCGACCACCAGATCTGCTCCGCCAGGGAGGGCGGAGAACCGAACGGGAACGCTCCGGTGCTGCGGGCGAGGGCGAGGTCGAACAGGGCGAGTACGGCGACGGCGAGGGCGGTCCAGGCATCGGCGCGCCGCTGGCCGGTGGTCGGCGCCGGACGGCGCCAGGGAACGGCTGGTGCGGTGCTCACCCGCTGACCATGCCATTCGTCGGTCGGTGGCGAAGCGGCGGGCCACCGCGCCGAGGGCCGTGAGGTCGGACCGCGCCGCGACCAGCCGTAGCGGGCGCGTCGCGGCGAAACTCGGCTGACCGCTCCGCCGGCCGGTCCGTACCCTGCCGGCATGCTCGTTCCCGACCTGCCAGTGCGTACCGAGCGGCTGCTGCTGCGCCCGTTCACCGCCGACGACCTCGACGCCCTGGCCGCGTACCGTTCCCGGCCGGACGTCACCCGGTTCCTCTACCACGACCCGTACGACGAGACCGCCGCCCGGGCGGCGCTGGAACGCCTGCGCGGGCGTACCGCGCTGCGCGAACCGGGCGATGGGCTGAACCTGGCGATCGTCCTGCCGGAGACCGGCGAGCTCGTCGGGGACGTGCTGTTGGTCTGGACCAGCGTCGAGCACCGGCAGGGCGAGATCGGGTACGTGCTGCACCCGGACCACACCGGCCGGGGGTACGTCACCGAGGCGGCCCGGGAGATGCTGCGGCTCGGCTTCGACGGGCTCGGCCTGCACCGGATCGTCGGTCGCCTGGATGCCCGGAACACCGCCTCTGCCCGGGTGCTGGAACGGCTCGGCATGCGCCGCGAGGCGTGCCTGCGGGAGAACGAGTTCGTCAAGGGCGAGTGGACCGACGAGGCGGTGTACGCCGTGCTGGACCGGGAGTGGCGGGCCGGGTCGGCCGACGTCTGATCGCGATGATGTCCCGGCCCGGCGCCCCCGTGCGCGCCGGGCCGGGATCGGTTTCAGGCGGTGTGCCGCCGCACCTTGACGGCGCTGTCGATGACGCCCCAGACGACGATCACGGCGGCGAACACGACCGTCACCCGGGCCACGTCCTGCGCGCCGCCCTCGCGCAGCCACTCGAACCGCTGGACCAGCTCCGGGTTGAGCAGCCGGTCGGTGAGCAGCAGCCAGGCGAGCGGCACGACGAACGCGAGATCGAGCACCGCCTTGACCGCGACCAGCGGCCAGGTCCACCGGCGGGCCCGGTACTTCGCGAGCTCCAGGCCGATGTTGGCGAGCAGCACCGCCGCCAGCACCGGCAGCCAGGAGTCCCACAGCGCCGGGTCGATCATCGGCAGCCGGGTGCCGTCGCCCGCCAGCCAGGGCTGGAAGTGCTGCCAGGGCAGGAACGCGATGGCGATCAGCAGGAACAGGATCGAGGCGCAGGTGTCGACCAGGGTCACCTGTCGTTCCTCCGGTGCCTCGGGCAGCCGGTCGACGCTCCACTCCGGCAGGTCCAGCGGCGTGTTGGTGCGTTCGAGCACGGCGAAGACGACGGTGACCCAGAACGCGATCTGCACCGCGGTCTGCATCGCACTGACCACTCCGGCGCCGATCGCCGCGCCGGGCTCGCCGTCGACCGTCGCCTTCACGGCGGCGGTCAGGACACCCACGATGGCGGGAATGAAGGTGAGCAGCGTGCGCAGCAGCCGCCACCAGAGCAGGAAGTAGCGTGGGCCGATGAGCTGCAACCGGCGGTCGGTGTAGCGGGCGGCGAGTTGCTCGGGGTTGCCCAGTTCGGTGAGCACCTCGCGCTCCGCCGTGCCGCGGTCCTGCCCGCCGTCGGCGCGTCCGTCGATCATGTCCTCGATGGAGGCGCGCAGCTCGGTGGCGATCTCGGTGCGGCGCTGCGTCGGGACGCTCCGGAGGGTGGCGGCGACGTAGCGGTCGGTCAGGGAAGTCATCGGTGCGCTCCTTGGATCAGGCTGGTGACGGAGGTCTGCACGGCGGCGAGGTCGCCGAGGAGGCGGTCCAGCACCGCTTCGCCCTCGTCGCTGGTGCGGTAGAACTTGCGCGGCCGGCTCTCCTCGGTGTTCCACTCGCTGGTCAGCAGCCCCTGCTCCTCCAGTCGTCGGAGCAGGGGATAGAGCGTGTTCGCGTCGACCGGGAAGCCGTGCGCGGCCAGCCGTTGCAGCAGCGCGTAGCCGTAGTCGGGGTGGCGTAGGGCGACGAGGCTCGCCACCACGACGGTGCCGCGCCGCAACTCCTGCAGATGGGTCCGGAGGACATCGTCGCTAACCATGTCTCACACCATACTGTGTTGCGCACACTATTGTCGAGCAGCATTACATCGTGCGGTACGGAACAGGGTTGCGTTCCGGCGATGCCCGTGCCGACCGGGTGGCCCGGAGCCGGGGTGGACGAGACGGAGACCACCTCCGGCGCGGACGGTGGAGCCGGTCGGACGGCCTGGGTAGGGTAGGCCCCGGTCCGGTCCGGACTATCAAGATCCATAACGCCGGGGGGCGCCGCATGGCCGATTCGTTCGCGCATCTGCACGTGCACACCGAGTACTCGATGCTCGACGGGGCGGCCCGGCTGAAGGACCTCTTCGCCGAGGTGAGCCGGCAGGGGATGCCGGCGGTGGCGATGACCGACCACGGCAACATGCACGGCGCGAACGACTTCTACAAGCAGGCCACGGCCGCCGGGGTGAAGCCCATCCTCGGCATCGAGGCGTACGTGGCGCCCGAATCGCGGTTCCACAAGCAGCGGGTCCGCTGGGGCCGTCCGGAGCAGAAGAGCGACGACGTCTCCGGCAGCGGCGGCTACACGCACATGACGATCTGGGCGGCGAACAAGACCGGCCTGCACAACCTGTTCACGCTCACCAGCCGGTCGTACACCGAGGGCTTCTTCGTGAAGTGGCCGCGGATGGACGCCGAGGTTCTCGCCGAATACGCGGACGGGCTGATGGCCACCACCGGCTGCCCGTCCGGCGAGGTGCAGACCCGGCTGCGGCTCGGCCAGTTCGACGAGGCGCTGAAGGCCGCGGCCAGATACCAGGACATCTTCGGCAAGGAGAACTACTTCCTGGAGATCATGGATCACGGCATCTCCATCGAGCACCGGGTCCGCCAGGAACTGCTGGAGATCGGCCGGAAGCTGGGCATCCCGCCGGTGGTCACCAACGACTCGCACTACACGCACGAGGCGCAGGCCGAGGCGCACGATGTGCTGCTCTGCGTACAGACCGCGGCGAACGTCGCCGACCCGAACCGGTTCCGCTTCGACGGCAGCGGCTACTACATCAAGTCCGCCGACGAGATGCGCGCGGTCGACCACTCCGACGCCTGGCTCGAGGGCTGCCGCAACACGCTGCTGGTCGCCGAGAAGGTCGACCCGGCCGGCATGTTCGAGTTCCACAACCTGATGCCGCGCTTCCCGATCCCAGAGGGGGAGACGGAGGAGTCCTGGTTCCGCAAGGAGACCGCCAAGGGGCTGGCCCGCCGCTTCCCGAACGGGGTCCCGGAGACCCACGTCAAGCAGGCCGAGTACGAGCTGGGCGTCATCGTCCAGATGGGCTTCCCGTCGTACTTCCTCGTGGTCGCCGACTTCATCCAGTGGGCGAAGAACCAGGGCATCGCGGTCGGCCCCGGCCGTGGCTCGGCCGCCGGCTCACTGGTCGCGTACGCCCTGGGCATCACCGACCTCGACCCGATCCCGCACGGGCTGATCTTCGAGCGGTTCCTCAACCCCGAGCGCATCTCGATGCCGGACGTCGACATCGACTTCGACGAGCGTCGGCGCGGCGAGGTGATCAAGTACGTCACCGACAAGTGGGGCGAGGACAAGGTCGCCCAGATCGCGACCTTCGGCACGATCAAGGCGAAGGCCGCGATCAAGGACTCGGCCCGGGTGCTCGGCTACCCGTACGCAGTCGGTGACCGGATCACCAAGGCGATGCCCCCGGCGGTGATGGGCAAGGACATCCCCTTGTCCGGCATCTTCGACCCGAAGCACCCCCGCTACGCCGAGGCCGGCGAGATCCGCGGCCTCTACGAGTCCGACCCGGACGTCAAGAAGGTCATCGAGACCGCAAAGGGCATCGAGGGGCTGATCCGGCAGACCGGCGTGCACGCCGCCGGCGTCATCATGTCCGCCGAGCCGATCATCGAGCACATCCCGCTGATGCGCCGGGACTCCGACGGGGTGATCATCACCCAGTTCGACTACCCGACGTGCGAGTCGCTCGGGCTGTTGAAGATGGACTTCCTCGGCCTGCGCAACCTGACCATCATCGACGACGCGGTCAAGAACATCCAGCTCAACCACGGCAAGGAGCTGGACCTGCTGGCCCTGCCGCTGGACGACAAGGCCGGCTACGAGCTGCTGGCCCGGGGTGACACGCTCGGGGTGTTCCAGCTCGACGGCGGGCCGATGCGCTCGCTGCTGCGGCTGATGAAGCCGGACAACTTCGAGGACATCTCCGCCGTCCTCGCGCTCTATCGGCCCGGCCCGATGGGCGTCGACTCGCACACCAACTACGCGCTGCGCAAGAACAACCTCCAGGAGATCACACCGATCCACCCTGAGCTGGAGGAGCCGCTGCGGGAGATCCTGGCACCCACCTACGGCCTGATCGTCTACCAGGAGCAGGTGCAGCGCGCTGCGCAGATCCTCGCCGGCTACAGCCTCGGCCAGGCCGACCTGCTGCGCCGGGCGATGGGCAAGAAGAAGAAGGAGATCCTCGACAAGGAGTTCGTGCCGTTCCGGGACGGCTGCCGCGAGCGCGGCTACTCCGACGAGGCGATCCAGGCCGTGTGGGACGTGCTCGTCCCGTTCGCCGGCTACGCGTTCAACAAGGCCCACTCCGCCGCGTACGGGCTGGTGTCGTACTGGACCGCGTACCTCAAGGCGCACTACCCGGCCGAGTACATGGCGGCGCTGCTCACCTCCGTCGGCGACGACAAGGACAAGATGGCGCTCTACCTGTCGGAGTGCCGTCGGATGGGCATCCAGGTGCTGCCGCCCGACGTGAACACCTCGGCCGGGCCGTTCACCCCGGTGGGGAAGGACATCCGCTTCGGCCTCGCGGCCATCCGCAACGTCGGCGCGAACGTGGTCGCCTCGATCATGCGGTGCCGCGACGAGAAGTCCGCCTACACCGACTTCTACGACTTCCTGTCCAAGGTCGACGCGGTGGCCTGCAACAAGAAGACCGTCGAATCCCTGATCAAGGCCGGGGCGTTCGACTCGCTCGGCCACCCGCGCAAGGGCCTGCTCGCCGTGCACGCCGACGCCATCGACGCGTACGCCGACGTCAAGCGCAAGGAGGCGGTCGGCCAGTACGACCTCTTCGGCGCCGGGTTCGGTGACGCGGAGGCCGCCACCAGCACCACGGTGATGCCGGTCATCGGCGAGGGGGAGTGGGACAAGCGCGACAAGCTCGCCTTCGAGCGCGAGATGCTCGGCCTGTACGTCTCCGACCACCCGCTGTTCGGCCTGGAACACGTGCTCGGCGCGGCGGCCGACACGACCATCGCCGCCCTCTCCGAGGAGGGGACGGTGCCCGACGGCGCGGTGGTCACCCTGGCCGGCATCCTCTCCGGCGTCCAGCGTCGGGTCACCAAGCAGGGCCGGGCCTGGGCCTCGGCAACGCTGGAAGACCTCGCCGGTGGCGTCGAGACGCTGTTCTTCCCCAACACCTACGAGGTGATCGGCCAGTACATCGCCGAGGACGCGATCGTGGTGGTCAAGGGGCGGGTGGACCGGCGCGACGACACGCCCCGGATCATGGCGATGGACATGTCCATGCCGGACATCAGCAGCAACCCCGCCAGCAAGCCGGTCACCCTGACCATCCCGGTGCACCGCTGCACGCCGCCGCTGGTGGAGAAGCTCAAGGAGACCCTGGTGCTGCACCCGGGCGACACCGAGGTGCACGTCAAGCTGCTCAACGGTGGCAAGGTCACCACGCTGCGGCTCGGTCCGTTCCGGGTGGCGCCCACCACCGCGCTGATGGGCGACCTGAAGAGCGTTCTCGGCCCGGCCAACGTGAGCTGACCGCAGGCGTACGCCCACGACGCGGCGCGGGCCGGGGCGCGTACCCCGGCCCGCTCCGGTCGGGACCAGGCCCGCTTCCACCGCTGCTCCACGCGGCGGACGCCGACCTGGCCCTCGACGCGCTGCCCACCCGAGGGTGCCCGGACGCCGGTCAGCCGGCGGGAGCGTGCCTTACTTGGCCGTACCGGTGACGATGCCCGGGTTGATGCAGAGGCCCGGGGAGCTGCCGTTCTTCTCGGCGATCTCCAGGCAGCGGGTCACCTTGTCCACCTTGGCGTTGGTCTCGGTGATCTGCTTCTGGATCTCGGCGTTGCGGCGATCCTGTTCGAGGTTACGGGTCTGGGCGAGCTTGTCCTGGAACGCCTTGATGTTGCCCTCGGTCTTCTCGTCGTGGTTGACCCTGGTGATGGTGACCGACAGGATGTCGGCGTCCTCGGAAAGCCGGCGCTCGGCGTTGGACTTGATGTTTTCCGCGAAGGGCTTGAGGTCGACGTTCAGGCTGCCGGTCTTCGCGTCGATCCGCTCCAGCGGGTTGTAGGTGGAGAAGGCGTCGTTCACGGCGCTGTCGAGCTGGACGCCGACCCGCTGCCCGCGGAAGCTGTCGAAGTCGCCCTTGTAGTCCATGAACTGCTTCGGGGCGTTGTCGGGCTGGACCTGCCACTCGATCAGCACCTCGACGCACGCGTCGGCGAGGGTGCCGGTACGCACCCGGACGCAGTTGTTGTTGCCGATGTGGTCGTACTTCTGCCGTCCGGCGTCCCACTCGCCGACCCGCTGCCACGGCGCGACCCACTTCAGGCCGGAGCCGGTGACCTCACCGGTCGGCTTGCCGAAGCTGGTGACGATGCCGACCGAGCGGATCGGTACCGAGTGGGCGCTCGACGCGACGGCGAGCAGGACCGTGGCGGCCAGGGCGACGGCCGCCGCCAGCAGGCCCTGCCGCCGTAGGGCCCGCCGCGGAGTCAACAGGGCGACGGCGACGGCGATGATCGCGGCGATGACGGTGACGATCGCGAGGGTGAAGCCGGACGGCATGTGCGCGCACCTTTCGTTTCCCGGGGTGGGGTGCTGAGTCGATCATCAAGGTAGCGGCCCGGGACAAGGCGCCCGGCCAGGTCCTGCACCCCGGTGGATCGCGACGAGGCACATCCTGCCTGACCAGCGGATATCACTCTGAGTAAAGCTGCCCGTAATCTCGGATCCCTACGCTTCCCGGCGGCGCTCCACCGCGTGCGCCGTCGGAAGAGGCAACCCGAGGAGAAGAAGATGAGCCAGGTTCTCGTCGCCGTCGCGGTGAACGTCATCAGCGCCGCGTTGATCGCGATCATCACCGCCGCCGTCCGCCGGCTGCTGACGCCGGCCGCGTAGCCGTACGCCGCGCCGCCCGGCGGAGGCCGGCGGTGTGGGCGCGTGCACCGTTACCGGCACAGGTGCCGCCGTGCGCCGGGCGCACCGTCACCGGGCCCACGCCCGACCCGGCGCCGCGCCGGATGCTCGGCGCGGGGGAGCGGACGACGGTCTGCGCCACCGCCAGCACCTGAACCTGCGCCGACTGCTGGGAGTCGCTGCGGGCCAGCCAGGCCGTCCCGTCCGGTGCCCGGGTCCACCGGTACTGAATTGGCGCTGATCGGCACCGGTGCGGCGGCGCTAGCGTCATCCACATGGAGCTGGAGAAGGCGCAGCAGCTGTGGCAGCCGGAGCCCGGCTGGCTGAACACCGCCAGTTACGGGCTGCCGCCCGAGCCGGCCTGGGTGGCGTTGCAGGACGCCCTCGCGGACTGGCGGGTGGGACGGATCTCCTGGGAGGGCTGGGGCGAGGCCGCCGGGCAGGCCCGTGCCGGGTTCGCCCAACTGGTCGGGGTGGCCCCGGTGGACGTGGCGATCGGCAGCACCGCGTCACAACTGCTCGCCCCGGTCGCGGCCGGGCTGCCGCCGGGGGCCACCGTGGTCGTCCCCGAGGTGGAGTTCACCTCGAACCTGTTCCCCTGGCTGGTGCAGCAGGAGCGAGGCGTCCGGGTCCGCGCGGTGCCGCTGGACGGCCTCGTCGACGCGATCGACACCAACACCGACCTGGTCGCGTTCAGCCTGGTGCAGTCCTCCGACGGCACGGTCGCCCCGTACGAGAAAATCGTCGCGGCGGCCCGGGCGCACGGAGCCCTCGTCGCGGTGGACGCCACCCAGGCGTGCGGCTGGCTGCCCTTCGACGCGGGCCTGGCGGACGCGGTGGTGGTGGGGGCGTACAAGTGGCTGATGGTGCCGCGCGGCGTGGCCTTCGCCTACCTGGCCCCGGCGCTGCGCGACCGGCTGCGCCCCGACGCCGCCGGCTGGTACGCGGGCCAGGACCCGCACGCCTCCTACTACGGCCCGCCGCTGCGGCTGGCCGACGACGCCCGGCGCTTCGACATCTCCCCGGCCTGGTTCAACTACGTCGCGGCGGCACCCACCCTGGAACTGCTCGCCGAGATCGGGCTGCCGGCCGTGCACGCGCACGACGTGGCGCTGGCCAACCGGTTCCTCGCCGGGCTGGGCCAGCCGCCCGGCGACAGCGCGATCGTCACCGTGGAGGTCCCCGGCGCGGCGGAGCGGCTGGCCCGGGCCGGGGTGCGCGCGGCGGTACGCGCCGGCCGGGTCCGGGCCTCGTTCCACCTCTACACCACCGAGGAGGACGTCGGCCTGGCGCTGGACGCGCTGACCAGCTGACCGGACGCGGTTCAGGGGGCCGGCCGGGCGGCGTCGATCAGCGCGGCGTAGCCGTCCAGCAGGCGGTGCAGGCCGAACTCGAAGACGCTGTCCAGGTCCAGGCCGACCGACTCCTGCAGCGCCGCCATGGTCGGGTACCGGCCGCCGGCCATCATCCGGTGGAACGTCGCCTCGTGGGTCTCCACCCACTGCTCGTCGGTGAGCCCGGTGTCCTGCTCGGCGTGCGCCTGCGCCTCCAGGTTGGTCGCGACGCCCCGCACGTACGCCACCAGCGTCACCGCGGCCTGCCAGCGCAACTCTGTGTCCAGACCGACGCCGGCGGTGGCGCGCAGCGCCCACTCGGTGTGCGCCATCCCGTTCGGCAGCGGTTGCGGACGGGACATCGAGTTGACATCCTCCCCCTCCTCAAGGAAAGGGGATTCCCGTGGTCGCCCACGAGGTTTCCTGTTTCACCGCCGGTCGCCTGGTCCGGGAGGTTTCCCGTTGAGGTCTTACACCAGCTCCGCAGGCAGTCACCGCCAGCCCGGCGGCCAGAAGGTTACGTGCCGCGTTGACGTCCCGGTCGTGGACGGCGCCGCAGCGGCATGTCCACGACCGCACGGCGAGCGGCATCTGCTCGGCGAGGGTGCCGCAGGTCGAGCAGAGTTTGGAGGACGGGTACCAGCGGTCGACCGTGATCAGGTCACGGCCGTACCAGTCGGCCTTGTACTCCAGCATGGTGCGGAACTGCCGCCACCCCGCATCCGAGATCGCCCGGGCCAGGCGGTGATTCTTGATCATGTTCCGTACGGTCAGGTCCTCGATCACGATCGTTTGGGTGTCACGAACGAGTCGAGTGGTCACCTTGTGCAGATGGTCCCGCCGCCGGTCAGCGATGCGGGCGTGGACCCGGGCCACCTTCAGGCGGGCCTTGGCCCGGTTCGCCGAGCCTTTCTCCTTGCGGGCGAGGTGCTGTTGGGCGCGGGCCAGTCGGGCCCGGTCGGCCCGCTCACCCCTCGGGTTGGTGATCTTCTCCCCGGTGGAGAGGGTGAGCAGGCTGTCCAGCCCGGCGTCGATCCCGACCGCCGCGGTGGTGGCGGGGGCGTCGGGGATCAGGTCGTCGCAGAGCAGGGACACGAACCAACGCCCGGCCGGATCCTGGGAGACGGTCACCGTCGACGGTGTCGCGCCCTCGGGCAGCGGCCGGGACCACACGATCGCCAGGGGTTCGGTCATCTTCGCCAGGGTCAACTCGCCGTCGCGCCATCGGAACGCACTGCGGGTGTACTCCGCCGACCGCCGCGACTTCTTCTTCGACTTGACCGTCGGATAGCCGGCACGCTTGGCGAAGAAGTTCGCGAAAGCGGTCTGCAGGTGCCGCAGCGTCTGCTGCAACGGCACCGAGGACACCTCGCTGAGGAACGCCAGGTCCTCGGTGTTCTTCCAGCCGGTCAGCATCGCCGACGTGGCGTGGTAGGTGACCCGTTCCTGGCGCGACACCCACGCTTCGGTGCGTGCGGCCAACGCCAGGTTGTACACCTTCCGCACACACCCGAACGTCCGCGCCAGCTCAGCAGCCTGCACGTCGGTCGGGTAGAAGCGGTACTTGAACGCCCGCTTCACCGCCCTGACCACGGCCCACACGTTAGCACGCCTGTTCGGGAACCCTGCGGTTGCATGTGGACGCACGCCGATCCGCCTTGGCGGCGAATCGGCTTTTCCTGCCCTGCCCTGCCCGGCAGGAGTTCCGTTTCCTCCCCGGCCTGAAGGCCGGGGTATCCACGGAAGGAATCTGATGACCTCCCGGCCGCTGCGGGGGCTCGCCACCCGGCTGTTCTTCAGCAAGGCCGATGGTCTGACCCTGCCGGAGTACGCCGTCAGCCGGTGACGGTGGTATCTCCACATGTCGATGCTCGCCGGCGTCGTTCGATGTCGGCGAGGCGGGTCGGGCGGGCTGCCTCGTATGGGGGCGGAGGCCGCCTGCCCCGGGGCAAATGTGTGGGGAATCGACATGGATCGAATCTATGGATGCGCCGTAGGTTTCCTGCACGCGACGGCCATGTGACCCCGGTCACGGAACCGGCCGCCGGGCGCAGGACCTACGGAGGGCGTGACGATGGCCGGGCAAGCGCTCCTGGCGGCCCGCGGGCTGACCCGGGACTTCCGGGGCTTCCGGGCGGTCGACGGGGTCGACCTGGACGTGGCGCCGGAGACCGTGCATGCCCTCGTCGGGCCCAACGGGGCCGGCAAGACCACACTGTTCAACCTGCTCACCGGCTTCCTGCCGGCCACCTCCGGGCGGATCGAGCTGGCCGGCCGGGACATCACCGGGCTGGCCCCGGAGCGGGTCGCCCGGCTCGGCGTGGCCCGCTCCTTCCAGATCACCAGCCTTTTCCCGCAGCTCTCCGCCCGGGAGCATGTGGCACTGGCTCTCCAGTCGCCGAGCGGCCTGGGCTGGCGGTTCTGGCGCTCGGCCCAGCTGATGCACCGCTACCGGGACCGGGCCGACGAACTGCTGGGCATGGTCGGCCTCGCCGAGCTGGCCGAAGCCCCGGCCGAGGCCCTCGCGTACGGGCGCAAGCGAGCGCTGGAGCTCGCGATAGCCCTCGCACTCGAACCCAGGGTGCTGCTGCTCGACGAGCCCACCGCGGGGATGGGGCTGGAGGACGTCGACCGGACCGTCGACCTGATCACCACCGTCCGAAAAGGCCGGACCGTGGTGATGGTCGAGCACAACATGAGCGTCGTCGGCCGGCTCGCCGACACCGTCACCGTCCTTCAGGCCGGCAAGGTCCTGGTCGAGGGGTCGTACGAGCAGGTCCGCGCCGACGAGCGGGTGATAACCGCCTACCTGGGAGCCGCCGATGCTGCGCATTGAGACCCTCTCCGCCTGGTACGGCGAGGCGCAGGTGCTGCGGGAGGTGAGCCTGGAGGTGGCCCCCGGCGAGGTGGTTACTCTGGTCGGCCGCAACGGCGCCGGCAAATCCACCCTGCTGCGTTGCGTGATGGGGCTGCATCCCGGCCAGCGCGGCACGGTCACGCTGGACGGCGCCGATCTCACCCGGCTGCCGGCGTACAAGCGGGCGCGGCTCGGGCTCGGCTGGGTCCCCGACGACCGTGGCGCGTACGCCACCCTCAGCGTCACCGAGAACCTGACCCTGCCGCCCCGGGTCGGCCCCGACCCGTGGCCGCTGGAGCGGGTGTACGAGGCGTTTCCCGCCCTGTACGCCAGGCGGGACTCGGCGGCCACCATGCTCTCCGGCGGCGAGCAGCAGATGCTCGCCCTGGCCCGGGTGTTGCGCATGGGCGCCCGGCTGCTGCTCTGCGACGAGCCCACCGAAGGGTTGTCGCCACTGCTCGTGCGGCAGGTCGGCGACCTGCTGCGGGAGGCCAAGCAGCACGGCGTGACCGTGCTGCTGGTCGAGCAGAACCTGCACTTCGCCACCGGCGTCGCCGACCGGCACTACCTGCTGGCCGAGGGGCGCGTCGTGGAGGCGATGGACAACTCCGAGGTGCGCTCGCGGGAACGCGAGCTGCTGGCGTACCTCGGCATCTGAACCGACGGCTGACCCGCGCGGACCGCGCGGTACGGAAGGGATCGACATGCGCAGGAGCGTGGGTGTGGCCGCCGCCTCGGTGGCGGTGGCGGCGCTGGTCACCGGCTGCGGTGGTGGTGGCCCGCAGTCCGGCGGCGACTCGAAGCTGACCGGCGACAAGATCGTGCTGGGCGTCCTCAACGATCAGTCCGGGGCCTACTCGGAGCTGTCCGGGAAGAACTCGGTCAAGGCGGTGGAGCTGGCCATCGCCGATTTCAAATCGAAGTACGGCGGCAAGGCGGTCACCAAGAACATCTCGGTGGAGACGGCCGACCACCAGAACAAGCCGGACGTGGCCAACAGCAAGGCCCAGGAGATGTACGACCGCAAGGGCGTCGACGCCATCCTCGACGTGCCGACCTCCTCGGCCGCCCTGAAGGTCGCCGACGTGGCCAAGGAGAAGAAGAAGCTCTACTTCAACATCGGCGCGGCCACCACCGACCTGACCGGCAAGAGCTGCAACAGGTACACGTTCCACTATGCCTACGACACGTACATGCTGGCCCACGGCACGGGCACGGTGACGACCCAGCAGGTCGGCAAGAACTGGTACATCCTCTACCCGAACTACGCCTTCGGGCAGGACATGGAGAAGAGCTTCTCCGCTGCGATCGGCGCGGCCGGCGGACAGGTTGTCGGCAAGGACGGCGCACCGTTCCCGAACACCAGCGGCGACTACTCGTCATTCCTGCTCAAGGCCCCCACCCTGAACCCGAAGCCGCAGGTGCTCGGCACCATGCAGGCCGGCGCGGAACTGGTCAACGTGGTCAAGCAGTACAACGAGTTCAAGCTGCGGGACAAGGGCATCGGGCTGGCCGTGGGCCTGATGTTCATCACCGACATCCACTCGCTCACCCCGGACGCCCTCGCCGGCACCACCTACACCGATGCCTGGTACTGGAACTTCGACCAGCAGAACCGGGAGTGGGCCGACCGGTTCCAGTCCGAGACCGGCACCCGGCCGTCCTTCGCGCACGCGGCCAACTACTCCGCCGCCATGCAGTATCTGGAGGCGGTACAGGCCGCCGGGACCGACGACGCCGACACCGTGGTCAAGAAGCTCGAAGGCAAGGAGGTCAACGACCTGTTCCTGCGTAATGGCAAGATCCGCGCCGAGGATCACCGGGTCCTCCACGACGCGTACCTGGCCCAGGTGAAGCCGCAGGCCGAGGTGACCGAGCCGTGGGACTACGTCAAGGTCCTCAAGACCATCCCGGCGGCCGAGGCGTTCCGCGCCCCATCGGCCGACTGCCAGATGTGACGATGTCCGGCTTCGCGCAGAACACGTTCAACGGGCTGGTGAGCGGGGCGTTCTACGCCCTGCTCGCCCTCGGGCTCGCGGTGATCTTCGGCATGCTCCGGGTGGTGAACTTCGCCCACGGCGCCTTCTACATGCTCGGCGCGTTCGGGGCGTACGTGCTGCTGTCCGAGGCGGGGGTGCCGTTCTGGGCAGCGCTGGTGATCATGCCGGTCGGACTGGGACTGCTCGGCATGATCCTGGAAAGGGCGGTCATCCACCGGCTGACCCGGCTCGACCCGCTCTACAACTTCCTGCTTACCTTCGGCCTGACGCTGATCCTCCAGGACCTGGTCAAGTCCCGGTACGGCGTGCAGTCCAGCCCGTACGCAACGCCGACCGAGCTGAGCGGGACGGTCGACTTCGGGCTCTTCGACTTCCCCACCTACCGCGTGTTCATCCTCGGCTTCACCGTGCTGCTCTGCGTCGCGGCGTGGTGGGTGCTGGGCCGTACCCGGGTCGGCATGGTGGTCCGGGCCGCCACCGAGCGGCCCGAGCTGACCCGGGCGTTCGGCATCGACGTGGGAAGGTGGGTCACCCCGGTCTTCGGCTTCGGCATCGCCCTGGCCGGGCTGGCCGGAGTGCTCGCCGCCCCGATGCGCGCGGTCAACCCACTGATGGGCGCAGACCTGATCATCGTGGTGTTCGCGGTGGTGGTGATCGGCGGTCTCGGTTCGATCTTCGGCTCGGTCGCCGCGGGTTTCGGCATCGGCCTGACCCAGGCGTGGGGCGAGGCGTACCTGTCGAACTTCCCGATCGTGTCGCAGACGATCGTCTTCGTGGTGATGGCCGTGGTGCTGCTCTGGCGCCCGGCCGGCCTGTTCGGCCGTGAGGAGGCACCGGCGTGAGCGAGCGGCAGCGAGCGAACCATCAGCGCAGTCCGGTGCCTCGTACCGACGCCGAGCGAAGCGAGGTGACGGCATGACCAACGCCGTCGACACGCCCGCCGAGGCGGCCCGCCCCGCGCCCCCGTCCGGGCTGGTCACCGTCGCCCGGGCCCCCGGCTGGGTCCGGTACGCGCTGCTCGCGGTCGGACTGGTCGTGGCGCTCTGGCTGCCCAACGGGCTCTACCCGGCGGTGGCCGTGGACATCCTGTGCTGGGCGCTCTTCGCCGTCTCGGTGGACCTGCTGCTCGGCTTCACCGGACTGCTGTCCTTCGGGCACGCCGCCTTCTGGGGCACCTCGGCGTACGTCACCGGCCTGGTGGCGGTCCACGCCGGCCTGCCCTTCCCGGCCGCGGTGCTGGCCGGGGCCCTCGCGGCAGCGGTGCTGGCGCTCCCGATCGGCTACCTCGCCGTCAAGCGCACGGGGATCTACTTCGCGATGGTCACCCTGGCCTTCGCGCAGATGGTCTACTACGTGGCAAACGAGTGGCGCTCGGTCACCCATGGCGAGAACGGCCTCCAGGGCGTGCCGCGTTCCTTCTTCGGGGTCGACCTCTCCGATGACTACTACTTCTACTACGCGATCCTGCCGATCGTGCTGCTCGGGCTTGCCGCTGCCTGGCGGATCGTCCACTCGCCGTTTGGTCGGGTGCTGGTCGGGATCCGGGACAACCCGGCCCGGGCCCGCGCCCTCGGCTACCCCGTGCACCGGTACAAGCTGACCGCGTTTGTCCTCTCCGGTTTCCTTGCCGGGCTCGGCGGCGGGCTCTTCGCCGTCAGCCACCGGTTCGTCTCCCTCGACGTACTGCACTGGACCACCTCCGGCAAGGCGGTCATCGTGGTGGTGCTCGGCGGCATCGGCACTCTCTGGGGCGGGGTGCTCGGGGCGGCCCTGGTGGTGCGCCTGGAGGACTGGCTGTCGTTCTCCGGCTTCGAGGCGATAGGGCTGGTCACCGGCGGCATCTTTGTCCTCGTCGTGCTGCTGTTCCGGCGGGGGATCTGGGGGAGTGTCGCGGCCCTGGCGCTGCGGTTCCGTCGTCGGTGAGTTGCGCGGTTACCGATCATCGTGCTGTCCACGGTCTGGAGATGCCGCTGGCCGGCACCCCGGTGTTCGGGGTGCCGGCCAGCGGCGTTGTGCTTGTTCGGTTGTCAGCTGTTCCAGTACTGGGCGACCAGGTCGGCGGCCTGCTGCTCCCACTGGGCGTAGGCGTCCGGGTAGGCCGACACCTGCACGGTCTGGGCGGCCTTGGTCAGCGGCATGTCCTGCCAGCCGTCGACCTGCTTGAGGCCCTTCAGGAACGCGGTGGTGGAGTACTCGGGGTCGGTGATCTGCTCCGGGCTGCCCCAACCGCTGGTCGGGCGCTGCTGGAACAGGCCCAGCGAGTCGTGGTCGTTGGCGTCGCCGAGATGGCCCAGGTTCTCCAGCTTCGACTCCTGCAGCGACGTGCCGATCGAGATGACCGCGGCGCGTTCGGGCATGCCGGCCTTCTTCGTCGCGGCGATGATCGCCTTGGCGTTGGCGGTCTGCTCGTCGTTGAGGTTGATCTTCGACTGGGTGCCCTGCACACCGTGCGGGATCAGCTTGGCCATGTCCACGGCCGGCTTGTCGGCCTGCACGGCGGCCGGGGTGGTGTGCACCGGGGCGGCGGCGTGCGCGGCGATCGGACCGGCGAACACGCCACCGGTGAAGGCCAGACCAGCGATACCCAGAACGCTCTTACGGAAGATCGTGTTCATCACAAGCTCCATTCGGGGGTTGGCGCACACACCGACGGGGGTCGGCGATCGCGTGCGCAAGCACCGTCAGGCGCTAACAACAGGGGGAAAGTCTCGGCCGGCTGGCTCGCGGGGCGAGGAGGGGGTCGCCTCTTCGCGGCGCCGGGACCATGCACAACGACCGACGGCCCGGCATCATTCCCGGGCACCGGGTGCCCGCCGAAGCGGGCCGGCCCGGGGTTGGGGCCTTCCTCGGCCGTGCAGCCATCTACAACGACGGGCGGCCCCCGATCATTCCGGGACCGGGCACCCAACCGAAGCGGGCGCCCGCCAAGGCGGGCTGGCTCGCACACACCCGCCAAGCGGGCGGGCTTGCGCACGTCCACCGAAGCGGGCGGGCTCGCACATATCCGGTGGAAGCGGACAGCCAACACGCCGGCGCTGCGGCCAGTGGCCCTTCCTCGGCCGTGCACCCGTGTTCAACGGCCCCGACCCGCCGGCCATTCCGGTCCCGGGGATGCCACCGCTCAGCCCCGAACCGGACATCCCGCCCAAACTCGAAGCAGGTGATCGCAAGGCTCGGGTGATCCACTCCATGTCCCGCAAACGGCGGTATCCGCCACCGGTCGAGACCACCACATGCGGCACGTGGAGTTGATCAACCCGGGCGGGGCGGGCGGGCATGGGAGCGCGGTATCCGACACCCGGTCGTGACCACCACATGCCGCACGTGGAGTCGATCAAAGGCGGAGGGCGAGGGGCGAAGGCGAAGGGGGCCTGGTCGGGGCAGGGGAGGCGGCGGGGCAGCGGCAGAAGGCGCTGTTCGTGCCCTGAGGCGCGGACGTGACCTGGCGCACAAACGATACGAACCGGTTCCGTATCGAATCTGGGTCCCCTACGCTCAGGCACGTTACGAGTCTGCCCCGTATCGTATTTCGACGCGGGTCAACCGGGGGGAGAACCGGGCATGGAACCGCATCAGAACACCGGACACCCGAGGAGGTGGGCGATCCTGGGGGTGCTGGTGATCAGCCTCCTCGTGGTCGTCCTCGACAACACCATCCTCAACGTCGCACTGCGTACCCTCGCCGACCCGGTGCACGGGCTCGGCGCCAGCCAGGGCGAGCTGGAGTGGGCGATCAACTCGTACACGCTGGTCTTCGCCGGCCTGCTCTTCACCTTCGGAGTCCTGGGTGACCGCCTCGGGCGCCGGCGCTTCCTGCTGATCGGCCTGGCCCTGTTCGGACTGGCGTCGCTGCTGTCGGCGTACGCCCAGGACCCGGCGCAGCTGATCGGGACCCGCGCGCTGATGGGTGTCGGTGGCGCGGCCATCATGCCGGTGACCCTGTCGATCATCTCGAACGTCTTCGATCCCCGGGAGCGGGCCCGGGCGATCGGCATCTGGGCCGGTGCGGTCGGTCTCGCCGTGGCGATCGGCCCGGTCCTCGGCGGCGCCCTGCTGGAGCACTACTGGTGGGGCTCGGTCTTCCTGATCAACGTGCCGGTGGTGGCGCTCGGCCTGGTGCTGGTCACCACGCTGGTGCCGGAGTCCCGTGACCCGAACCCCGGCCGGGTGGACATGGGCGGCGTGCTGCTGTCCGTGGTCGGCCTGGTCGCCCTCACCTACGGCATCATCGACGGCGGCGAGCACGGGTTCGGCCGGCTCCCGGTCTGGGCCGCCATCGTCGGCGGGCTCGCGGTGCTGGCCTGGTTCATCATCCACGAGCTGCGCAGTGACCACCCGTCGCTCGACGTCCGGCTGTTCCGGGTGCCCCGGTTCGCCGCTCCGGTGGCGATGGTCGGGCTGGTCTTCTTCGCCGCGATGGGCGTGATGTTCTTCGGCGCGTTCTACCTCCAGCTGGTACGCGGCTACAGCCCGCTGGAGAGTGGCCTGCTCTTCCTGCCGTTCGCGGTCGCCCAGCTGATCTTCGCCCCGCGTAGCGCCGCCATGGTCCGCCGCTACGGCGGCCGGGCCGTCTCCGCCGTCGGGCTGCTGCTCACCGCCGCCGCGCTCGGGGCGTTCGTCCTCATCGACGCGGACACGCCGATCTGGATCTTCTCGGCGCTGGGCTTCCTCCAGGGCGCCGGGATGGCCAACATCATGCCGCCGGCCACCGAGTCGATCATGTCCGCGTTGCCCCGGGAGAAGGCCGGCGTCGGTTCGGCGGTGAGCAACACCGTCCGCCAGGTGGCCGGTGCGCTCGGCGTGGCGATACTCGGCTCGGTGCTCTCCGCGGTCTACCGGGACCACGTCGCCGCGGCGGTCGCCGGCCTGCCCGCTCCGGCGCGGGCGGCGGCCGAGGAGTCCATCTCCGGCGCGTACGCGGCGGCGGCCAAGCTCGGCCCGGCGGCGCCGAAGCTGATCGCGGCGGCCAACGACTCGTTCGTCTCGGCGATGCACTGGGCCGCGGCGGTCTCCGCGCTGGTGGCCGCGCTCGGCGTCGTCATCGTGCTGCGTTGGATGCCGGGCCGTCCGGTGCCCGCGCCGGCCGAGGCCCGACCGGCGGCCGAACCTGAGCTGGCCGGGACCGCCTAGGCTCGGCGACAATGTCTGACATGAGTTCCACCGCCGATGCTCCGCGGTCGCCCGGGCGACCGCGGAGCATCCGCGCGGACGAGGCGATCGTGCAGGCCACCCTGGACCTGTTGGCCGAGGGCAGCACGATCGAGGCGCTCTCCATCGAGGCGATCGCCGCCCGGGCCGGGGTGGGCAAGGCCACCATCTATCGCCGCTGGTCGGGCAAGGATGCGCTGCTGCTCGACGCGCTGCACACGCTCAAGGGCACCCCGCCCCAGCCGGCGGGCCACTCCATCCGGGAGGACCTGGCGCTCCTGGTCGGCGCGATCGGGCACAACATCGACCCCCGGGCCGCGAAGATCATGCCCTGCCTGGTTCCGGAGGTGAACCGCAGCCCGGCCCACTACCGGCTTTACCAGAACATGGTCGAACCGCGCCGGAAGCTCATGCGGGAGGTGCTCCAACGCGGCGTACGCACCGGGGAACTCCGCGCCGACCTGGACATCGAGTTGGCGATGGCGCTGCTGAGCGGGCCGATGCTGATGCAGCGGATGCTGCGGTGGCAGCCGGAACTGGACGGCACGCTCCTGCCGGAGCGGATCGTCGACGTCGTCCTGGACGGTCTCCGCGCCCGCTGACCGTCACCCCGGCGTACGGGTCCGCGCCTCGGCGGCCCCCGCAGGGGAGCGGTACCCGACCAGCCCGGCCAACCCGCTCGCCCGGGTGAACCGCGCCGGCGAGGCTCAGCCGGCGGGTGTACGCAGCCGGTGCAGCCGCAGCGCCAACTGCACCTCCAGCGCCCGCTCCGGCTTCTGCCAGTCCGCGCCGAGCAGCTGCCCGACCCGCTCCAACCGCTGGGTGACCGTGTTGACGTGCACGTGCAGCAGTTCGGCCGCCCGGGCCAGGCTGCCGCCCATCCCGAAGTACGCCTCCAGCGTCTTCACCAGCGCGGTGCCCCGCCGGGCGTCGTAGTCCACCACCGGTCCCACCGTCGCGGCGAGGAACCGGGCCACGTCCCGGTCGCCGGAGTCGCCGACCGTGCCGAGCAGCAGCCCGACGAAGCCCAGTTCGGCGGTGCTCGCGCCCTGTCCGGCGCGGCCCAGCGCGCCCAACGCGGTCAGGCAGCGTTCCGCCTCGGCGAAGATGGGGGCCAACGACGCGGGCCCGGTGGACGGGCCGCTCGCCCCGGCGGTCACCGGCCGGCCGGTGACCCGGGCCAGGTCGCGGGCCACCGCGCGCGCCGTGCCGCCGGCGTCCCTGCCGGGGAGCATCAGCACCACCCGGCCGTCCCGCGCCGCGGCCAGGCCGCCCCGGGCCGAGGCGTACGTGGTCGCCCAGGAGAACACCCGCTGCCGGGCCGAGCCGGTCGAGGCGAACGCGTCGTCGCCGACCGCCACCAGCACGTGCGGGGCGTCCAGGTCCACCCCGATCCGGCGGGCCCGGCTGCGCAACGCGTCGGTGTCCCGTAGCGGCCGGGCGATCAGGTCGTCCAGCAGCTCGCCCCGGACCCGTCCCTCCGCCTCGGCCACCGTCCGCCGGAACAGCAGCAGCAGCGCGGTCACCAGCGCGGCACGTTCCAGGATCCGCTGGTCGGCGTCGACCAGTTCGCCGTCCGGGCGCAGCACCAGCGCGCCCAGGTTCTCCGTGCCGGCCACCACCGCGGCGTACCAGAGGGGACCCCGGCGGACGCTGCGTCCCTCGGTACGCGACGCGGCCACCGCCTCCACCATGTCGGCCCGGTCCGGCTCCTCGATCTCGCCCACCCGGGCCAGCCGCCGTCCCTCGGCGTCCATCGCCAGCAGCGCCCCGCCGAGTACCTCGGCGACCGCCGCCGCCACGTCCTCGATCCCGCCGCCGCGTACCACCAGGGCGGTCATCCGGTCGTGCGCGGCCGCGGCCCGCTCCACCGAGCTGCTGTGCGCGCGGATCGTGCTGTTCGCCGCGGAGAGCTCCGCCAGCGCCGAGCGGGTCTCCGCGAGCAGCCGGGCGGTGTCGATCGCCACCGCCGCGTGCGCCGCGAGGGAGACCAGCAGCGACACCTCCTCCCGGGCGAACGGGCGGGCCGACCGGTTGGCTGCGTACAGCACGCCGATCACGCTGGACCCGAGCCGCAGGGGTACGCCGAGAATGGCCACCAGGCCCTCCTCGCCGACCCCACCGTCGATCTCGTTGGTGTGCCGGAAGCGGGCGTCCTCCTGGTAGTTCGAGGTGACGTACGGGGTGCCGGTCTGGGCCACCAGCCCACCGAGGCCGTCGCCCATCTCCAGCCGCAGTCGCTGGAACCGCGCCGAGATCGAGCCGTCGGTGACCCGCATGTACGTGTCGCCGCGTTCGTCGTCGTTGAGCGTCATGTACGCCACGTCGGTGCCGAGCAGGATCCGGGCCCGGTGCACGATCGCCCGCAGCACGTCGTCCAGGTCGCGCAGCCCGGCCAGGTCGCTGGCCGTGTCGTACAGGCCGGACAGCTCGGTCTCCCGGCGGCGCCGGCGCTCAAGCAGCGCGCGAACCCGCAGCGCCACCACCTTGGCCTGCTCCAGCTCGGCCAGCCGCTCGGCCGGCAGGCCGGCGGCCCGGGCCGCGACCAGCGGCCCTTCGAACTCGACCGCGGCGGCCTCCCGGGCCAACAGTTCCAGGAACTCGACCGGCGATGACATGACCGACATTGTGCGGGTGGCCACTAGTTGGCCGTCCAGCCCCCGTCGAGGGCGATCGAGGCGCCGGTGATGAACGCGGCCGGCGGCGCGCAGAGGTACGCGACCAGCTCCGCCACCTCCTCCGGCTCGATCAGCCGCTTGATCGCCGCCCGGGCCAGCATGATCTTCTCGACCACCTCGTCCTCGCCGATGCCGTGGGTGGCCGCCTGGTCGGCGATCTGGCTCTCCACCAGCGCCGTCCGCACGTACGCCGGGTTGATGCAGTTGGCGGTCACCCCGTGCGCGGCGCCCTCCAGCGCCACCACCTTCGACAGCCCCTCCAGGGCGTGTTTGGCCGACACGTACGCCGCCTTGTACGGGGAGGCGCGCAGCCCGTGTACCGAGGAGATGTTGACGATCCGGCCCCAGCCCTGCGCGTACATGTGCGGCAGGGCCCGCCGGATCAGCAGAAACGGCGCCTCCACCATCACCCGGTGCAGGTACTCGAAGCGTTCGATGGAGAACTCCTGCACCGGCGCGACGTGCTGCAGCCCGGCGTTGTTGACCACGATGTCCACGTTCACCTCGAGCCGGTCCACCGCCGCCGTGTCGGCGAGGTCGATGCCCTCGGACCGGCCGCCCGCCTCGGCGGCCACCGCCTCGGCCGCCGCCACGTTGCGGTCGACCACCAGCACCGTCGCGCCGGCCGCCGCCAGGCGCAGGGCGCAGGCCCGTCCGATGCCGCTGCCACCACCGGTCACCAGGGCGCTACGACCGGACAGGTCGACGCGTACGACGTGGGGTACCGCCACGGGTTCTGCCGTCATGGCGCAAGAAGTTACGAGTTGTGTGGCCGGCGGCACATGGGGCGACGACACACACTCGGCGACTGGTCTGTGTGGGTGCGGCGGACATGCCCGGGAGCGGACCGCCCCCGCCGCCGACCGGCCCCTGCGGAAGTGTCGGCGGGCCGTGGCAACCTGGGCGGGCCGCCGGAACGCGCGGGCTTCAACCCTCCTCGGGCGTGTCCCGGCCCGTGGCCGTCCGGCGGCATCGGTAGGGTGTCGAACACACGTACTGCTGGCGGGCTGGGGAGGAGGCGACGTGCGGGTGCTGGGCGTCGACCCGGGGCTGACCCGGTGCGGGGTCGGCGTGGTCGAGGGCGTGCCGGGGCGGCCCTGCACGTTGGTCGCCTACTACGTCGTCCACACCGACCCGGACGACGAGCTGCCGCTGCGCCTGCTGCACCTGGACCGCTCGCTCACCGACCTGGTCGCCGAGCACCGGCCGGACGCGGTGGCCGTGGAGCGGGTGTTCAGCCAGCACAACGTTCGCACGGTGATGGGCACCGCCCAGGCCAGCGGGATCGCCGTGCTCGCCGGGGCGCGGGCCGGGCTGCCGGTGCAGACGTACACCCCGAGCGAGGTCAAGGCGGCGGTGACCGGCTCCGGCCAGGCCGACAAGGCGCAGATGACCATGATGGTCACCCGGCTGCTGCGGCTGCCCGAGCCACCCCGCCCCGCCGACGCCGCCGACGCCCTGGCCCTGGCCATCTGCCACGTCTGGCGCGGCGGCACCCGGTCCAAGCTGGCCGCCGCCGCGGAACGGGCACGACGAGGAGGAGTCCGAGGATGATCGCCAGCGTGCGCGGCACGGTGACCGCGACCGGTCCGGACCACGCGGTGGTGGAGGTGGGCGGCATCGGCCTGGCGGTGCAGTGCGCCCCCGGCACCCTCGCCGAGCTGCGGGTCGGACAGCCGGCCCGGCTCGCCACCAGCCTGGTCGTCCGGGAGGACTCGCTCACCCTCTACGGCTTCGCCGACGACGACGCCAAGCAGCTCTTCGAGCTGCTGCAGACCGCCAGCGGGGTGGGGCCCCGGCTGGCCCAGGCGGTGCTCGCCGTGCACACCCCGGACGCGGTGCGCAAGGCCATCGCCAACGCCGACACCGCCGCGCTGACCCGGGTGCCTGGGATCGGCAAGAAGGGCGCCGAGCGGCTCGTCCTCGAACTGCGCGACCGGATCGGCCCGGTGCCCATCGGTCCCGACGGCGCCGCCGGGGTCGCCACGGGCGCCTGGCCGGAGCAGGTGCGTCAGGCCCTGGTCGGGCTCGGCTGGACCGCTGCCCAGGCCGAGCAGGCGGTCGCCGCGGTCGCCGAGACGGTCGACGGAGCGACCCCGCCGGTGCCGGTCCTGCTCAAGCAGGCCATCCGACTCCTGGGCCGGACCCGATGACGGGGGAGAACCTGGTCTCGGCGTACGTCAACGACTCGGAACGGGATGCGGAGGCGAGCGTCCGGCCGAAGCGCCTGGACGAGTTCATCGCCCAGCATCGGGTCCGCGACCAGCTCGACCTGCTGCTCAAGGGCGCGATGCGGCGCGGCTCCCCGCCCGATCACATCCTGCTGTCGGGGCCTCCTGGCCTGGGTAAGACCACCCTGGCCAACATCGTGGCGGCCGAGCTGGGCTCGGGCATCCGGGTGACCAGCGGCCCGGCGATCGAGCGCTCCGGTGACCTGGCCGCCATCCTGACCAGCCTCGCCGAGGGCGACGTCCTGTTCATCGACGAGATCCACCGGATCGCCCGGCCGGCCGAGGAACTGCTCTACAGCGCGATGGAGGACTTCCGGGTCGACGTGGTGGTCGGCAAGGGGCCCGGCGCCACCGCGATCCCGCTCGATGTCGAGCCGTTCACCCTGGTCGGCGCGACCACCCGCTCCGGCCTGCTCACCGGGCCGATGCGGGACCGGTTCGGCTTCGTCGCCCACCTCGACTTCTACACCCCGGCCGAGTTGGAGGTGCTGCTGCGCCGCTCGGCCCGGATCCTCGGCGTGCCGATCACCGACGAGGGCGCGGCCGAGATCGCCGGCCGGTCCCGGGGCACCCCGCGGATCGCCAACCGGCTGCTGCGCCGGGTCCGGGACTACGCCGAGGTCCGGGCCGACGGGGTGGTCACCCTGGAGACCTCCCGGGCCGCCCTCACCGTGTACGACGTCGACGCGCTCGGGCTGGACCGGCTGGACCGGGCGGTGCTCACCGCGCTGGTCGAATCGTTCCGCGGCGGCCCGGTCGGCCTCTCCACCCTGGCCGTGGCGGTCGGGGAGCAGCCGGACACGGTCGAGGAGGTCTGCGAGCCCTTCCTGGTGCGGGCCGGTCTGCTGGCCCGTACGCCCCGTGGGCGGGTGGCCACCGAGGCTGCCTGGCACCACCTGGGCCGTACGCCACCGAATGGTACATTTGGTGCCGATACCCCTGCCACGCCCGATCTGTTCTCGGCCCAGGCCGACCAGCCGTGATCCGAACGTGATCTGCACCGCATTCGGTCTTCTCAGGCACAGGGATTAGACTTCGCCGCGGTTTGTACAGGACGTAAGAATCCGCCTCCGCTCCGGCGCCCTCGGCCCGGTGCGGAGACCAATGGGAAGGTCAGCACCGTGTTCTACGCAGCAGCGGGTGGTGGGGGAGCCGGCGGCCTTACGCCGATCCTGATGATCGCTCTGCTTTTCGGCGTCATGTACTTCATGATGATCCGCCCCCAGCAGAAGCGGCGCCGGGAGGCCGAGCAGATGCAGTCCGCGCTCGGCGCGGGCGACGAGGTCGTCACCATCGGCGGGCTCTACGGCACGGTCACGCAGGTGGACGACGAGACCGTCCTGCTGGAGGTCGCTCCGGGCGTGCAGACCCGGTACGCGCGTCCGGCGATCGCCCGGGTGACCACCCGGGCCGAGCGTCCCGAGACGATCGAGCCGGTCACCGAGGACGCGGAGCCGGTCAAGGAGTGACCGCGGGCCCCGGACGGGGCAGCGGATTCAGCGATACAAGTGGATAGTTGGATCGGCGCCCGACGCCGGCACGCCGGGAATTTCCTCCGGCGCCTCGTCGTCACCCCTGGAGGCATGTCAGCGGACGGCGCCGGCCCACCAAACCAGTCGGGCGGACACCCCCGGCCCGATATTCGTCGCCGCTGCCCAGCGGCGCGACCGTACAGGGAGACAAGACAGCCGTGGCACCACCTCAGGGACAGATGCGGCCCGGACGGCAGCTCGCCGTGCTCGGGCTCATCTTTGTCGTCCTCTATCTCTTGGTGTTCTTCTCGGGCGGTGCCAGCGGTGGCTGGAAGGACCGGCTGGAGCCCCGGCTCGGCCTGGATCTGGTCGGCGGCACCCGGCTGACGCTTGAGGCCACCAACAGCGTGGACGGCAAGCCCCCGACGGCCGCCAACCTCGAGGAGGCGCGCCAGATCATCGAGAGCCGGGTCAACGCGTACGGCGTGGCCGAGGCCGAGGTGGTCACCGAGGGCAACCGGAACATCGTCATCTCCCTGCCCGGTGAGAACCGGGACCTGACCGACGTCGGCAGCGCGGCGGAGTTGCGCTTCCGCAAGGTCCTCAAGGCCACCGACGGCAGCGGTGCCGCCGTCGCGCCGGCCCCGAGCGCCACCCCGGCCCCGTCGGGCAGCGCGACCCCGGCCCCGTCGGGCAGCGCCACGCCGGCCCCGTCGGGCAGCGCGACGCCGAAGCCGTCCGGAAGCGCCGAGTCGAAGGCCACCGCCTCGCCGAGCACCGGCGGTCAGGGCGGCATGGCACCGGCGCCGAGCGCCAGCGCCACGGCGACCCCGTCGGCCTCGGCGAGCGCCGCCGAGCCGAGCGCGACCCCGAGCGCGAGCGCCAGCGAGGAGCCGGTGTCGCAGAGCGTCGAGGAGCAGCGCAAGGCCGTCGAGGAGAAGGTCGGCAAGGACGCCTGGGCCGCCGCCAGTGGCCTGCAGGCCCCGGCCGACCTCACCACCGACCCGTCGCTGGCCGAGAAGATCAAGCCGTTCGGCGCCCTCTCCCCGGAGGAGATCGCGGTGCTGCCGGTCGACATGCAGTTCAACGTCCCCAGCATCACCTGCGAGCAGCTCGACAAGCGGCCGCCGGCGTCGATCAAGGACGAGAAGCAGCGGGCGGTGGCCTGCGAGTCCGGCGCCAAGTATCTGCTGGACGTGGCGAAGGTGGTCGGCACCGACGTCAAGAACGCGTCCGCCCAGCTCGACCAGGCCAGCGCCTGGGTGGTGAGCCTGAACTTCACCGGCAAGGGCCAGGAGCGGTGGACGGCGCTGACCCGCGAGTCGTTCAACAACGAGGGCCAGGCCTGCGACCAGACCGCGCTCGGCCAGGACGGCAAGTGCCGGGTCGCCGTGGTGCTGGACAACGAGATCGTCTCGTCCCCGGAGATCCAGGGCGTGCTGACCGGTGACTCCCAGATCACCGGCAACTTCGACAGCCAGAGCGCCAACCAGCTGGCCAGCCAGCTCCGCTACGGCGCCCTGCCGGTGACCTTCGTGCCGCAGGAGCAGCAGAACGTCACCGCGACCCTGGGCGACAGCCACCTCAAGGCGGGCCTGCTCGCGGCCGGCATCGGCATGCTGCTGGTCATCATCTACTCGTTCTTCTACTACCGGCTGCTCGGCTCGGTCATCTTCCTCAGCCTGGTCCTCTCCGGCCTGCTGGTCTTCGGCTCGCTGGTGGTGCTCGGCCGGTCGATCGGGTTCACCCTCACCCTCGCCGGCCTCGCCGGCATGATCGTCTCGCTCGGTGTGGCGGCGGACTCGTTCGTCATCTACTTCGAGCGGCTCAAGGACGAGATCCGGGAGGGCCGCAGCCCGCGTAGCGCGGTGCCACGGGCGTGGATCCGGGCCCGCCGGACGATCATCTCGGCGAACGCCATCACCCTGATGTCCGCCGTGGTGCTCTACATCGTCTCGGTCGGCGCGGTCAAGGGCTTCGCCTTCGCGCTCGGCCTGGCGACCGTCCTCGACCTGGTCGTCGTGTTCCTCTTCCGTCACCCGATCATGACGATGTTCGCCCGGACCCGGGCGTTCCTGTCCCCGCGGGTCAGCGGTCTCGGCCGGGCCCTGCCGGCCCGGTCGGCCGAGCAGGCCACCGCTCGCAACCCGCGCGTCAAGGAGGCCTGAGATGGCTAAGACTGGTCTGGCGTCCCGGCTCTACCGGGGCGAGGCCGATGTCAACATCGTCGGCCGGCGCAAGGTGTGGTTCGGCGTCGCCGGCCTGCTGGTGCTGGTCGCCCTGTCCAGCTTCGTGTTCCGTGGCTTCAGCCTCGGCATCGAGTTCGCCGGCGGCAACTCGTTCCAGGTGCCGGCCAGCGTCGGCACCCTGGACGACGCCGAGCAGAAGGTCAACGCGGCGCTGCTGGCCAAGGGCGGCGGCATCGAGGTGGTCACCGCCCAGAAGGTCGGCAGCACCAGCGGTGAGTACTACGAGCTGCGTACCCCGCAGCTCAGCGCGGAGCAGGCCAACGCGGTCAAGGGCGAGATGGCGCAGTCGTTCGGTATCCAGCCGGACCAGATCAGCGGCAGCCAGGTCTCGGAGGCGTGGGGCAGCCAGGTCACCGACCGGGCCCTGCTCGGTCTGCTGATCTTCATCGCGGTGGTGGCGATCTACCTGGTCCTCCGCTTCGAACTACGGATGGCGATCGCCGCGATCGCCTCGCTGCTCACCAACCTGCTCCTCACCGCCGGCATCTACTCACTGGTCGGCTTCGAGGTCACCCCGTCGACGATCATCGGTTTCCTCACCATCCTGGGCTTCGCGCTCTATGACGTGGTGGTGGTCTTCGACAAGGTCCAGGAGAACACCCGCGGCATCACCGCGAACAACAATCAGACCTACGGCGAGGCGGCCAACCTGGCGCTCAACCAGAGCCTGATGCGGTCGCTGAACACCTCGGTGGTCGCCCTGCTCCCGGTGGGTGGTCTGCTCTTCATCGGTGCGGGCCTGCTCGGTGCCGGCACCCTGAAGGACCTGGGCCTGGTGCTCTTCGTCGGTATGGCGGTGGCGTTCCTGACCTCGATCCTGCTGGCCACCCCGGCGCTGGTCCTGCTGAAGAACCAGGACCCCCGGATCAGCGCCCACAACAAGCGGGTGCTGGCCCGCCGGGGTGCGATCGCCCGGGGCGAGGTCGCCCCGAAGGGCGCCCCGCGGGCCGCGGTGGCCGCCGCCGACGACCCCATCGACCCGGAGGCGGCCGCCCTCGCCGGTGCCGCCCCGAAGGTGGGCGCCCGGCCGGCCGCCAAGCGTTCCTCCGGCGCCCGGGGCGGTCGCCCCGGCGGCGGAGCCAACCGGCCCGGCGGCGCGAAGCGCCGCTGACCCGGAACCGCCGACCTGACCGGGTCGACCCGGCAGGAATCAACACGACGGCGTCCGTCATGCTGTGCGAGCGGCATGACGGACGCCGTCGTCGTTTCGAAGGGACATGGGACGTAACGTGACGGAGACCCACACCACCGGCGTACGGGGAGACAGCGGCCCGGAGGTCGCCCAACTGGTCGCCAGCCGGGTGCTGGACGTGCCGGACTTCCCCCAGCCCGGGGTCATGTTCAAGGACCTGATGCCGCTCTTCGCCGACGGTGCGGTCTTCCGCGAGGTGATCGACGGGATCATCGCGTACCACGGGCGGGACTCGTTCGACACGGTGGCCGGCATCGAGGCCCGCGGGTTCGTGCTCGCCGCGGCCATCGCGTACGCCACGGGGGTCGGGGTGGTGCCGGTGCGCAAGGCCGGCAAGCTGCCCCGCGCCACGCACGCCGCCTCGTACGCCCTGGAGTACGGCGAGGCGACCCTGGAGGTGCACCAGGACGCCTTCACCGCCGGGCACCGGGTGCTGGTGGTGGACGACGTGCTCGCCACCGGGGGGACCGCCGAGGCCACCCTCGACCTGGTCGAGCGGGCCGGCGGCACCGTCAGCGGCTTCACCGTCCTGCTGGAGTTGGGCTTCCTCAACGGCCGCGAGCGGCTCGCCCCGCGTCCGGTCCATGCCCTGCTGACCGTTTGACGCCGGGGCCGGCCGCGCCGCCGCGACGAGGTCCGTCCGGCGGAGGGGCGGGGCACCCTGCGTACGGGTAGGATTGCCCTTTGCTGACCGGGCGGGTGACCGTCCGGGCGGCGCGACGTCCGGCCGGCGGCCGGCGCGGCGCGCGGGTGCGCCGGGACTGGGAGGTCCCGATGCGCCGGCGCGGACCACGTCGACGGGGCGGCCGGCGGCGGAACAAGGCCGGCCCCCGGGCCGGTTGAACAGAACGTCGGCCGGACGGCCGGCGCATCCCGGCGAGCGGTGAGGAGGCCGGTGTCCCACGATGTCGTCCCTCCGGTGGAGGGCACGGTGCACCCGACAGGCGACGCGGACGGCTCGGCGGCCGGGCAGAACGGCAACCTGCCGACCCGCTTGACCGGCTCCGACGGCGGGCCCGACGCCAGGGCGGACGGCGGCACGCCGTCCGGCGGCGCGGTCGTGGTGCCGCTGCGGGCCGACGGCGCGGGGGAATCCTCCGCCAGCGGTGGCTTCGCCCTCTCCAACGCCCCGACCGGGCGCCGGGTGCGCGCCCGGCTGGCCCGGTTCAACGCACCGTGGCAGACCTCCCAGGTCAGCGAGGTGTTGGAGCCGCTGATCTCCCTACATCGGGAGAACCACCCCAAGGCCGACGCCCGGCTGCTGCAGCGGGCGTTCGACACCGCGGCCCGCTGGCACTCGGGTCAGTACCGCAAGTCCGGTGACCCGTACATCACCCACCCCCTCGCCGTGGCGACCATCCTGGCCACCCTGGGGATGGACACCACCACGCTGGTCGCGGCGCTGCTGCACGACACGATCGAGGACACCGAGTACACCCTCGACCAGATGCGCGCCGACTTCGGCGGCGAGGTGGCCCTGCTGGTCGACGGCGTGACCAAGCTCGACAAGGTCAAGCTCGGTGACGCGGCCAAGGCGGAGACCATCCGCAAGATGGTGGTCGCCATGGCCAAGGACCCGCGCGTCCTGGTGATCAAGCTGGCTGACCGGCTGCACAACATGCGTACCCTCACCTTCCTGCCCCGCCCCAAGCAGGAGCAGAAGGCCAAGGAGACCCTGGAGATCCTCGCGCCGCTGGCGCACCGCCTGGGCATGAACACCATCAAGTGGGAGCTGGAGGATCTCGCCTTCGGCACCCTCTTCCCCAAGCGGTTCGAGGAGATCAACCGGCTGATCGGGGAGCACCAGCCGCAGCGGGAGGCGCTGCTGCGCCAGGTGACCCAGAAGGTCGGCACCGACCTCAGGGCCGCCAAGATCAAGGCCGAGGTGACCGGCCGGCCGAAGCACCTCTACTCGATCTACCAGAAGATGATCGTGCGGGGGCGGGACTTCAACGACATCTACGACCTGGTCGGGGTGCGGATCCTGGTCGACACGGTGCGGGACTGCTACGCGGCGCTGGGCGTCATCCACGCCAACTGGCAGCCGGTGCCGGGCCGGTTCAAGGACTACATCGCGATGCCCAAGTTCAACATGTACCAGTCGTTGCACACGACGGTCATCGGGCCCACCGGCAAGCCGGTGGAGATGCAGATCCGCACGTACGCGATGCACCGCACCGCCGAGTTCGGCATCGCCGCACACTGGAAGTACAAGGAGCAGAAGGGCACCCAGATCGTCGGCCCGCCGGCGCACATCGACGAGATGACCTGGCTGCGCCAACTGCTGGACTGGCAGCGGGAGGCGGCCGACCCGAGCGAGTTCCTCGACGCGCTCCGCTTCGACCTGTCCAGCCAGGAGGTGTACGTCTTCACCCCGAAGGGTGACGTCATTCCGCTGCCGACCGGGTCGACGCCGGTGGACTTCGCGTACGCGGTGCACACCGAGGTCGGGCACAAGTGCATCGGCGCGCGGGTCAACGGCAAACTGGTGCCGCTGGAGTCGACGCTGTCCAACGGCGACGTGATCGAGATCTTCACGTCGAAGTCCGACACGGCCGGCCCGACCCAGGACTGGCTCGGGTTCGTCAAGAGCCCGCGCGCCCGCACCAAGATCCGTCAGTACTTCAACAAGGAGCGGCGCGAGGAGGCGATCGAGGCCGGCAAGGACTCGATCGTCAAGGCGATGCGCAAGCAGGGCATGCCGTTGCAGCGGATGCTCACCCCGGACGCGTTGATGGCGATCGCCCGGGACCTGCACCTGGCCGACGTCGCCTCGCTCTACGCCGCCGTCGGCGACAGCCAGGTCTCCGCCCAGTCGGTGGTGCAGAAGCTGATGGCCACGTACGGCGGCGAGGAGGGTGCGGCGGAGGACATCGCCGAGACCGCCGTCGCCACCCGGCCGCCGCGCAGCCGGGCGTCCAGCCACGACCCGGGCGTGGTCGTCCGGGGCGTCAGCGACGTCTGGATCAAGCTGGCCCGCTGCTGCACGCCGGTGCCGCCGGACGCCGTCTTCGGCTTCGTCACCCGCTCCGGCGGGGTGAGCGTGCACCGGGACGACTGCGCCAACGCGGAGGACCTGAAGGCGCAGAGCGAGCGGGTGGTCGAGGTGAGCTGGAAGCTCACCTCCGCGTCGACCTTCCTGGTCGCCATCCAGGTGGAGGCACTCGACCGGCACAAGCTGCTGACCGACGTCACCCGGGTGCTCTCCGACGAGCGGGTCAACATCCTCTCCGCGACCGTCACCACCACCCGGGACCGGGTGGCGGTGAGCCGGTTCAGCTTCGAGATGGCCGACCCGAAGCACCTCGGGCACCTGCTGGCCGCCGTCCGCAAGGTCGACGGCGTCTTCGACGCGTACCGGGTCACCTCGGGCGCCTGAGGCACCACGCGGAAGCGCCCGCCGGCTCGGCCGGCGGGCGCTTCTGTCTGTCCGTGCGGTGGGTCAGCCGCCCTGGATGTCGCTCATCGTCAGCTTGTTGATGACGACCTCCTTCTTCGGGTGCCCGCCCCCGGCCTGCTCGGCGAACGCGCCGTCGTCACCGGCCGCCCCGATCTGCCTGACCAGGTCCATGCCGCCGGTGATCGTGCCCAGCACGGTGTAGTTCGGGTCGAGCTGGGAGTCGCCGTACACGATGAAGAACTGGCTGCCGGTGCTGCCCGGCTGGCCGGAGTTGGCCATCGCGATGACGCCCTCGGGGTACGGCGGGCGCTTGTCGGTGGGCAGGTTCTCCTCGGCCAGGTTGTAGCTCGGGCCGCCGGTGCCGTCGGTGTCCCGCCAGCCCTTGCCCGTCGCGCTCGGGTCACCGCACTGGAGCACCTGGATGCCCTGGGTGACCAGGCGGTGGCACTTGGTGTTGTCGAAGAAGCCCTTGCTGGCGAGGTGGGTGAAGCTGCCGGCGGTGCAGGGCACCTGGTCGCGGTTGATCTTCGCGGTGATCGGGCCGAGGTTCGTGTCGATCGTCATCGTCTGGCTGCCCTTGTTGTCCTGCTGGCTCGGCGGCAGCCCGACGTCCTTGATCTGCTGGGGGCGCCCCTCCGTGGGGAGCTCGGTGTAGGCGCACTGCGCGTAGCCGGCGGCGTTGGCGGTGTTCTGCTTGTCGTCATCACCGAGCGAGGTGACCAGCCACACCGTGCCGGCGACCACGAGCACCAGCACCGCCGCGGCACCGACGATGGCCTGCGTCTGCCGGCGCTTGCGCGCCTTGGTGGCCCGCTCGCTCATCTCCCGCTCGAGTCGGGCCCGCGCCGCCGCGCGCTGCCGCTCTCTGGTGGACGTCACGGTCACTCCTTACGGTGTTTCTCCGGGCGCGGACGTTGCCGCTTCTGATGGGGTGTGGGGCGGCCGGATCAGCCGGCGCTGGGGCTCGCCGCCGGCGCCGCGTCCGGCTCGCCGACGGTGAGGCTCTGGATCACCACGTCCGTCTTCGGCGTGACCTTGGCCCCGCTCCCATTGTCCACGGTCTCCAGGGCACCGATCTTCTCCACCACGTCGAGCCCGCCGGTGACCTTGCCGATGATCGGGTAGGCCGGCTTCTCGGGGTTGAAGTCCTTGAAGAAGATCAGGAACTGGCTGCCGTTGGCCCCCGGCGGGTTGGCGATCATGGCGACCGTGCCCTTCGGGTACGCCGGGGGCTGATCCGGCGCCGGCGAGGCGGACGGGCTCGCCTCCGGCGCGGTGGGCACGTTCTCGTCGTAGAACGAGTAGGCCGGGCCGCCGATGCCGGTGCCACTCGGGTCGCCGCAGCGCAGCGCGCCCTCGGCGGTGATCTCGTGGCACTTGGTGTTGTCGTAGAACGACTTGCCGGCCAGGTACGAGATGCTCGCCGCCGCGCACGGCGCCGACGCGACGTCCAGTTCGGTGGTGATCGGGCCACCCTGGTCGGTGGTGACCGTCATCGCCCGGGTGCCGGCGGTCGGCAGGCCGCTGGTGGGCGGGGTACCGACGTCCTTGAGGTTGGTGTTGGCGCCGGCGTCCTGCGGGGTCCAGAGGCAAGTGTCCTCGGCGGCCTTCGGCTTCGGTTTGGAGTCGAACGCACCGAGCGCCCACGCCGAACCGAGCCCGATCAACGCGAGCACCACGAACGCGCCGACCCCGGCCTGGATCTGCCGGCGGCGCTTCGCGGCGGCAGCCCGCCGGGCGAGCTGCCGGTCGAGCTTGGCCCGCGCCAGTTTGCGCTGCCGGTCCCTGCTGGAAGCCACCCGTGCTCCCCTTCCTCTACCCTGGTCCTCGCCGGCGCTCTGCGCTGTCCGCCCCGTCAATAATTAGGTGCGCCACGCCACACGCCCGCCAGAGTGTACGGCCACCGGCTGGGAAAGTGGTGTACGAGGTTCGGTCCAAGATTTTTCGGACGTTCTCGTTGTGCCCTGCCGGGGTCCCTGGGACGCATGTGCCGGCGGAACCCGATGGCCCGGACGACTAGGCTGCCCAGGGGGACGACGACTCGAACGGAAGGGGAGCGGACGTGCTCGTGGCCGGCTTTCCCGCGGACGCCTTCGGCACCAACTGCTATGTGGTGGCGACCGCGCCGGGGGAGCAGTGCGTGGTGGTCGACCCCGGGATCGGGGTGCTGGACCGGCTCGACGCCGTGCT
Source organism: Micromonospora sp. NPDC093277 (assembly GCF_044765245.1). NCBI lineage: Bacteria > Bacillati > Actinomycetota > Actinomycetes > Micromonosporales > Micromonosporaceae > Micromonospora > Micromonospora sp. NPDC093277. The sequence goes on from NZ_JBIWJO010000008.1 coordinate 242,954, forward strand.
CGCCGAGCACCGCCTGCACCCGGCCGCCGTGCTGCTCACCCACGGCCACCTCGACCACACCTTCTCGGTGGCGCCGGTCTGCGGCGCGCGCGGCATCCCCGCGTACGTCCATCCGGAGGACCGGGAGCTGCTCGCCGACCCGGCCAAGGCGCTCTCGACGGATCTCACCCAGCTTTTCGGCGGTCGCCTGCCGTACGCCGAGCCGGACGACGTGGCCGAGCTGACCGACGGGTCCACGCTCCGCCTCGTCGGCCTGGAGATCACCGTCGACCACGCGCCCGGCCATACCGGCGGGTCGGTGCTGTTCCGGACGCCCGGCGCCGGCTCGCCCTGGGAGGCCGAGCAGATCTGCCTCTCCGGTGACGTGCTCTTCGCCGGCTCGATCGGCCGCACCGACCTGCCGGGCGGCAGCATGCCCCGCATGCTGGCCAGCCTCCGGGAGAAGGTTCTCCCGCTGGCCGACGACACCGTCGTCCTGCCCGGCCACGGCCCCGCGACCACCATCGGCCGCGAGCGCGCGACCAACCCGTACCTCATCGAGGTGGCGGGGATCGGCGGCGCGCGCCCGGCCGCGCCCACCCGCGGTCTCTGAGTACCGCGACCACGACCTGTCCGCGCGGTCCGCGCGGCGCCCAAGGAGTTACGCCATGAGCAAGCCCACGCCCATCTCCGGCTTCCCGGAGTGGACGCCTGCCCAGCGGATGATCGAGCAGTTCGTCCTCGACCGGATCCGGGCCACCTTCGAGCTGTACGGCTTCGCCCCCCTCGAGACCCGTTCGGTGGAGCCGCTGGACCAGCTCCTGCGCAAGGGGGAGACCTCCAAGGAGGTCTACGTGCTGCGCCGGCTGCAGGCCGACCCGGGGGGCGCGACCGGCGACGACGCGCTCGGCCTGCACTTCGACCTGACCGTGCCGTTCGCCCGCTACGTGCTGGAGAACGCCGGGAAGCTGCAGTTCCCGTTCCGCCGCTACCAGATCCAGAAGGTGTGGCGGGGTGAGCGCCCCCAGGAGGGGCGCTACCGCGAGTTCCTGCAGGCCGACATCGACATCGTCGACCGGGACACCCTGCCGGCCCACTACGAGGCCGAGATGCCACTGGTGATCGGGGACGCGCTGCGCTCGCTGCCGATCCCGCCGGTGCGGATCCAGGTCAACAACCGCAAGATCTGCGAGGGCTTCTACCGGGGGGTCGGGCTGACCGACCCGGAGGCGGCGCTGCGCGCGGTCGACAAGCTCGACAAGATCGGCCCGGCGAAGGTGGCCGAGCTGCTGGCGGAGACCGCCGGGGCGAGCGAGGCGCAGGCCAAGGCGTGTCTGGCGCTGGCGGAGATCTCCGCGCCCGACGCCTCCTTCGCCGACGCGGTGCACGCCCTCGGGGTGACCGATCCACTGCTCGACGAGGGCATCGCGGAGTTGGTCACGGTGGTGGAGACCGCCGCGGCGCACTCGCCCGGCCTCTGCGTCGCCGACCTGCGCATCGCGCGGGGCCTGGACTACTACACCGGGACCGTCTACGAGACGCAGATGATCGGCTACGAGCGGTTCGGCTCGGTCTGCTCGGGCGGCCGGTACGACAACCTGGCCAGCGCCGGCAACGTCCGGTTCCCCGGCGTGGGCATCTCCATCGGGGTCACCCGGCTGCTCGGCCTGCTCTTCGGCTCCGACGCGCTCTCGGTCTCGCGTAGCGTGCCGACCTGCGTGCTGGTCGCCGTGAACAGCGAGGAGGAGCGGCCGGTGAGCAACAAGATCGCCGAGGCGCTGCGCTCCCGGGGCATCCCGACCGAGGTGTCGCCGAGCGCGGCCAAGTTCGGCAAGCAGATCCGGTACGCCGAGCGCCGCGGCATCCCGTACGTCTGGTTCTCCGGCGTGGCGGGCGACGAGGTGAAAGACATCCGCTCCGGCGAGCAGTTGGCCGCCGCGGCCGGCGAGTGGACCCCGGCCCGGGAGGACCTGAAGCCGCTGGTGGGTCCTTCGACTGGCGTGTGACGACGATTCACCCTACGGTGGCGTAAGTTACGCCACCGTAGGGAGAACCTCGTGACCGTGCTCAGCCAAACTGCCCTTCTCCTCGAACTCGAGCCCGTCGTCGAGAAGAACCTCGACCGGCATCTGTCGCTGGCGAAGGAGTGGTTCCCGCACGAGTACGTGCCGTGGAGCGAGGGGCGCACCTTCGACGGCCCGCTCGGCGGGCAGGCGTGGACGGAGGCGGACACGAAGCTGCCCGAGGTGGCCCGCACCGCGCTGATCGTCAACCTGCTCACCGAGGACAACCTGCCCTCGTACCACCACGAGATCGCCACGCTCTTCGGCCGGGACGGCGCGTGGGGCACCTGGGTGCACCGGTGGACCGCCGAGGAGGGGCGGCACGGCACCGCGATCCGGGACTACCTGACCGTGACCCGGGCGGTCGACCCGGTGGCGCTGGAGCGGGCCCGGATGGTGCACATGTCGGCGGGTTACCACAACGTCCACGACGACGAGGTGCTGCACTCGCTGGCGTACGTCTCGTTCCAGGAACTGGCCACCCGGATCTCGCACCGCAACACCGGCCGGGCCGCCGGTGACCCGAACTGCGACGCGCTGCTGGCCCGGGTGGCGGCCGACGAGAACCTGCACATGGTCTTCTACCGCAACCTGCTCGGCGCGGCCTTCGAACTCGCGCCGAGCCAGGCCATGCGCGCGGTCGCCGACGTGCTGGCCGACTTCCAGATGCCGGGCGTCGGCATCGAGGGCTTCGCCCGAAAGTCGGTGGCCATCGCCCTGGCCGGCATCTATGACCTGCGCCAGCACCGGGACGAGGTGGTGAATCCGGTGCTGCGGCAGTGGGACATCTTCGAGGTGACCGGGCTGGACGCCGACGGCGAGGCCGCCCGCGACCAGATCGGCGCCCACCTGGCCGACCTGGACCGCCAGGCGTCCCGTTTCGAGGAGAGGCGCGCCGCCCGCGCCGCTCGCCTCGCCGCGACGCGCTGACCCGCTGACCCGCGTTGTTGACCCGCTGACCCTCTGACCGCATTGTTGATCATGAAGCTGTCGTCGTGACACGCTGGGCGGCCGACGACAACTCCATGATCAACCGGGTGAGGGTCGGGGTGGGAGCGGGTTAGGCGGGGGTGTCCAGGGGGAAGAGGAGGCAGCTCGAGGTCGCGTGGGCGATCAGGCGGTCCCTCGTGTCCGTCAGGCGGGCTTCGGCCAGGGCGGTGCGGCGGCCGCGCTGGAGCACGGTGCCCTCGCAGCGCAGCCGGCCGCTCTCCACCGTCACCGGCCGGAGGAACTTCACGTTCAGGTCCAGCGAGGTGTAGCCGACGCCGGCCGGCAGGGTGCTGTGGACGGCGCACCCGGCGGCGGTGTCGAGCAGCGTGGAGATGACCCCGCCGTGCACCGTGCCGAGCGGGTTGTAGTGGAACTCCTGCGGCACCAGCTCGACCGCGACGCGGCCCTCGTCGGCCTCCAGTCGGGCCATGTCGATCAGGTGCATGACCGGCGGCGCGGCCAGTTCCCCGGCGATCATCGCGCGCAGCAGCTCCAGGCCGCTGCGGCGGCCGACGTGGGCGGCCCCGGCCAGCGGGTCGGACCAGGAGAAGGTGCGGCTGCGGTCCTGCGTCTGCGTCATGGACGCAGCCTCGCAGCGCGTTGCTGAGTCTGTCAATCAGACTTAGCCTGTCGGCATGACACCCGCGGCACTGGACTGGTCGGTGGAGAACTGCACCATCGCCCGCGCGATGACGATCCTCGGCGAGCGCTGGACCCTGGTCGTGCTCCGCGAGGTCTTCAACGGCATACGCCGCTTCGACGACATGCGGGTGCGCACCGGGATCCCCCGGCAGGTGCTCACCAACCGGCTCGCCACGCTGGTCGAGCAGGGAGTGCTGCGCCGGGAGCCGTACCGGGAGCCGGGCAGCCGGCTGCGGCACGAGTACCGGCTCACCGAGAAGGGGCTCGACCTGTGGCCGGTGCTGGTGGCGGTGCTCGGCTGGGGCGACCGCTACCTGGCCGATCCGGACGGCTCGCCGCTGACGGTCGCCCACCGGGACTGTGGGGCCGAGGTCCGGGTCGCGCTGCGCTGCGCCGACGGGCACGGGGTGATCGAACCGCGCGACCTACTGCCCCGGCCGGGTCCGGGGGCGCGCCGCCGGAGCTGAGGCGTCCCTCGGCGTACGGTCGGACGAGGGACGCGACACCAATCGTATCGATGACACTCTGTGTCCACATTGTTGCGCCCTGATTGCTTTTCGAGCGGGCTCAATCCGGGCAAAGCATTACCTTGCCAATGATCTTAAATATGTGAATACTTTGGTCACTCGGCCGGTTCCCCCCAGGTCGGCCGGTTGTCCTCGGGCGCGTCGGTGTGACGCCGCCCGTCACCCCCTCCCTGGAGGTTGTTACATGCGACCCACGAGGTCCTCGCTCCGCCGCGCCGCCGCCATCGCGGTGGCCGGTGCCCTGGTCACGGGCTCACTCCTCGGCGCACCCGCCCAGGCGGCCCCTGCCTCGCCCGCCTCCCCCGACGCCGCGGCCGACCTGGCCACCAAGCTCGGTGACCGTGCCGCCGGCGCGTACACCGACAACAGCGGCAAGATGGTCATCGCGGTGACCGACGACGCGGCCGCGCGCCAGGTCCGCGCCGCCGGCGCCACCCCGAAGCTCGTCACCCGGGGCGCCGACAAGCTCCAGGCGGCCACCGACGAGCTGGAGCGGTCCGCCAAGATCCCGGGCACCGCCTGGTGGGTCGACCCGGCCACCAACCAGGTCGTGGTCTCCGTCGACAGCACCATCACCGGCGCCAAGCTGGAGCGGGTCAAGGCCGCCGCCGCCCGTACCGGCGGCACCGTCCGGATCGAGGCCGAGGCCGGTGTGCTGAGCACCCGCATCTCCGGCGGCCAGGCGATCTACGCCGGCGGCGGCCGCTGCTCGCTCGGCTTCAACGTCCGCAGCAGCTCCGGCACCACCTACTTCCTGACCGCCGGGCACTGCACCAACATCGGCTCGACCTGGTACTCCAACTCCGGCCAGACCACCGTCCTCGGCACCCGCGCGGGCACCAGCTTCCCGGGCAACGACTACGGCATCGTCAAGCACAGCAACTCCGCCAACGCGACCGGCAACGTCTACCTGTACAACGGCTCCTACCGGGACGTCACCGGCGCCGCCAACGCGTACGTCGGCATGAGCGTGTCGCGCTCCGGTAGCACCACCGGCGTGTACAGCGGCACGGTCCAGGCGCTGAACGCCACGGTCAACTACGCCGAGGGCAGCGTCTCCGGCCTGATCCGCACCAACGTCTGCGCCGAGCCCGGCGACAGCGGCGGTTCGCTGTTCAGCGGCAACAGCGCGGTCGGCCTGACCTCCGGCGGCAGCGGCAACTGCCGCTCCGGCGGCACCACCTACTTCCAGCCGGTCACCGAGCCGATGAGCGTCTACGGCGTCAGCATCATCTGACCCTGACCGACATCGTGCAGAGCGGGCCGCCGACCTCCGGCGGCCCGCTCTCCGCGTCTGGACAGCAAGCACGGGAAGGCGTGCGCCTCCGGCGGGAGCCGTTCGCTGACCGGGCAACCACGCCCGGTGCCGGTGGCGGGCGGGGCACCCTGACAGAATGCGGGGAGCAGACGTGGACCGCAGATGAGGAGACGCAAGTCGTGATCCGTACCCATGACGCCGGCAGCCTGCGCGCGGCGGACGCCGGCACCACGGTGACGCTCGCCGGCTGGGTGGCCCGCCGGCGCGACCACGGCGGTGTCATCTTCGTCGACCTGCGCGACGGCTCCGGCGTGGCCCAGGTGGTCTTCCGCGAGGAGGACGCGCACGCGCTGCGCAACGAGTTCTGCGTGAAGGTCACCGGCGAGGTGACCCGCCGCCCCGAGGGCAACGAGAACCCGGAGCTGCCCACCGGCGAGGTCGAGGTCACCGCGAGCGAGCTGGAGGTGCTCTCCGAGGCGGCGCCGCTGCCGCTGCCGGTGGACGACCAGATCGAGGCCGGCGACGACATCCGGCTCAAGTACCGCTACCTGGACCTGCGCCGCAGCGGCCCGGCGAAGGCGCTGCGGCTGCGCTCGCGGGCCAACCAGCTCGCCCGGAAGGTGCTGCACGAGCGGGACTTCCTGGAGATCGAGACCCCCACCCTGACCCGCTCCACCCCGGAGGGCGCCCGCGACTTCCTGGTCCCGGTGCGGCTCCAGCCCGGCAGCTGGTACGCGCTGCCGCAGTCGCCGCAGCTGTTCAAGCAGCTGCTCATGGTCGGCGGCATGGAGCGGTACTACCAGATCGCCCGCTGCTACCGGGACGAGGACTTCCGCGCCGACCGGCAGCCCGAGTTCACCCAGCTCGACATCGAGATGTCCTTCGTCGTCGAGGACGACGTCATCGAACTCGGCGAGTCGATCGTCTCGGCGCTCTGGTCGGACCTGGCCGGCTACGAGATCTCCCGGCCGATCCCGCGGATCACCTGGCACGACGCCATGTCGCGGTACGGCTCGGACAAGCCGGACCTGCGCTACGGCGTCGAGCTGACCGAGCTGACCGACTACCTGCGCGGCACCGAGTTCCGGGTCTTCGCCGGCGCGATCGACGCGGGCGGGTACGTCGGCGCGGTGGTGATGCCGGGCGGCGCGGCGCAGAGCCGCAAGGAGCTGGACGGCTGGCAGGACTGGGCCAAGGCGCGCGGCGCGCGGGGCCTGGCGTACGTGGTGCTCGACGCGGAGACCGGCGAGGCGCGCGGCCCGGTGGCCAAGAACCTCTCCGAGGCGCACCTGGCCGGCCTGGCCGACGCGGTCGGCGCCAAGCCGGGCGACGCGATCTTCTTCGCCGCCAGCACCAACACCCGGGAGGCGCAGGAGCTGCTCGGCGCGGCCCGGATCGAGATCGCCAAGCGGGCCAACCTGATCGACGAGAGCGCCTGGGCGTTCTGCTGGGTGGTCGACGCGCCGATGTTCGAGAAGACCGACGAGGGTGGCTGGACGGCGGTGCACCACCCGTTCACCTCGCCGAACGCCGAGTGGGTGGACCGGTTCGAGGAGGCGCCGGACCGCGCCCTGGCCTATGCGTACGACATCGTGTGCAACGGCAACGAGATCGGCGGCGGCTCCATCCGTATCCACCGGGGCGACGTGCAGCAGCGGGTCTTCGAGCTGCTCGGCATCAGTCCGGAGGAGGCGCAGGACAAGTTCGGCTTCCTGCTGGAGGCGTTCAAGTACGGCCCGCCGCCGCACGGCGGCATCGCCTTCGGCTGGGACCGGATCTGCATGCTGCTCGCTGGCGCGGACTCGATCCGTGAGGTCATCGCGTTCCCGAAGACCCGGGGCGGGTTCGACCCGCTGACCGGCGCGCCGACGCCGATCACCGCGCAGCAGCGTGCCGAGGCGGGCGTCGACGCCAAGCCGAAGGCGCCGACCGGCCCGCACGCCGGCACCGCCGGCCCGGTGGCCCCGGTCGCCGACCCCACCTGATCCCGTCCCTCGTCGTCGATCATGAGGTTGGCGGGGACCGCGCTCCGCGTGTCGCCCCGCTAACCTCATGATCGCGGATATCGATGCGGCGAAGGGTGGGCGGCGTGACGTTGCTGGTGGTGGGGGCCAGCGGGTTTGTCGGCGGTGAGGTGTGTCGGCAGGCGGTCGCCGCGGGCGCCCGGGTGGTCGGGACGTATCACTCGACCGCCGTCACCGTCCCCGGCGTCGAGCGACGCCGGCTCGACGTCACCGACCGGGCCGCCGCGCGCGCTGCTGACCGAGGTACGCCCCGACGCCGTGGTCGCCACCCCCTACCGGTACGACGACTGGGCGGTCACCGCCGACGGCGCGGCGCATGTCGCGTACGCCGCCGCCGAGGTGGGGGCGCGGCTGGTGCACCTGTCCAGTGACGCCCTGCACGCCGGGCGGCCGACGCCGTACCTCGACGACGAGCCGCCGACGCCGATCTACGCGTACGGGGCGGCGAAGGCGGCGGCGGAGACCGCGGTCCGGGCGGTCGATCCGGGCGCGGTGCTGGTGCGGACGTCGCTGATCGTGGGGAAGGGCAGCAAGCAGATCCAGCTCTGCCAGGATGCGCTCGCCGGCCGCGCCACCCTCTTCACCGACGAGCTTCGCTGCCCGATCGACGTGACCGATCTGGCCGCCGCCGTGCTGGAGCTGGTGCCGTCCGACTACGCCGGCCCGCTCAACGTGGCCGGGCCGGACCCGGTGAGCCGGGCCGAGCTGGGTCTCCTGGTCGCCCGGCACTCCGGGCTCGACCCGGCCGGGCTGAAGACCACGACCGCCGTCGCCGCCGGCGTGCACCGCCCCGCCGAGGTACGCCTCGACTCCTCCCGCGCCGCCGGGCTGCTGCGTACCCGGCTGCGCGGGGTTACCGAACTCCTCGCCTGACCGTCGTCCGGTCACCTCTCAAATCATGCACACTTCCTGTGCACAACTCTTGTGCATAGGAAGTGTGCACAGATATTGTGCATCCCATGGGGAACGACGAAAGCTCCGCGCCGCGCGCAGTGCGGCTCTCTCACCAGCAGGTGCGCGTCCTGGCGCACCCCCTGCGCACGCGGCTGCTCGGCGCGCTGCGGGTCAGGGGACCGGCGACCGCCACCAAGCTCGCCGAAATGCTCGACACCAACACCGGGGCGACCAGCTACCACCTGCGCCAGCTCGCCGAGGTGGGCCTGGTCGCCGAGGACCCGGATCTCGGCACCGGCCGGCAGCGGTTCTGGCGGGCCGAGCACGATCTGACCAACTGGGAGCCCACCGACTTCGACGACGACCCCGACGCCCGGGCCGCCGTCGAGTGGATCGAGGACAACCAGGTGCGCCAGCTCGTCGAGAACGCCGAGCACTGGTTCGCCGTGCGCCACCAGTGGTCACCGGCCTGGCGCGACGCGTTCGGCATGAGCGACAACGTCGTGACCATCACCCCGGCCCGACTCAAGGCGCTGGCGGACGAGCTGTGGCAGATCCTCGAGCGCTACCGCACCGAGGCCGACCCGGACGAGCCCGGCGCGGAGCAGGTGGAGATCTTCCTCACCGCCCTGCCGCTGCTTGCGGGCCGGCGACCCGCCACCCCACCGACCGCCGAGGAGGAGCGATGAACAGTCTCTCCGTACGCCAGGTCCGGTTCCGCTACCTCACCCTCTACGGCCTGCGCTGGCTGCCCACCGGCCTGATGATCCCCGTGATGATCCTGCTGATGCAGGAGCGCGGCCTCTCGCTGTCCCAGATCGGCCTGGTCGCCACCGCGCAGGGCCTGGTCGTCCTCGCGCTGGAGCTGCCGACCGGTGGGTTCGCCGACGCGCTGGGCCGCAAGCCGGTCCTCGCCACCGCCTGGGTCATCGGCCTGATCTCGCTGGCCATCTTCGCGTTCGCCGACTCGTTCTGGCTCTTCTTCCTGTCGTGGGCGTTGCAGGGCGTCTACCGGGCACTCGACAGCGGCCCCATGGAGTCCTGGTACGTCGACGCCACCCTCGCCGCCGACCCCCAGGCCGAGTACGAGCGCGGCCTCGGCCATGCCGGCACCGTCATCGGCCTCGCCATCGGCGCCGGTGCGCTGCTCAGCGGTGGCCTCGTCGCGCTCGGCCCGATCGGTCCGGTCAGCGCGCTGACCCTGCCCGTGCTGGTGGCCATCGTCCTGCACGTCGTCTCGCTGGTCGCGCTGCTGGTCCTGATGGCCGAGCGCCGGCCGGCCACCGGAGCCGCGGCGCTGCGCGCGTCGATGGTCGAGGCGCCCCGGATGGTCGGGCAGGCGATCGGCCTGCTGCGCCGCTCCCGGGTGCTGCTCGCCCTGGTCGGCGTCGAACTGTTCTGGGGCTTCGGCATGGTCACCTTCGAGTCGCTGCTGCCGGTCCGCCTGGCCGAGGTGGTCGGCAACGCCGATCGTGCCGCGGCGCTGCTCGGCCCGGTCGGCTCGGCGGCCTGGCTGGCCAACGCGGCCGGCGCCGCGCTCACCCCGCTCCTGCTGCGCCGGCTGGGCGCCGCGCCCGCCGCCGCACTCCTGCGGGTGCTCCAGGGGGTGACCGTGGTCGGGATGGGACTGCTCGCCGGACCGGTCGGGGTGCTCATCGCCTACCTGGCCTGCTACACCGTGCACGGCGCGTCCAACCCGCTGCACATGGGGCTGCTGCACCGGCAGGTCGACGGGCCGTACCGGACCAGCGTCATCTCGCTGAACTCGATGATGTCGCAGCCGGCCGGTGCGCTCGGCGCGGTGGTCCTGACCGCCCTGGCCGACCGCACCAGCATCAGCCTCGCCATGCTGGTCGGCGGGGTGGTGCTCGCCCTGGCCGCGCCGCTCTACCTGCCGGCCTGGCGCGTCGGCCGGAACGCCACGCCCGTCGGTCAGCCGCCTCTCGACCCGGCGGAATCCGAGGACCGCGCCGCCGCACCGGCTGGCCTCGACGTCGCACCGGTTCAGGCGCGTTGAGGGCGGACCTGTTAGGAAGGGGCCCCTGCTCTGCCTGAGGCGCTAACAGGGGCCCTTCCTTCCGCTCAGCCGAGGTTGACCGAGGTGCGGTGTTCGGTGCCGGTGAAGCCGAGCCGGCGGTAGAGCCGGATCGCCCCGAGGTTGTCGGCATAGACGCCGAGCGCCACGTGGTCGTACCGGGCGAAGAGGGCGCGGGCCATTCCGGCGGTGAGCGCCGCGCCGAGGCCCCGCCCGCGCCGGTCGGTCGCCACGGTGAGACCGGCGAGGAAGCCGATGTCGCCCCGGCTGCGATCCGCCCCGCAGGCGACCAGGCGGTCCCCGTCGCGGATGCCGTACCAGTCGACGATCCGCGGGTCGCCGGTGCGGGAGGTGGTGGTCGGGAAGGACTCCTCGATCAGCGCCTCAAGGGCCGGGTGGTCGGACTCGGTGAGGCGGACCACCCGTTCCTCCTCCGGCTGCCGGGGCGGGGGCGTGGTGGTCCACAGGAAGTCCCAGTCGTCCAGCCGGGCCACCGTCAGCCGGCCGGACACCTCCTCGGGTGGGACGCGGGGCAGGTGCAGCCACTGCCCGGCGTGCAGCGTCCCGACGGCGACCAGGCCGGCGAAGACGTCCAGCGCCGGCCCGGCCGTGCCGAGCGCGCCGCCGGCCGGCCCCTGTTCCGGCGGGAGCAACCAGCCCACCGCGCCGTCTCGCCGCCAGCCGTGCGCGTCGTGGTCCCGCCACAGCGCGTGCCGGGCGTACGGGTGGTGACCGGTGGCGGCGAGCAGCGTGTCCCGGCCCGCCAGAACCTGGTCGGCAGTGATCATGCGACCAGCGTAGGAGAGGAGAGTCCGTGAGCTCGATCGGATTCCTGCTCGTCACCGAGCGGTGACACCGCCGGCCGCGGGCGGTTCCACGGTGGAGATTGACGGGCAGACCGATCGGGTACATCCCACGCCAACCCTGCTGGGACCCCCACCGGAGGAGTGGCCATGTTCGCCAGTCTCGCCGCCATCGTGTTCGGCTTCGCGCTGCTGCTCGACTTCCTGAACACCAACCTCGGCGCCCCCGACCTGTTCAACGCGCAGACCCTCAGCCTGATCGGCTTCCTGCTGCTCGCCCTGCACCTGGCCGGATTCGGCCACGGCCGGGGCCGCTGGTACCGGGGTCGGCGTCCGGGTCGAGGCTGACCGGAACGGATCATCGCGGGCCGAGCCGCGGCGCGATTCCAGCGTCGTCGGCCCGGCCCGGTAGTGTTCTCGTGATGCAGTCCGACGCCCTCTTCACCATCGGCGAACCCACCGGAGCGCCCGGCGCCCCCGCGGGCTCCACCGGCGTGGACGGGTTCGCCACCGCGCGCGCGGACTCGCCCCTGCCCGTCCGGATGCGGCCGGCGAGCATCGACGAGCTCGTCGGGCAGGACCACCTGCTCGCCCCGGGCGCACCGCTGCGCCAGCTGGTCGAGGGTGCGGCGCCGATGTCGGTGATCCTTTGGGGGCCACCGGGCAGCGGCAAGACGACCATCGCCCACCTCGTGGCCCGGGCCACCGACCGCCGCTTCGTCGCGATGTCCGCGCTGACGGCCGGCGTGAAGGACGTCCGCGCGGTGATCGACACCGCCCGCCGGCAGCGGCGCGCGGGCGGTCCGCCGACCGTGCTCTTCATCGACGAGGTGCACCGGTTCAGCAAGACCCAGCAGGACTCGCTGCTCGCCGCGGTGGAGGACCGGACGGTCACGTTGCTCGCGGCGACCACCGAGAATCCCTACTTCTCGGTCATCTCACCGCTGCTGTCCCGCTGCGTGCTGCTCACCCTCCAGCCGTTGGACGACGATGCGGTGCGCGGCCTGCTGCGCCGCGCGGTCGCCGACGAGCGCGGGCTCGGCGGTGCACTCACCCTGGAGACCGGGGCGGAGGAACATCTCGTCCGCCTCGCCGGCGGCGACGTACGCAAGGCACTGACCGCCCTGGAGGCGGCGGCCGCCACCGCCACCGCCCTCGGCGCCGGGCAGATCGACCTGGCCACCGCCGAGCAGGCCGTCGACGTCGCCGCCGTCCGCTACGACCGGGACGGCGACGCCCACTACGACGTGATCAGCGCGTTCATCAAGAGCATGCGCGGCTCGGACGTGGACGCGGCGTTGCACTGGCTGGCCCGGATGCTGGTGGCCGGCGAGGACGCCCGGTTCATCGCCCGGCGCCTGGTGATCTTCGCCAGCGAGGACGTCGGCATGGCCGACCCCGCCGCGCTCACCGTCGCCACCGCCGCCGCGCACGCCGTCGAGTACGTCGGGCTGCCCGAGGCACAGCTCAACCTGGCCCAGGCGGTGATCCACCTGGCCACCGCCCCGAAATCCAACTCGGCCACCACCGCGATCGGTGCGGCCATCGCCGACGTACGCGCCGGTCAGGGCGGCCCGGTGCCGCGGGCCCTGCGCGACGCCCACTACGCCGGCGCCCGGGGTCTCGGGCACGGCGCGGGCTACCGCTACCCGCACGACGACCACCGCGGCGTGGTGACCCAGCAGTACGCTCCGGACGATCTCGTCGGGACCGACTACTACCGCCCCAGTGGGCACGGCGCGGAACGTGCGGTGGCCGGACGGCTGCCGCTGCTGCGCCGGATCGTCCGCGGGCTGCCGGCACCGGTGGTCCGCGAGGAGGCCGGTGCGCCGGCCGCCGTGCCCGCCGGTCGTCCGGCCGGCGCGGGGCAGGGCAACGGCGTGAACGAGGGCGGCGGCGACGCCGTCGAGGAGGGTCAGCAGTGATGGCGCGTGGTCCGGAGCGGCCGGAGGACGGCCCCGACGAGCGGCGCGACCGGAGCGCCAAGGGTCGTCGGTGGGGGCGGGGCAGAGCCGAGGCCGAGCCGGACGAGGCGACCGTCGGCGAGGAGTTCGGCTGGATCGACGACCTGCGTACGGCCAAGCAGCAGCGCGCCGACCTCGGCCCGGATGCCGGCGGTTCCGCCGCCCCGCCGCCGACGCGCGGCGGGCCGCCCCCCGCGGGCCCGGGGCCGCGACCCGGCCCGCCCGCCGCCGAGCCGCCGCGCGGCGCCCCCGCTCCGGTGCCGCCACCTGGACCGTCCGGTCCGGGCAGGCCGTCCGCCCAGCGTGGTCCGGACGCCGGACCGGCGGTGCCCCCGGTACGCCCCAGCGGCCCCAGCGGGCCCGATCCGGCGGCTGCCCGTCGCCCGGTCGACGGGCCCTGGCCCGGTGCACCCGAGCCGCCCCGGCAACCCGCCGCGCCGTCCCGACCGCCGCGCCGGGGCCCCGACGTGCCCACCGGGCAGCAGAGCCTGGTTCCTCCCGCCACCGCACAGCCGGGCCAACCGGCTGGCCCGCCCGGTCGAACTGCCCCGCCGGCCGCACCCGCACCGGATCACGCCCGCGACGGGCAGGCGCCCGGACCCGGCTTTCAGCCACCCGGTCCCGCCGTGCCACCCACTCCCCGCAGCCGGCACGGCGCCGGCGGAACCGGCCCGTACGCCGAGGGGGCAGCCCCGCCCGGACGACCCGGGTCCGGTGGCGGCCGGCGATCCCTGCCCGACGACGTCGAGGCCCGCCCGGTCTCCGGGGCCGGCCGCCGGTCCGCCGCCGAACCCGCTACCGGCCGGGTCAACGTGCCGTCGGCAGCCGGCGCGGCCGGTCCGCCCGCTGCCGGCCACGCCGGTGTCGACCCGGTGACCGGCGTCCCGGGCGCCTCCGAGGCCCGGCGCCGCCGTGGTGCTCCGGAGCCCGATCCGTCCGGGATGGACGGTCCCGCCAGGGTGGGGGGCGGTCGACGCCGGGCCGGCGCGCCCGACCAACCGGTGGCGGTGCCGCTCAGCGGGAACGCCCCGCCGGTCCCGGGTGCCCCGTCCGAGGCGTCCCCCGAACACCGGGCGGAGGTCCCGGGCACGCCGACGCCGCGCCGCGCCGCCACCGATGCTCCGGCCGGTCGCCGCGCCGCTGCGGACGGCGCCGCGACGTCGGCCGGTCGTCCGGCTGGTCCTGGCGGGGCGGTGCCGGGTGGTCGCCGGGCGGCCACCGAGGACCCGGGTGCGCCCGGTGGCCACCGGAGCGCTTCCGCGCCGACGGGTCGCCGGGCGGCTCCCGATGGCGGTGCCGCGCCGGGCGGTCGTGGCGGGTCGGTCGATGAACCGACCGTGGCTGGTCGCCGGGGCGCGTCGGTCGACGAGCCGACCGTGGCTGGCCGTCGGGCCGCGCCCGAGGAGCAACCGGCCGGTCGCCGGGCGGCGCCCGACGACGAACCGACCGCGGCTGGTCGCCGGGCCGCCCCCGAGGCGCGGGGTGCCCGGCGGTCCTCCGGCGAGGCGCCGCAGACTCCGGGCCCGCGCCGCGCGACCCGCGAGGAGACCGACTCGCAGCGCCCCGAGCGCCCTGCCGACTGGCTCCGGCAGGCCGGGCGGGCCACCCATGACGGCGACCCGAGCGTCCCCCCGGCCCGCCCGACCGGCTCTCCGGTCGGCGAACCGACGACCGGACGACCCGGCACTCCCGCCGGGCCCGACCGGGCCCGGGCCGGCGCGGCCGTGCCGTCGGTGAAGCCTGGCCAGACCGGAACCGCCCGGGGCGCCGCACGTCCCGCCGGCCCGTCCGGCCGCCCTGCCGGTCCCGGGTCCGCCGCCGACCACGACCGCACCGGAGCATTCCCCACCGCGGGAGCCGGCGGCCACCGCGGCGCGGACGATCCGGCCCGTACCGGAGGCTTTCCCACGGCGGCCGGCGGCCACCGCGCTGCGGACGATCCGGCCCGTACCGGAGGCTTCCCCACGGCGGCCGGTGGTCACCGCGGCGCGGACGATCCGACCCGTACCGGAGGCTTCCCCGTGGGTGGGGATCCCGCTCGGACCGGCGGCCTGCCGCACGGCGGCGACGCCGGGCGTGACACGTCGCCTCGCGGCGGCCGTCCCGGGCCGGCCCCCGGCCAGCCCGGCCGCTCCGGCCCGGGCGTAGCTGACGCAGCCGGTGCCGGCCCGGCCCGGGGCGCCGTCCGGCCCGGCCCGGACGGTTTCGTCCCAGCAGCATCCGGCGACGCCGGGCACGGTCCGCAGGCCGGCGGCGGGCCCGCTGGGCGTGCCGGGGCGGCCGGCGCTCCGGCGGTGGCCCGGGCGGCCGCCTCCGTGGCCCCTCCCGGTGGGCCCGCCCAACGGCCGGCCGGCCGTTCGGTCCCGCCCGGGGCGGAGCCGGGTCGGCCCGGACCGACCGGTACGGCAGCCGTACCCCCGCCCGGGTCCGGCGGTCCGGCGGTGGCCCGGGCCGCCGCGGTGGTACCACCGGCAGAGCCGGCCGGGTTGCGACCCGGACCGGCCGATGTGGCCGGACCGGCGCCGCGGGTCGAGGCGCAGCCGGCGCAGGCCGGCGGCCTGCGTGGCGCCCGCTCCGAACTGCGGCGGCAGATGCGCGAGCGGCGGCGGCTGCGGTTGGGTGTCCTCGTCCTGGTCAGCCTGGTGCTGCTCGGCGCGGTCCCGCTCTACTTCGGGTTGCGCGCGCTCAGCCACGACCCGGTCTTCGACACCCTCGACGGGCTGGACGTGCCCGCCTGGGCCGCGGTGAATACCGTCGACCACGTCAGCGGCAGCCGCTGGTGCCTCGAGGAATGCCGGCTGCGGGAGCGGACCGTCGAGTCGCAGCGGGCACCGAAGGAGACCGCGCAGGCGTACGAGCAGGCCCTGGCCGGGGACGGCTGGCAACGCTGGAAGAACGCGCGTTGCCCGGAGCAGCCGGTCGAGGGCAGCTACACCTGCTGGCGGCGCGACGAGCTCACCCTCGACCTCTGGGTACGCGAACCCACCTGCGTGCCGCCGCCGGTGGACGGGCAGCCCGCGCCGACTCCGGCGCCCGGACCCGCAGCGGAGAAGTGCGCCAAATCGTTGGTGTCGGTGAAGGTCCGCAACGCGATCGACGACGAGCGGACCGGGCCGCAGCCGACCACCGACCCATCCCTCACCGGTGTGGATCCGTACTCGACCCCCACCGACGATCCACTCGGCGAATTGACAGCCTCACCGTCGTGAGCAGCGCTCCATCACGGACGGTAGGGTCTGGGGCTGGCGGGTCCGGTCGTGCCGGTCGGTCGTGACGGGTCGGGCCGAGGCGGAGTGGGTAGGACGGTCGCACGTCCCGGGGCGTGGGGCCTGGGGACCTTTCGAGGAGGACAGGCGTGGAGTTTATGGAGGTCGCGGCGCTGGTCGCGGCAATCGCGTTCGCGATGCTCGTGTTGATCCTGACGCTGCCCATCCTGCGGCTGCGGCACACCGTCGACGCCGCCACCCGGATGATCAACGACCTCAACGACCGCACCGCGCCGCTGCTCGGTGACGTCAACGCCACGGTGAAGAACGTCAACACGGCCCTGGAGCAGGCGCAGACCACCCTCGACGGGGTGAACCTCCAGCTCGCCAAGGTGGACACCATGACCACCCACGCCCAGAACGTCACCGCCAACGTCGCCAACCTCGCCGCCGTGGTCTCCGCCGCCGCCGCGAACCCGCTGGTCAAGGTGGCCGCCTTCGGCTACGGCGTACGCCGGGCCGCCGCCGCCCGCCGGCACGCGGAGGATGACCGGGAGGCCCGCGACATCATCAAGCAGCGGCGCCGCGCTGAGAAGCGCGCGAACCGATGACCCGGCCGAGCGGGAGGATGTGACATGAAACGCGTGTTCTGGCTGGGCATCGGGCTGGCGGTGGGTGTGCTGGTGGTCCGCAAGGCCACCCGTGCCGCGCAGGCGTACACGCCGGCGGGTATCGCCGGCGGTCTGTCCGAGTCCGCCGGCAGCCTCGTCGAGTCGGTCCGCGGCTTCGTCGAGGACGTCCGGATCGGGATGGCCGAGCGGGAGCAGGAGATCCACGAGGCCTTCGCCCGCGGTGAGTTGTACGACGACCAGTTCGCCGAGTTGCGGGAAGACCCGCGGATCGGCGACCGAGAGATTTTCCCGGAGGAACACCAGCGATGAAGACGGCGGAGATCAAGCGGCGGTACCTCGCCCACTTCGAGGCGAACGGCCACGCCGTGGTGCCGTCCGCTCCGCTGCCCGCCATCAGCGACCCGAACCTGCTGTTCGTCAACGCCGGCATGGTGCAGTTCGTCCCCTACTTCCTGGGCCAGCAGACCCCGCCGTACCCCCGCGCGGTCAGCGTCCAGAAGTGCATCCGTACCCCGGACATCGACGAGGTCGGCAAGACCAGCCGGCACGGCACGTTCTTCCAGATGAACGGCAACTTTTCCTTCGGCGACTACTTCAAGGACGGGGCGATCCCGCTCGCCTGGGACCTGGTCACCAAGCCGGTCGCGGCGGGCGGCTTCGGGCTGGACCCGGAGCGGATCTGGCCGACCGTCTACCTGGACGACGACGAGGCGTACGAGATCTGGCGCTCGGTCGGTGTACCGGCCGAGCGGATCGTGCGCCGGGGCAAGGCCGACAACTTCTGGTCGATGGGCATCCCCGGCCCGTGCGGTCCGTGCTCCGAGCTGTTCTACGACCGGGGGCCGGAGTACGGCCGCGAGGGTGGACCGGAGGTCGACGAAGACCGCTACATGGAGTTCTGGAACCTCGTCTTCATGCAGTTCGAGCGCGGCCCGGGCGTCGGCAAGGCGGACTTCCCGATCCTCGGCGAACTGCCGGCGAAGAACATCGACACCGGCATGGGCCTGGAGCGGATGGCCTCGATCCTGCAGGGCGTCGACAACCTCTACGAGATCGACGAGGTCAAGCCGATCCTGGACCGGGCCGCGGAGCTGACTGGCAAGCGGTACGGCGCGCACTCCGGTCATGTGGCCAGCGAGTCGCACCCGGACGACGTCCGGCTGCGGGTGATCGCCGACCACGTCCGCACCGCGCTGATGCTGATCGGTGACGGGGTGACCCCGTCCAATGAGGGCCGCGGCTATGTGCTGCGCCGGATCATGCGCCGCGCCATCCGGGCGGTCCGCCTCCTCGGCTACCAGGACCGGGCGCTGCCCGAGCTGCTGCCGGTGGCCCGGGACTGCATGGCCCCGTCGTACCCGGAGCTGGCCGAGGAGTTCGGCCGGATCTCCCAGTACGCGTACGCGGAGGAGGACGCGTTCCTCGCCACGCTGCGCGCCGGCACCACGATCCTGGACACCGCCATCGCCGACACCAAGTCGGCGGGCAAGGCGTCGATCTCCGGCGACAAGGCGTTCCAGCTGCACGACACGTACGGCTTCCCGATCGATCTGACTCTGGAGATCGCGGCCGAGCAGGGGCTCCAGGTCGACGCGGAGGGCTTCCGCCGACTGATGGCCGACCAGCGCAGCCGGGCCAAGGCGGACGCGCAGGCGCGCAAGACCGGCCACACCGACGTGTCGGCGTACCGGTCGGTGCTCGACGGTGGCGGGCCGGTGGAGTTCACCGGCTACACCGAGCTGAACCGGGAGTCCCGGGTGCGGGCCCTGCTCGCCGGCGGCGGTGAGATCCAGGCCGCGGTCGAGGGGGACACCGTCGAGCTGGTGCTCGACACCACCCCGTTCTACGCCGAGGGCGGCGGCCAGCAGCCGGACCAGGGCCTGATCACGGTCGGCGGCGGCCAGGTCGAGGTCTTCGACGTGCAGCAGCCGGTGCCGGGCCTGATCGTGCACCGGGCCAAGGTGGTCCGGGGCGAGGTGCGGACCGGGGAGAGCGGGTACGCCGAGATCGACGTCTCCCGGCGCCGGGCGATCTCCCGCTCGCACACCGCCACCCACCTGGTGCACCAGACGATGCGTAACTTCCTCGGTGAGTCGGCCACCCAGGCGGGTTCGCTGAACGCGCCGGGCCGGCTGCGGTTCGACTTCAACACCCCGACCGGGGTGGCGCCGAGTGTGCTGCACGACGTGGAGCAGCAGGTCAACGAGGTGCTGTTGGCCGACCTTGAGGTGCACGCCTTCATCACCTCGCAGGAGGAGGCCCGCCGGATCGGCGCGATGGCGCTCTTCGGCGAGAAGTACGGCGAGCGGGTCCGGGTCGTCGAGGTCGGCGACTACGCCCGGGAGCTGTGCGGCGGCACGCACGTGGCCCGCTCGGCCCAGCTCGGCCTGGTCAAGATCCTCTCCGAGTCGTCGGTCGGTTCCGGTGTCCGCCGGATCGAGGCGCTGGTGGGCATGGACGCGTTCGGGTTCCTGGCCCGCGAGCACCTGCTGGTCTCCCGGCTCGCCGAGCTGTTCCGGGTCCCCGGCGACCAGGTCGCCGATCGGGTCGAGCAGACCGTCACCCAGCTCCGCGACGCGGAGAAGGAGCTGGAGAAGCTGCGCGCCCAGCTGGTGCTGGGCGGGGCGGCGGCGCTCGCAGGGCAGGCGAAGGACGTGCACGGCGTCGCGTACGTCGGCACCGAGGCGCCCGAGGGCGCGGCCACCAACGATGTGCGGACGCTGGCCCAGGAGATCCGGGGCCGGATCGACCCGGCCCGCCCGGCGGTGGTCGCCGTGGCCGCCCGCGCGAACGGCAAGGCGTCCCTGGTGGTGGCTGTCAACCAGGCCGCCCGGGGCCGGGGCCTGACCGCGAAGGACCTGGTGAAGGCGGCCTTCTCCGGTCGCGGCGGCGGCAGCGACGACCTTGCCCAGGGCGGTGGCCTGCCCGCGGCGGAGGCGCCGAACCTGCTGCTCACGGTGGAGAAGGCGATCGCCGAGGCGTGATGGACGCATCGATCGAGGCCAGGGCGGACCGGATGGTCCGCCCTGGCCTGTGCCGGAGGGATGTGCCCGGTAGATGGCTGAACTGACCCGTGGCGTACGGCTCGGGGTCGATGTCGGGCAGGTCCGGGTAGGGGTCGCCCGCTCCGATCCGCACGGCATCCTGGCCACGCCGCTGGTAACGCTTGCTCGCGATCTGACCGCGGAACCGGATACGGTGCCCACCGACATGGCTGAGCTGGTCCGGCTGGCCGCCGAGCACGAGGCGGTCGAGATCGTGGTCGGCCTGCCGGTCAACCTCGCCGGAAAGCATGGCCCGGCGGCGGTGAACGTGTCGGCGTACGCTGACCGATTGGCTGATGTAATGGGGTCGATTCCGGTGACGCTGACGGACGAGAGGATGTCGACCGTGGTCGCGAGCCGTAGGCTGGCCGAACGGGGCGTCCGGGGAAAGCGCCAACGGGCGGTGGTCGACCAGGCCGCCGCGGTGGAGATTCTGCAGAGCTGGCTGGACGCACAGCGGAGGCGGACGCAATGATCGACGATCTTGACCTGGTGTTCGATGAGGCGGAGAGGGGGGAGAAGGGCCGGCACCGGCGCGGCGCGGTGCGTAAGCGCAAGGGCAAGTCGGGCGGCGGCCGGGGCAAGACGATCTTCGCTCTCCTGATGGCGCTCGTGCTGCTGGGCGGCATCGGCGGCGGCGCGTACGTCGGGTTCGACCGGATCCGTAACTACCTCGTCACCCCGGACTACGACGGCCCGGGTTCGGGCGAGGTGCTGGTGCAGGTCAAGGCCGGCGACACGCTCACCGACATCGGCAACTCGCTCTACGACGCCGGGGTCGTGAAGAGCACCAAGGCGTTCATCGAGGCCGCCGACGCGAACTCCCGCGCGAAGAACATCCAGGTCGGCAGCTACAAGGTCCGCAAGCAGATGAAGGCCGCCGACGTGGTCAACCTGCTGCTCGACCCGAAGAGCCGGGTGGTCAACGGAGTGACCATCCCCGAGGGCACCATCAGCCTGGCGATCTACGAGAAGCTCTCCAAGGAGACCAAGATCCCGGTCGCGGAGTTCAAGAAGGCCGCAGCGGACCCGGAGAAGCTGGGCGTGCCGGACTTCTGGTTCAACCGCGGGGACGGCAAGAAGAACCCGAAGAAGAGCATCGAGGGCTTCCTCTACCCGGCGACCTACGAGATCCCGCCGAAGGCGACCGCCGAGCAGATCCTGTCGATGATGGTGCAGCAGTTCCTCGAGGTCACCAAGCAGTTGGACTTCGTCGACCGGGTGCAGAAGGAACGGAAGATCTCCCCGTACGAGGCGTTGATCACCGCCTCCATCGCGCAGGCCGAGTCGGTCGACCCGAAGGACTTCCCGAAGGTCTCCCGGGTGATCTACAACCGGGTCTACGCGGGCAAGATCGGCTGCAACTGCCTCGGCATCGACAGCGGCATCAACTACTGGCTGCGGCTGCAGGGCAAGGACCCGAAGGACTCCGATGTGCTCAAGACGTCGGAGATCCACGACCTGACGAACCCTTACAACACACATGATGTAGCCGGTCTGCCAATCACGCCGATCAGCAACCCTGGAGAGGGCGCCCTCAAGGGTGCGCTGGAGCCGCCGAGCGGCGACTGGATCTACTTCATGACGGTGGACAAGAAGGGCACGATGGGCTACGGCTCCAACGACGCCGACTTCAAGAAGCTGAACAAGCAGATGTGCGACAACGGGGTTCTGACGGGAAGCAACTGCACGTGAGGGCCGCCGTCGTCGGCAAACCCATCGCCCATTCGCTGTCTCCGGTGATCCACGAGGCGGGATATGCGGCGGCCGGGCTGGCCGGGTGGTCGTACACCCGGATCGAGTGCGCGGCCGACGAGCTGGCCGGCCTGGTCGCGGGCCTGGGCCCGGAGTGGGCCGGCCTGTCGGTGACCATGCCGGGCAAGGAGGCGGCGCTCGCGGTGGCCGACGAGGTGTCGCCGGTCGCTGCCGCCGTCGGTGCCGCCAACACCCTGGTACGCAGGCCCGACGGCTCCTGGTACGCCGACAACACCGACGTGACCGGCATGGTCGACGTGCTCACCGCCGCCGGCTGCGTGGCAGGTGCCGTGGTGACCGTGTTGGGTGCGGGCGGCACCGCCCGGGCCGCTCTTGCCGCGGCTGCCCGGATCGGCGCGTCCGAGGTGACGGTGGTGGCCCGCCGGCCCGAGGCGGTCGACGAGCTGCGCCCGGTGGCCGCCGCGGTCGGCGTGCCGCTCGCCGGCGCCGACTGGGACGGTGCTCCGGCGCACGCCCGTGCCGACCTGGTGATCTCGACGGTGCCGAAGGGTGTCGCCGACCCGCTCGCCGGGCACTTCGACTGGCGGCCGGGGTCGGTCTTCTTCGACGCGCTCTACGACCCCTGGCCGACGCCGCTCGCCACGACAGCGCTCGCCGCCGGCTGCCGGGTGATCTCCGGGCTCGATCTGCTGCTGGCCCAGGCCGTCGGCCAGTTCACCCAGTTCACCGGCGTCCCCGCCCCCGTCGACGCCATGCGCACCGCCCTAACAACCTCCCGCGCCTAACTACCCCCCCACCGGACCGGCCGTCGCCGGAAAGCTGGCGTTGATCAAGGAGTTTGCGTCGGAGTCGATCTCCAACCGGACGCAAACTCCTTGATCGACCGGGCGGGACCGGCGGGGCGAGGATGGCGGATCGGTCAGGCGGGACCGGTAGGCGCTCCGCTCTGCGGACGTTTGTGTCCGCAGGGCGGGACGGGACGGGCGGCGCATCGGAGCGGCCACCGGGCGTGACAGACTTGCCGCTGTGTTGCGCTGGTTGACTGCAGGTGAATCGCACGGACCCGCCCTCGTCGCGCTGCTGGAGGGGGTGCCCGCCGGCATCGAGGTGACCACCGGGGAGATCTCCGGTGAGCTGGCCCGCCGCCGGCTCGGCTACGGCCGGGGTGCCCGGATGTCGTTCGAGCAGGACGAGGTCGAGATCATCGGCGGCCTGCGGCACGGGCTGACGATCGGCAGCCCGGTGGCGATCCGGGTCGGCAACTCGGAGTGGCCCAAGTGGCAGACCGTCATGGCCGCCGACCCGGTCGACCCGGAGGAGCTGGCCGGGCAGGCCCGTAACGCCCCGCTCACCCGCCCCCGTCCTGGTCATGCCGACCTGGCCGGCATGCAGAAGTACGGCCACACCGACGCCCGCCCGATCCTGGAGCGGGCCAGCGCTCGGGAGACCGCCGCCCGGGTCGCCGTCGGCACGGTCGCCAAGGCCCTGGTGAAGCAGGCGCTCGGCGTCGAGATCGTCTCCCATGTGGTGGAGTTGGGTCCGGTCGCGGTCAAGGCCGGCCTGCGCGCGGCCCCCGAGGACGCCGCCCGGATCGACGCCGACCCGCTGCGCTGCCTCGACCCGGAGGCCAGTGCCCGGATGGTGGCGGAGGTCGACGCCGCGAAGAAGGCCGCCGACACCCTCGGCGGCGTGGTCGAGGTGCTCGCGTACGGGGTGCCGCCGGGCCTGGGCAGCCACGTGCAGTGGGACCGCAAGCTGGACGCCCGGCTGGCCACCGCGCTGATGTCGATCCAGGCGATCAAGGGCGTGGAGATCGGCGACGGCTGGCAGCAGGCCCGCTCCCGTGGCTCCGAGGCGCACGACGAGATCATGCCCACCGCCACCGGGGTGCGCCGGATGACCGACCGGGCCGGGGGCCTGGAGGGCGGCATCACCACCGGCGAGCCGCTGCGGGTGAAGGCGGCGATGAAGCCGATCTCCTCGCTGAACCGGGCGCTGTCCACCGTAGACGTCACCACGGGCGAGCCGGCCACCGCGATCAACCAGCGTTCCGACGTCTGCGCCGTGCCGGCCGCCGCGGTGGTGGCCGAGGCGATGGTGGCCCTGGTGCTGGCCGAGGCGGCGGTGGAGAAGTTCGGCGGCGACTCGGTCGCCGAGATGCGCCGCAACCTGGCCGGCTACCTCGAATGCATGGTGATCCGGTGAGCGTGAGGAACGCAGCGCAGCGGAGTCCCGCAGTCGCGAACGAAAGGTGGCTCAGATGAGCGCGCGGCCGGTCTGTGTGCTGGTCGGGGCGCCTGGCTCCGGCAAGACCACGGTGGGGCAGGCGCTCGCCGAGGCGCTCGGCGTCGCGTTCCGGGACACCGACGCCGACATCGAGCAGCTCGCCGGCAAGCCCATCCCGGAGATTTTCGTGGACGAGGGGGAGGCGCACTTCCGTACCCTCGAACGGGCGGCGGTGGTGGCGGCGTTGGCCTCGCATCCGGGTGTGCTCGCCCTCGGCGGTGGCGCGGTCCTCGCCGACGACACCCGCGCGGCGCTGGTCGGGCACACCGTCGTGCACCTGTCGGTGGAGTTGCCCGACGCGGTGAAGCGGGTCGGCCTGGACGCCGGCCGCCCGTTGTTGGCGCTCAACCCGCGGGCCACCCTCAAGTACCTGATGGAGCAGCGGCGCCCGCTCTACGCGGAGGTGGCGACCGCGACCGTGGTCACCGACGGGCGTAGCCCGGAGGAGATCGCCGCCGAGATCGTCGCCCTGCTCAAGCCCTGACCCCGACGGAGCGGACATGGACGAGGTGACCCGGATCCCGGTCGGCGGCGAGCGGCCGTACGACGTGCTGGTGGGGCGTGACCTGCTCGACGCGCTGCCCCCGCTGCTGCCCGACGCTACCCGGGTGGCGGTGCTGCACGCGCCGCCGCTGAAGGCGCTGGCCGACGCGCTCGGCCAGCGGCTGAGCGCGGCCGGGGCGACCCCGCTGCCGATCGAGGTGCCGGACGCCGAGGCCGGCAAGCACGTCGACGTGGCCGCGGCCTGCTGGGACCGGCTCGGCGAGGCCGGGTTCACCCGTACCGACGCGGTGGTCGGGGTGGGTGGCGGCGCCGTCACCGACCTGGCCGGCTTCGTGGCTGCCTGCTGGCTGCGCGGGGTGCGCTGGGTGCCGGTGGCGACCTCGCTGCTGGGGATGGTCGACGCGGCCGTCGGCGGCAAGACCGGGATCAACACGGCTGCCGGCAAGAACCTGGTCGGCGCCTTCCACCCGCCGGCCGGGGTGCTCTGCGACCTCGCCACCCTGGACAGCCTGCCCCCGGTCGACCTGGCCGCCGGCCTGGCCGAGGTGGTCAAGTGCGGGTTCATCGCCGACCCGGTGATCCTCGACCTGGTCGAGCGGGACCCGGCCGCCGCGCTCGACCCGACCGGGCCGGTGGCGCGGGAGCTGATCGAGCGGGCCGTGCGGGTCAAGGCGGACGTGGTCGCCGGAGACCTCCGCGAGTCCGGGGTACGCGAGGTGCTCAACTATGGGCACACCCTGGCCCACGCGATCGAGAAGGTGGAGGGCTACCGCTGGCGGCACGGTCACGCCGTCGCGGTGGGTCTGGTCTACGCGGCCGCGCTGGCCCGGCTCGCCGGCCGGCTGGACCCGGCCACGGCCGAGCGGCACCGTGCCGTGCTGAGCCTGCTCGGTCTGCCCACCGGCTACCGGGCCGACGCCTGGCAGCGCCTGCTGGCCACGATGCGGGTGGACAAGAAGGCCCGGGGTAACACCCTGCGCTTCGTGGTGCTGGACGGAGTGGCCCGCCCGGCGATCCTGGAGGGCCCCTCCGACGAGCTGCTGGCGTCCGCCTACCAGGAGGTGTCCGGGTGAGGGTCTATGTGCTGAACGGGCCGAACCTGGGGCGGCTCGGCACCCGCCAGGTCGACGTGTACGGGATGACCAGCTACGCCGACCTGGTGACGATGTGTGTCGACACCGGCCGGGAGCTGGGGCTGGACGTGGTGGTGCGGCAGACCGACGCCGAGCACGAGCTGCTGGGCTGGCTGCACGACGCGGCGGACGAGGGGGCGGCGGTGGTGCTCAACCCGGCCGCCTGGTCGCACTACTCGATCGCGGTCCGGGACGCCTGCGCCATGCTCCGCGCCCCCCTGATCGAGGTGCACATCTCCAACATCCACACCCGGGAGGAGTTCCGGCACCACTCGGTGGTCTCCGCCGTCGCGACCGGGGTGATCTGCGGCCTGGGCGTGGACGGCTACCGGCTGGCCCTGCGCCACCTGGCCGCCCGGCCGGCCGCCGAGGGCCGCGCTGGGTGATGTTCGGCACGTTTCCCGCCCGTCTTGCCTGTCAGCGGCCGGCCGGGGCGCGCAGCGCAGCGGCCAGCTCGCCGCTACTAGTAGAATTCCTGGGTCTGTCCGCCAATTGATGATCAAGGCAGGAAATGGCCACCACCAACGATCTTAAGAACGGCCTGGTACTCAACCTCGACGGCGAGCTCTGGGCAGTCGTCGAGTTCCAGCACGTCAAGCCCGGTAAGGGCGGCGCGTTCGTGCGTACCACGCTGAAGAACGTGCTGTCCGGCAAGGTGGTCGACAAGACCTTCAACGCGGGCACCAAGGTCGACACCGCGACTGTCGACAAGCGCACCATGCAATATCTCTATGCCGACGGCGAGGACTACGTCTTCATGGATCTGGAGACGTTCGACCAGATCACCGTGCCCGGCGGAACCGTCGGCGAGGCGGCCAACTATCTCCTCCCCGAGGCCGAGGCGACCGTCGCCACCCACGAGGGCGTGCCGCTCTACATCGAGCTGCCGACCTCCGTGGTGCTGGAGGTCACCTACACCGAGCCGGGCCTGCAGGGCGACCGGTCGACCGGCGGCAACAAGCCGGCCACCGTCGAGACCGGCGCGACCGTCCAGGTGCCGCTCTTCATCACCACCGGCGAGAAGATCAAGGTCGACACCCGCGACGGCCGTTACCTCGGCCGCTCCTGATGGCTGAAGGTTCCAAGCAACAGATGCCGGCGCGCCGCAAGGCGCGCAAACGGGCGTTGGACGTGCTGTTCGAGGCCGACCTGCGGGACCGGCCGCCGGTCGAGGTGCTGGCCGGCTACCTCGAACGGATCGAGAAGCCCCACCCGGAGCACCTGGGTTACGCGGTGGGCCTGGTCGAGGGCGTCGCGGCGCACCTCGACCGGATCGACGAGTTGATCGCCAGCTACGCCGAGGGCTGGACGCTGGACCGGATGCCGACGGTGGACCGAAACCTGGCCCGGATCGCCGTGTACGAGCTGCTCTACGTCGACGAGATCGACGACGCGGTGGCGATCAGCGAGGCCGTCGAACTGGCCCGGCAGATGTCGACCGACGACTCGCCGCGCTTCCTCAACGGCATCCTCGGCCGGATCGCCGAGTACGCCACCCGCTGACCGGCATCAGCCGAATCACACCGACCACGTTGAAGGGCCCGTGCCGCAACGGCACGGGCCCTTCAACGTGGTGACAGCGGTCAGTTCGCGAAGAACGCCCGCGGGTCGGCGACCAGCACGCCGTGCTCGGTCAGCCGCTCGATCAGGCCCGACGGCGAGGCGTCGTAGACGATCGCGAGGGCGCGCAGGTCGTCGGCGCGGATGGAGAGCACCCGGCCGTTGTAGTCGCCGCGCTGCTGCTGGATGGCGCGGGCGTACCGGGCGACGTAGGCCAGTTCCTCGGAGGCCTCGTCGTAGAGGCGCTCCAGGTCCAGCACGATCTTGCTGGTGGGCTCGTGCCGCACCCCGCTTCCGTCGGGCAGCAGCTCCGAGACGGGAACGCGGTAGAACTCGGCCAGTTCCGCCAGGCGGGACACGGTGACGGCGCGGTCGCCACGCTCGTAAGAGCCGACCACCACGGCCTTCCACCGCCCGTTCGACTTCTCCTCCACACCCTGCAGGGACAGGCCCTGCTGCTGGCGGATGGAGCGCAGGCGGGCGCCCAGCGACTTGGCGTATTCAGAGGGCATTCGGACACTCCCAGTGCTGCTCGGGGTTCACCCAGCTATCGCTACGGAGCGTGACGGTACGGGGATTGCGACACCTGGTCAAGTGCCGTGACCTTACCGTTGGGGAGCATGGGGGAGGTTATCCGCATTTCTGCCATCCTGACCCGGGGGCCAGTACCGGCGAAGATCGGCCCGGTGACCGCTGGTAACGTGGCGTGAAGCCCCGGTCCGGCCCCGCGTGGCCGCACCGGAAATCCAGACGTCCTTTAACGACCCGTCCCGTGAGGCGGGGAAGGAGGTCCGCCGTGGCCTACCCACCGGCTGCCCAGTCGTCGCCGCCGCGACAACCCTCGGTGAAGGTGATCCTCGCCGCACCGGACGTGTCGCGGGTGGTCGACCGCATCGCCCACCAGATCCTGGAGAAGACCCAGGGTGCCGCCGACACGGTCCTGCTCGGCATACCCACCCGCGGAGTTCCGCTGGCGAGGCGCCTCGCCGCCCGGATCAGCACCTTCGAGGACGTGACCGTCCCGGTCGGCGTGCTCGACATCACTCTCTACCGCGACGACCTGCGCCGGCAGGCCACCCGCGCGGTCGGCCCCACCGAACTGCCCAGCGGCGGGATCGACGGCCGGCGGGTGATCCTCGTCGACGACGTGCTCTTCTCCGGCCGTACCGTGCGGGCCGCACTCGACGCGCTCAGCGACGTCGGCCGGCCGGCCTCCGTGCAACTCGCCGTCCTGGTCGACCGCGGCCACCGCCAGTTGCCGATCCGCGCCGACTACGTCGGCAAGAACATCCCCACCGCGCTGGCCGAGAACGTCAAGGTCACCCTTGCCGAGACCGACGGCGCCGACGAGGTCAAGCTCTACGGGGGTACGCCCGCATGAGGCACCTGCTTTCCGGGGCCGACCTGGACGCCGCCACCGCCACCCAGATCCTGGACACCGCGGCCGAGATGGCCACCGTCGCCGGACGCGAGGTCAAGAAGCTGCCCGCGCTGCGCGGCCGGACCGTGGTGAACCTCTTCTACGAGGACTCCACCCGGACCCGGATCTCGTTCGAGGCGGCCGCCAAGCGGCTCAGCGCGGACGTGATCAACTTTTCCGCGAAGGGTTCCAGCGTCACCAAGGGCGAGAGCCTGAAGGACACCGCGCTGACCCTCCAGGCCATGGGGGCCGACGCGGTG
Source organism: Micromonospora sp. NPDC093277 (assembly GCF_044765245.1). NCBI lineage: Bacteria > Bacillati > Actinomycetota > Actinomycetes > Micromonosporales > Micromonosporaceae > Micromonospora > Micromonospora sp. NPDC093277. Next base: position 271,894 of record NZ_JBIWJO010000008.1, read on the forward strand.
GTCGTCCGCCATCCCGCCTCCGGCGCCCCGCACCGGCTGGCCAACTGGGTGGACGGGTCCGTGGTCAACGCCGGCGACGGCACCCACGAGCACCCCACCCAGGCGCTGCTCGACGCGTACACGATGCGCTCCCGGCTGGGCCGGCTCGCCGGCCTGCACGTGGCGATCGTCGGCGACGTGCTGCACTCCCGGGTGGCCCGCTCCAACGTGCTGCTGCTCTCCACCCTCGGCGCCAAGGTCACCCTGGTCGGCCCGCCCACCCTCATCCCGGTCGACTGGGCCGCCAGGCCGGGCGCCGCGACGCCGAATCTCTCGCTGGGCGGCCCCCGCGAGGGCGGCGCAGCGCAGGCGCTCGCGCCGGGCACCGATGTCTCGTACGACCTCGACGCCGTGCTACCCGCCGCGGACGTGGTGATGATGCTGCGGGTGCAGCGGGAACGGATGAACGACTCCTACTTCCCCTCGGCCCGTGAGTACGCCCGTCGCTACGGGCTGGACGGGCCGCGCCTGCGCCGGCTGCCAGAGCACGCGATCGTCATGCACCCCGGGCCGATGAACCGGGGCATGGAGATCACGCCCGAGGTCGCCGACTCGCCCCGCTCCACCATCGTCGAACAGGTCGCCAACGGGGTCTCCGTGCGGATGGCCGTGCTCTACCTGCTGCTCGGAGGGAACAACCGGTGACCGCGTACCTGATCAGGAACGTGAGTGTGGTCGGCGCCGCGCCGACCGACCTGCTGATCCGCGACGGCGTCGTGGCCGAGACCGGCGTGGGGCTGACCGCGCCGGACGCCACGGTGCTCGACGCCACCGGCCTGGTCGCCCTGCCCGGCCTGGTCGACCTGCACACCCACCTGCGCGAACCCGGCCGGGAGGACGCCGAGACCGTCGAGTCCGGCTCCCGGGCGGCGGCGGCCGGCGGCTACACCGCGGTCTGCGCGATGGCCAACACCTCGCCGGTGGCCGACACCGCTGGGGTGGTGGAGCAGGTGTGGCGGCTCGGCCGGGAGGCCGGGCTGGTCGACGTGCAGCCGATCGGCGCCGTCACCGTCGGCCTGGCCGGCGAGCGCCTCGCCGAGCTGGGCGCGATGGCCGACTCGGCGGCCCGGGTGCGGATCTTCTCCGACGACGGGCACTGCGTCGCCGATCCGAAGCTGATGCGCCGGGCGCTGGAGTACGTGAAGGCGTTCGACGGGATCATCGCCCAGCACGCCGAGGAGCCCCGGCTCACCGAGGGCGCGCAGATGCACGAGGGTGAGGTCTCCACCCGGCTCGGGCTGACCGGCTGGCCGGCGGTGGCCGAGGAGGCGATCATCGCCCGGGACGTGCTGCTGGCCGAGCACGTGGGCAGCCGGTTGCACATCTGCCACGTCTCCACCGCCGGCAGCGTCGAGGTGCTGCGGCACGCCAAGGCCCGCGGGGTGCGGGTCACCGCCGAGGTGACCCCGCACCACCTGCTGCTCACCGACGAGGTCGTGAGCGGGCGGAGCGATCTCTCCCTCGCCGACAACTGGAGCCCGGCCGCTCCCTACGACCCGGTCTACAAGGTCAACCCGCCGCTGCGGACCGCGAGCGATGTGGCCGCGCTGCGGGCCGCACTCGCCGAGGGCGTGATCGACATCATCGCCACCGACCACGCCCCGCACGCCGTGGAGGACAAGGAGTGCGAGTGGGCGTACGCCCGGCCGGGCATGCTCGGCCTGGAGACGGCGCTCTCCATCGCGCTGGACGTGCTCGGCCCGCAGTGGGACCTGATCGCCGAGCGGATGTCCCGCGCACCCGCCCGGATCGCCGGGCTGGACGGGCACGGCGTCGACCCGGCCCCCGGCGTGCCGGCCAACCTGACCCTGGTCGACCCGGCCGCCCGTCGCGTCATCGAGCCGGCGGAACTGGCCAGTCGCAGCCGCAACACCCCGTACGCCCGCATGACGCTGCCGGGTCGCATCGTGGCGACCTTCCTGCGCGGCGAGCCGACGGTCCTGGACGGAAAGGCAGTTCGGTGAACGCGAGGAATGCAGCGAAGCGGAATTCCGCAGTCGCGAACGAAAGGCCGGCACAGTGACCCGTAGACGACCCGCGATCCTCGTGCTCGAGGACGGGCGCACGTTCCACGGCGAGGCGTACGGCAGCGTTGGGGAGACCTTCGGCGAGGCGGTCTTCAACACCGGCATGACCGGATACCAGGAGACCCTGACCGACCCGTCGTACCACCGCCAGGTGGTGGTGCAGACCGCGCCGCACATCGGCAACACCGGCGTCAACGGTGAGGACGACGAGTCGTCCCGGATCTGGGTCGCCGGGTACGTGGTCCGTGACCCGGCCCGGATCGGCTCCAACTGGCGGGCCACCGGCGGCCTGGAGGACCGGCTCGCCGCCGAGGGCGTGGTCGGCATCAGCGGCGTGGACACCCGGGCGCTCACCCGCCACCTGCGGGACCGGGGCGCGATGCGGGTCGGCATCTCCAGCGTCGACGACGACCCGCGTGCCCTCCTCGATCGGGTCCGCCGGTCGCCGCAGATGGTCGGCGCGGACCTCTCCGCCGAGGTGACCACCGCCGAGCCGTACGTGGTCGAGGCGCAGGGGGAGCACCGGTTCACGGTCGCCGCGCTGGACCTGGGCATCAAGCGCAACGTGCCCCGTCGGCTGGCGGCGCGCGGCGTGACCACCCACGTGCTGCCCGCCACCGCCACCATCGAGGATCTGCTGGCCACCGGCGCGGACGCGGTCTTCTTCTCGCCCGGTCCCGGCGACCCGGCGACCGCCGACGGCCCGGTCGCGCTGGCCCGCGAGGTGCTCACCCGGCGGATCCCGCTCTTCGGTATTTGCTTCGGCAGCCAGATCCTCGGCCGGGCGCTCGGCTTCGGCACCTACAAGCTCGGCTACGGCCACCGCGGCATCAACCAGCCGGTGCTCGACCGGGCCACCGGCAAGGTCGAGGTGACCAGCCACAACCACGGCTTCGCCGTGAAGGTGCCGGGCGCGGGACCGGGTGTGGTGGTCCCCGACCAGGTGATCGACACCGAGTTCGGCGGCGTCCGGGTGTCACACGTCTGCCTCAATGACAACGTGGTCGAGGGGCTGCGGGCCAGGGACGTGCCCGCCTTCACCGTCCAATACCACCCGGAGGCGGCGGCCGGCCCGCACGACGCGGACTACCTCTTCGACCGCTTCGCCGAGCTCATCGAAGGCGGAAAGAATGCCTAAGCGGACCGACCTCAAGCACGTCCTGGTGATCGGCTCGGGGCCGATCGTGATCGGGCAGGCGTGCGAGTTCGACTACTCCGGCACGCAGGCCTGCCGGGTGCTGCGCAGCGAGGGGATCCGGGTCAGCCTGGTCAACTCCAACCCGGCGACGATCATGACCGACCCGGAGTTCGCCGACGCCACGTACGTCGAGCCGATCACCCCGGAGTTCGTCGAGCTGGTCATCGCCAAGGAACGCCCCGACGCGCTGCTGCCCACCCTGGGCGGGCAGACCGCGCTGAACACCGCGGTCGCCCTGCACGAGGCCGGCGTGCTGGAGAAGTACGGCGTCGAGCTGATCGGCGCCAACATCGAGGCGATCAACCGGGGCGAGGACCGGCAGCTGTTCAAGGACATCGTGGCGAAGGCAGGCGTACGCCTCGGCCTGGACGACCCGTCCTCGCTGGTGCCGCGCTCCCGGGTCTGCCACTCGATGGCCGAGGTCGAGGAGACCGCCGCCGAGCTGGGCCTGCCGGTGGTGATCCGGCCGTCGTTCACCATGGGCGGCCTCGGCTCCGGCATGGCGCACACCGGCGAGGACCTGGCGCGGATCGCCGGCTCCGGCCTGGCCGCCAGCCCGGTGCACGAGGTGCTCATCGAGGAGAGCGTGCTCGGCTGGAAGGAGTACGAGCTCGAACTCATGCGCGACCGTCACGACAACGTGGTGGTGGTCTGCTCGATCGAGAACGTCGACCCGATGGGCGTGCACACCGGCGACAGCGTCACCGTCGCCCCGGCCATGACCCTGACCGACCGGGAGTACCAGCGGCTGCGCGACCTCGGCATCGCCGTGCTGCGCGAGGTCGGGGTGGACACCGGCGGCTGCAACATCCAGTTCGCGGTGAACCCAGCCGACGGCCGGATCGTCGTGATCGAGATGAACCCCCGGGTGTCCCGCTCCTCGGCGCTGGCGTCGAAGGCCACCGGCTTCCCGATCGCCAAGATCGCCGCGAAGCTGGCCATCGGCTACACCCTGGACGAGATCCCCAACGACATCACCCTGAAGACCCCGGCGGCGTTCGAGCCGACCCTGGACTACGTGGTGGTGAAGATTCCCCGGTTCGCCTTCGAGAAGTTCCCCGGGGCCGACCCGGAGCTGACCACCACCATGAAGTCGGTCGGCGAGGCGATGAGCCTCGGCCGCAACTTCACCGAGGCGCTGAACAAGGCGATGCGCTCGCTGGAGACGAAGGCGGCCGGATTCTGGTCCGTTCCGGATCCGGTCGTCGCCGCTGCGACGGGGGCCGACCCGACCGGCACGACGAAGGAGGACGCCCTCGCCGCGCTGCGCGTACCGCACGACGGGCGGATCTACACCGTCGAGCGGGCGTTGCGGCTCGGTGCGACGATCGCCGAGGTCGCCGAGGCGTCCGGCGGGATGGACCCCTGGTTCCTGGACCAGATCGCCGCGCTGGTCGAGCTGCGCGCCGAGATCGTCGACGCCCCGGTGCTCGACGCCGACCTGCTGCGCCGGGCGAAGCGGGCCGGCCTGTCCGACCGGCAGCTCGCCGCGCTCCGCCCCGAACTGGCCGCCGAGGACGGCGTGCGCACCCTGCGCCACCGGCTCGGCGTACGCCCCGTCTACAAGACCGTGGACACCTGCGCGGCCGAGTTCGAGGCGACCACCCCGTACCACTACTCGACGTACGACCAGGAGACCGAGGTGGCGCCCTCGGCGCGGCCCAAGGTGATCATCCTGGGCTCGGGGCCGAACCGGATCGGGCAGGGCATCGAGTTCGACTACTCCTGCGTGCACGCGGTCATGGCCCTCCGGCAGGTGGGCTACGAGACGGTCATGGTCAACTGCAACCCGGAGACCGTCTCCACCGACTACGACACCGCGGACCGGCTCTACTTCGAGCCGCTGACCTTCGAGGATGTGCTGGAGGTCTGGCACGCCGAGGACGTCTCCGGACGGGCGGCCGGCGGTCCGGGCGTGGTCGGGGTGATCGTGCAGCTCGGCGGGCAGACCCCGCTCGGCCTGGCCCAGCGGCTCAAGGACGCCGGCCTGCCGGTGGTCGGGACCTCGCCGGAGTCGATCCACCTGGCCGAGGAGCGCGGCGCGTTCGGTGCGGTGTTGGCCCGGGCCGGGCTGCGTGCCCCGGCGCACGGCATGGCCACCTCCTTCGAGGAGGCGAAGTCGATCGCCGACGAGATCGGCTACCCGGTGCTGGTCCGCCCCTCGTACGTGCTCGGCGGGCGGGGCATGGAGATCGTCTACGACGACGCCACCCTGCGCGAGTACATCGGCCGGGCCACCGACATCTCGCCCGACCGTCCGGTGCTGGTGGACCACTTCCTCGACGACGCCATCGAGATCGACGTGGACGCGCTCTGTGACGCCGACGGGGAGGTCTACCTCGGCGGTGTGATGGAGCACATCGAGGAGGCCGGTATCCACTCCGGCGACTCGTCCTGCGCGCTGCCGCCGATCACCCTGGCCGGCTCCCACCTGGCCCAGGTGCGCCGGTACACCGAGGAGATCGCCCGCGGGATCGGCGTCCGCGGCCTGCTCAACGTCCAGTACGCGCTGAAGGACGATGTGCTGTACGTGCTGGAGGCGAACCCGCGGGCGTCCCGGACGGTCCCGTTCGTCTCCAAGGCCACCGCCGTGCCGCTGGCCAAGGCGGCGGCCCGGATCGCGCTCGGCGCCACCATCGCCGAGCTGCGCGCCGAGGGGACGCTGCTCCCCACCGGCGACGGCGGCACCATGCCGGCCGACGCCCCGATCGCGGTCAAGGAGGCGGTGCTGCCGTTCAAGCGCTTCCGCACCCCCGCCGGCAAGGGCATCGACGTGCTGCTCGGCCCGGAGATGAAGTCCACCGGCGAGGTGATGGGCATCGACATCGGCTTCGGGCAGGCCTTCGCGAAGTCGCAGGCGGCGGCGTACGGGTCGCTGCCGACCGACGGGAAGATCTTCGTTTCGGTGGCGAACCGGGACAAGCGCAGCATGATCTTCCCGATCAAGCGGCTGGCGGACCTCGGCTTCGAGATCGTCGCCACCGCCGGCACCGCCGAGGTGCTGCGCCGGCACGGCATCGCCTGTGAGCAGATCCGCAAGCACTACGAGTCGGGCGCGGGCGAGGACGCGGTGTCGCTGATCCTCGGCGGCGACGTGGCGCTGGTGGTGAACACCCCGCAGGGCTCCGGCGCGAGCGCCCGCTCCGACGGTTACGAGATCCGCAGCGCCGCGGTGACGGCGGACATCCCCTGCATCACCACCGTTCCCGGCGCCGCCGCCGCGGTCATGGGCATCGAGGCGAGGATCCGCGGCGACATGCACGTCCGCCCCCTCCAGGATCTCCACGCCGCCCTGCGGGCCGGCGAGTGACCGCCGGGCGGCTCTCGTCGATCATGAGGTTGTTGCCGGCCGCCCCGGCGTGTCGTGACGACAACCTCATGATCAACGGCCGGTGCCGGGGAGGGCGGGCGTGATCTTTGAGCGGGTGATGCGTCCCTGGCTGTTCCGGGTGGGGGACGGGGACGCGGAGGCGGCGCACGAGTGGACGTTGGCGCGGTTGGCCTCGGTGTCCCGGCGGCCGGCGGTGCTCGGAGCGTTGCGGGCGCGGTACTTCCGGGCCGCGCCGCGCAGGGTGTTCGGGGTGGACTTCCCGAACCCGGTCGGGTTGGCGGCCGGCATGGACAAGAACGGCGTCGCGTTGCCGGCCTGGCCGGCGCTCGGCTTCGGCTTCGTCGAGGTCGGCACGGTGACCGCGCACGCCCAACCGGGCAATCCCCGGCCCCGACTGTTCCGGCTGCGCGAGAGCGAGGCCGTGGTCAACCGGATGGGCTTCAACAACGCCGGCGCCGAGGCCCTGGCGGCCCGGCTCGCGGCGCTGCCCTGCCCGATCGGCGTACCCCTGGGCATCTCGCTCGGCAAGTCCAAGGTGACCCCGCTGGACGGGGCCGTCGAGGACTATGTGGCGTCCTACCAGGCGCTGCGGGAGCACGGGGACTATTTCGCCATCAACGTCTCCTCGCCGAACACCCCGGGCCTGCGGTCCCTGCAGGACCGGTCCCACCTGGACGCGCTGCTCGCGGCGCTGGTGGGGGAGAAGCCGGTGCTGGTGAAGATCGCTCCCGACCTCACTGAACCGGCCATCGCCGAGCTGCTGGAGGTCTGCCTCGACCGGGGCGCGGCCGGAGTGATCGCCACCAACACCACCCTGGCCCGGGACGGGCTCGCCGTGGCCGACCGGGTGCGGGGCGGGGAGAGCGGCGGCCTGTCCGGTCGTCCGCTGGCGGGGCGCGCCCGCGAGGTGGTCGCCTTCGTGCACCGGGAGACCGGCGGCCGGCTGCCGGTGGTCGGCGTCGGGGGTGTCGTCGACCCGGACGACGCCGCCCGGCTGTTCGATGCCGGCGCGAGCCTGGTCCAGCTCTACACCGGGTTCATCTACCGGGGCCCGGCCCTGGTCCGGTCGGTCGCCCGGGCGGCCGCCGGCGAGCGTTGAGCGGCGGCGGCCCGCCCCGGGGCGGGCCGCACCCCCGCGAGGACAAGGAGAGCCCGTGACACCCGAGGAGATCCTCGCCGCCGACCGCCGGCACGTCTGGCATCCGTACGCGGCGCTGCCGCCGGCCAGCCCGCCGTACCTGGTGGAGAGCGCCGAGGGCGTACGGCTGCGACTGGCCGACGGCCGGGAGTTGGTCGACGGGATGTCGTCCTGGTGGGCGGCGATCCACGGCTACCGGCACCCGGTGCTGGACGCCGCCGTCACCGACCAGCTCGGCCGGATGAGTCACGTGATGTTCGGCGGCCTCACCCACGAGCCCGCGGTACGCCTGGCCCGTACCCTGGTCGAGCTGGCTCCGGACGGCCTGGAACACGTCTTCCTGGCCGACTCCGGCTCGGTCAGCGTCGAGGTCGCGGTGAAGATGTGCCTGCAGTACCAGCGGGCCACCGGGCGGCCGGAGCGGCACCGGCTGGGCACCTGGCGGGGTGGCTACCACGGCGACACGTTCCACCCGATGAGCGTCTGCGACCCGGAGGGCGGCATGCACCACCTCTGGGGGGACGTGCTGCCCCGGCAGGTCTTCGCGCCGGTGCCGCCGGGCGGCTTCGACACCCCGCCCGACCCGGCGTACGAGGCGGCCCTGGTGGACGCGGTGGAGCGGCACGCCGACGAGCTGGCCGCGGTGATCGTGGAGCCGGTGGTGCAGGGCGCCGGCGGGATGCGCTTCCACCATCCGCACTACCTGCGGGTGCTGCGCGAGGTGACGCGGGCGCACGGCATCCTGCTGATCTTCGACGAGATCGCCACCGGCTTCGGCCGGACCGGCGCCATGTTCGCCGCCGAGCATGCCGGGGTCGTCCCGGACGTGCTCTGCGTCGGCAAGGCCCTCACCGGCGGTTACCTGACACTGGCCGCCGCGCTCTGCACCCCCGAGGTCGCCCGGGGCATCTCGGCGGACGGGGTACTGGCGCACGGTCCGACCTTCATGGGCAACCCGCTCGCCTGCGCGGTCGCCAACGCCTCCCTGGACCTGCTGCGGGCCGGAAACTGGGCCGGGCGGGTGGCGGAGATCCAGGAGGGGCTGCGGGCCGGCCTGGAGCCGTTGCGCGGCGCCCCCGGGGTGGCCGACGTACGGGTGCTCGGCGCGATCGGTGTGGTCCAGCTCGACCACGAGGTGGACCTTCCCCGGGCGACCGCCGCCGCGGTCGCGCAGGGTGTGTGGCTGCGACCTTTCCGCGACCTCGTCTACACCATGCCGCCGTACGTCACCGACGCGGCGGACGTGGCGCGGATCGTCGCCGGGGTCGAGGCGGCGGTCAAGGCCGGCTGAGCCGTCATCCCCGCCGCGGCACCCGCCGCCTCCGCTCCGCACCGATCGGTCGGGAACAAGAGCCGCTGATCGGGATGACGAAGGCGCCAGAAGACCATGATCGGGGCCGCCCGTACGGGCGGCAGGACGGCGACGGCGTGGGCCCGTCGACGCGGACCGCGGTGCGACGCCGCGCGAGGAGAAGGAGAGTCGCGATGGAGAGCTTCGGCGCCCGCCTGCACCGGGCCGTGGCCGAGCGGGGACCGCTCTGCGTGGGTATCGACCCGCATCCCGGGCTGCTGGCCCGTTGGGGGCTCGCGGACGACGTCGAGGGCCTCGACCGGTTCAGCCGGACGGTGGTGGAGGCGCTCGGTGAGCAGGTCGCGGTGGTCAAGCCGCAGTCGGCCTTCTTCGAGCGCTTCGGGTCGCGTGGTATCGGGGTGCTTGAGTCAACTATCCGACAGTTGCGAAATGCCGGAGCTCTCGTTGTCCTCGACGCGAAGCGCGGCGACATCGGTTCGACGGTCAGCGCGTACGCCTCGGCGTACCTTGATCCATCCAGCCCGCTGTATGCCGATGCGGTGACGGCGAGCCCCTACCTGGGAGTAGGTTCGCTCGCGCCGATGTTCGAGCTGGCCGCCGCGCACGGTGGCGGGGTCTTCGTCCTCGCGCTCACCTCCAACCCGGAGGGCGCCGCCGTGCAGCGTGCCGTCGGGGCCGACGGGCGGACCGTGGCGCAGACCGTCATTGACGAGATTTCCCAGCTCAACCGGGGTGCCGAGCCGCTCGGCAGCTTCGGTCTGGTGGTCGGCGCGACGGTCGGTGAAACCGGCCACGACCTCTCCGAAGTGAACGGTCCACTGCTCGCCCCGGGGCTGGGCGCGCAGGGCGCCACGGCCGCGGACCTGCGCACCGTGTTCGGCTCCAGCCTGCCCTCGGTGCTGCCGTCGTACTCCCGGGAGGTGCTGCACGCCGGGCCGGACCCGGCGGCCCTGCGGGCCGCCGCCGAGCGGGCGCTGGCCGACTGCCGGGCCGCGCTGGCCGTCCGTGACTGACTGACGGCTCGGTCACTTTGCGATGATCTTCGCGCGTCCACGTTGCCGAAAACTCCGTTGACCGCTAGTTTTCCCCGCGCTGGGAACCACGGACCCCTTTGGTTGCCAGCGACACCACGTTTCACAGAAGCGGCGGAAACTACCGCCCGCCGCGCTAGGGACCTGAGGAGAACTGGTGCCGCTCCCGTCATTGACCCCCGAGCAGCGCGCTGCCGCGCTGGAGAAGGCCGCGGAGATCCGCAAGGCCCGTGCCAAGCTGAAGGAGGACCTCAAGCAGGGCAAGACCAGCCTCGCCACCGTCCTTGAGCAGGCCGAGTCCAACGACGTCGTCGGCAAGCTGAAGGTGTCGGCCGTCCTCCAGGCGATGCCGGGCATCGGCAAGATCCGGGCTACCCAGATCATGGAGAAGCTCAAGATCGCCGACAGCCGTCGTCTGCGTGGCCTGGGCGAGCAGCAGCGCAAGGCTCTGCTTGGAGAGTTCGCCGCCAACTGAACGCCGCAGCATGTAGAAACAAGCGGTGAGCACGGATGACGAGGCGCGCCCGGCGGCTCGGCTCACTGTCCTGGCCGGTCCCTCCGGGGCCGGCAGGGAGAGTGTCGTCGAGCGGGTCCGGGCGCGCTTTCCGTCTCTGTGGGTACCGGTGGCCGCCACCACCCGGCCGCCGTGCCCCGGCGAGGTGAACGGCGTCGACCGGATCTTCCTCGACCCGGCCGAGTTCGACCGGATGATCGCCGCCGACGAGTTGCTGGAGTGGTGCCGGATCGGACCGTACCGGCGCGGCGTGCCGCGGGCGGGCGTCCGGGCCCGGCTCGCCGCCGGGCGGCCGGTGCTGCTCCCGCTGGACCTGCCCGGCGCGCTCGCCGTCCGGGCCGCCGTACCGGACGCGGAGCTGGTGCTGCTCGCCCCGCCGTCGTACCGGCCGGATCCGGCCGTCGCGGCCGCCTTCGTACACGCCGTGGTGCACGACCGCACGGAGCGTGCGGCGGAGGAGCTGGTAGGCTTGCTCGGTTCTTCCTTCCTGGCTCCGGCCCAACCGCACCCGAGCGGTTGAGAGACCACCGCCCCCGGGCGGTGTACGAGACGCAGAGGTAATTCGTGGGATCCATCGCCACCAACCCCGAGGGCATCACCAACCCGCCGATCGACGAGCTCCTCGAGAAGACGACCTCGAAGTACGCTCTGGTGATCTTCGCCGCCAAGCGCGCGCGCCAGGTCAACGCCTACTACAGCCAGCTCGGTGAGGGCCTGCTGGAGTACGTCGGCCCGCTCGTGGAGACGACCCCGCAGGAGAAGCCGCTCTCCATCGCCATGCGCGAGATCAACGCGGGCCTGCTCACCGCCGAGCCGACCGACCAGCCGTAATCCCCGTCCGCGTCGATGTCCGCCGAGATCGTTCTTGGGGTCGGCGGCGGCATCGCCGCCTACAAGGCGTGTGAGCTGCTCCGGCTCTTCACCGAGTCGGGCCACCGGGTCCGGGTCGTGCCGACCGCGTCGGCGCTCCGCTTCGTCGGGGCGCCGACCTGGGCCGCGCTCTCGGGCCAGCCGGTCGCCGACGACGTCTGGTCGGACGTGCACGAGGTGCCACACGTCCGCCTCGGCCAGCACGCCGACCTGGTCGTCGTGGCCCCGGCAACCGCCGACCTGCTCGCCAAGGCCGCCCACGGCCTCGCCGACGACCTGCTCACCAACACCCTGCTGACCGCCCGCTGCCCGGTCGTGCTCGCCCCGGCCATGCACACCGAGATGTGGGAACACCCGGCGACCATCGCCAACGTCGCGACCCTGCGGTCCCGGGGAGTCCGGGTGGTCGAGCCCGCCGTCGGTCGGCTCACCGGTAAGGACACCGGCAAGGGCCGGCTGCCCGACCCGGCGGAGATCTTCGCGGTCGCCCGCCGGGCCCTGGCCCGGGGCGTCGACGCCCCGGCCGATCTGACTGGCCGACGCGTGGTGGTCACCGCCGGCGGCACCCGGGAGCCGCTCGACCCGGTGCGCTTCCTGGGCAACCGCTCGTCCGGCAAGCAGGGGTACGCGTTCGCCCGCGCCGCCGTCGCCCGGGGCGCCCGGGTCACCCTGGTCTCGGCCAACGTCGCGCTCGCCGACCCGGCCGGGGCGGACCTGGTCCGGGTGGGCACCACCGAGGAACTGCGCACCGCGACCCTGGAGGCGGCCGCCGAGGCGGACGTCGTGGTGATGGCCGCGGCCCCCGCCGACTTCCGCCCGGCCAGCTACGCTCCGGGAAAGATCAAGAAGGCGGAGGACGGCAGCGCGCCGACCATCGAACTGGTCACCAACCCGGACATCGCCGCCGAGCTGGGGCAGCGCCGGCGGCCCGGGCAGGTGCTGGTGGTCTTCGCCGCCGAGACCGGCGACGCCGAGACCAACGGCCGGGCCAAGCTCGCCCGGAAACGGGCGGACCTCATCGTGATCAACGAGGTCGGCGTGGACAAGGTCTTCGGCGCCGAGACCAACGCCGCGACCGTGATCGGTGCGGACGGTTCGGTGCACCGGCTGCCCGAGCAGCCCAAGGAGGACCTGGCCGACGCTGTCTGGGACCTCGTACACGCTCGGCTGATGGGGCAATCCCGACGGTTGGCACCTTCCGTTCCGGGGAGCACGCTGGGAACGCGGTGACTAAACTGCCGCCGAGCGACTTTTCCAGAAGTTTTCACATCCTTAGGAGTGCCGTGACACGTCTCTTCACGTCCGAATCGGTCACGGAAGGCCACCCGGACAAGATCGCCGACCAGATCAGTGACGGCATTCTCGACGCGTTGCTCGCCCAGGACCCGCACAGCCGTGTCGCCGTCGAGACCCTGATCACCACCGGCCAGGTGCACGTCGCCGGCGAGGTCACCACGAAGGCGTACGCCGACATTCCGACCATCGTCCGGGAGACCATCCTCGGCATCGGGTACGACTCGTCGAAGAAGGGCTTCGACGGCGCGTCCTGCGGCGTCAGCGTCTCCATCGGCTCCCAGTCGCCGGACATCGCCCAGGGTGTCGACAACGCGTTCGAGCTGCGTACCGGTTCGTCGGAGAGCGCGCTGGACGCGCAGGGCGCCGGCGACCAGGGCATGATGTTCGGCTTCGCCTGCTCCGAGACGCCCGAGCTGATGCCGCTGCCGATCGCGCTCGCCCACCGGCTGGCCCGGCGCCTCGCCGCGGTGCGCAAGGACGGCTCCGTCCCGTACCTGCGGCCGGACGGCAAGACCCAGGTGACCGTCGAGTACGACGGGCTGCGCCCGGTCCGGCTCGACACGGTCGTGGTCTCCAGCCAGCACGCCGCGGACATCTCGCTCGACTCGCTGCTCACCCCGGACATCCGCGACCACGTGATCACTCCGGAGCTGGAGGGCCTCGGCCTGGAGACCGACGGCTACCGGCTGCTGGTCAACCCGACCGGGCGGTTCGAGATCGGCGGGCCGATGGGCGACGCCGGCCTCACCGGCCGGAAGATCATCGTCGACACCTACGGCGGGTACGCCCGCCACGGTGGTGGCGCGTTCTCCGGCAAGGACCCGTCCAAGGTGGACCGCTCCGCCGCGTACGCGATGCGCTGGGTGGCCAAGAACGTGGTCGCCGCCGGCCTGGCCGAGCGGTGCGAGGCACAGGTCGCGTACGCGATCGGCAAGGCGCACCCGGTGAGCCTCTTCATCGAGACCTTCGGCACCGAGACGGTGCCGGTCGCCTCGATCGAGAAGGCCGTCGCCGAGGTGTTCGACCTGCGCCCGGCCGCGATCATCCGGGACCTCAACCTGCTCCGCCCGATCTACCAGCAGACCGCCGCGTACGGCCACTTCGGCCGGGAACTGACGGACCTGACCTGGGAGAGCACCGACCGGGCCGCCGACCTCAAGTCGGCCGCGGGAGCCTGACCGGAACCAGGCGCGGCGACCGGCGGCCCGCCGAGGGGTCGCCGGTCGCTCGTGTCTGCGTGGACCTGCCCCTGGCCCATCTCGACCGCCCGTTCGACTACCTGGTTCCGGCCGAGCTGGACGCCCAGGCGCTGCCCGGGGTGCGGGTGAAGGTGCGCTTCGCCGGCCAGCTGGTCGACGGCTGGCTGTTGGAACGCGTCGCGGAGTCCGACCACCCCCGCCCCCGCTACCTGGAGAAGGTCGTCTCCCCGGTGCCGGTGCTCGCGCCCGAGGTGGCCCGGCTGGCCAGGGCGGTCGCCGACCGGTACGCCGGCAGCCTCGCCGACGTGCTCCGGCTGGCCGTACCGCCCCGGCATGCCAGGGCGGAGAAGGAACTCACCGCCGCGCCGCCGGACGACGCGGACCCCGCCGCACCGGCGGACGATGCCGAGCGGACGGTCACCGCTCCGTCGGACGGCACCGACCCCGGCGCGCCGGTGGACCCGCGTGGGTGGCGGGACTATCCGGCCGGGCCGGCCCTCCTGCACGCGCTCGCCGACGGCCGGGCGCCCCGCGCGGTCTGGTCGGCCCTGCCCGGCGAGGACTGGGCCGCCCGGTACGCCGACGCGGTCGCCGCCGTGGTGGCGGGTCGCCGGGGCGCGGTCGTCGTGGTGGCCGACGCTCGGGACCTGGAACGCCTCGATGCCGCCCTGACCGGCGTCCTCGGGGCGGGACGGCACGTCTGCCTCTCCGCCGCGCTCGGTCCGGCCCGCCGGTACCGGGCTTTCCTCGCCGCCCGGCGTGGCGACGTGCCCGTGGTGATCGGCACCCGGGCGGCGATGTTCGCCCCGGTCGACCGGCTCGGCCTCGTCGCCATCTGGGATGACGGCGACGACCTGCACGCCGAGCCTCGGGCGCCGTATCCGCACGCCCGGGACGTGCTGCTCACCCGGGCCCAGCTCGGCGAGACGGCCGCCCTGGTCGGCGGGTACGCCCGCACCGCCGAGGCGCAGCTGCTGGTGGAGACCCGCTGGGCCCGGGAGGTGGTCGCCGACCGGGTGACCGTACGGGCCCGGATGCCGGCGATCGCGCCGACCGGGGACGACCCACACCTGGCCCGCGACCCCGGGGCGGCCTCCGCCCGGCTGCCCAGCCTGGCCTGGACCACCGCCCGGGATGCGCTCCGCGCCGACCTGCCGGTGCTGGTGCAGGTGCCCCGGCGCGGCTATCTGCCCTCGATCGCGTGCGCCGACTGCCGTACGCCGGCCCGTTGCCCGCACTGCGCCGGGCCCCTCGCCCTGCCCGCCGCCGATGGCCTGCCGGCCTGCCGCTGGTGCGGCCGGGGTGCCGCCGCGTACGCCTGCCCGGAGTGCGGGGGGCGGCGGCTGCGCGCCTCGGTCACCGGCGCCCGGCGTACCGCGGAGGAGTTGGGCCGGGCCTTCCCCGGCGTGCCGGTTCGTACCTCCGGACGGGACGAGGTGCTGGGCGCGGTGCCGGGCGGGGCCGGCCTGGTGATCGCCACGCCGGGCGCGGAACCGATGGCCGACGGTGGGTACGGGGCGGTCCTGCTGCTCGACTCGTGGGCCCTGCTCACCCGGGCCGACCTGCGGGCCGGGGAGGAGGCGCTGCGCCGCTGGCTGGCCGCGGTCGCGCTGGCCCGGCCCGGCGCGGCGGGCGGCCGGGTGGTGGTGGTCGCCGACGGCGGCCTCGCGCCGGTGCAGGCGCTGCTGCGTTGGGACGCGGCCTGGTTCGCCGCCAGGGAGCTGGCCGAACGGCGTGAACTGGGCTTCCCACCGGCGGTCCGGATGGCCAGCGTTACCGGCCCGGCGGAAGCGGTGTCGGATCTGCTCGCCGGGGCCCGGCTGCCCGCCGACGCCGAGGTGCTCGGCCCGGTTCCCGCCGATGAGGGCCGGGAGCGGATGCTGGTCCGGGTTCCCCGGGCCCGCGCCGCCGCCCTGGCCGAGGCGCTGCACGCGGCAGCCGGGCAGCGTAGCGCCCGCAAGGCCGCCGACCCGGTCCGGCTCCAGGTCGACCCGCTCAGCCTCTTCTGACCGTCCCGGCGTCGTCGATCCGTGCGGGCGCTGTTGGCCGGCCCGGCACCCGGCCCCGCTGACCAACACGTCGTCGCACACCTCGTCCGGCAAATGGGTGGAGACCGCGTGATAACATCGCCCGTCATGCCCGGACGCACGATGATTCCAGGTCGCGGCGCGGCGCCAGACGCGCCGGGCTGGAGTTGCCGGAGGCTGGCCGAGAGCCAGGCGGCAGCACGTCGAGCCGGCACCGAATCGATGATGTCAACCAGCCGGTGAGCAGGGGTGGACCACTCGTGACCGTTCGTCAATCGATCGTCTTCAACGGTGACCTCGGCAGCGGCAAGAGCACCGTTTCCGTCGAGATCGCCAAGCGGCTGGGGCTGCGCCGGGTCAGCGTCGGCGACCTCTACCGGCAGATGGCCCAGGAGCGGCAGATGACCGCCCTGCAGCTCAACCTGCACGCGGAGCTCGACCAGGCCGTCGACGGGTACGTCGACCAGCTCCAGCGGGACATCGCCGCCTCCGGCGAGCGGCTGGTGATGGATTCCCGGCTGGCCTGGCATTTCTTCACCGACGCGCTCAAGGTGCACATGATCACCGAGCCGTCCGAGGCGGCCCGGCGGGTGCTCGCCCGCCCGTCCGGCCCGGCCGAGAGCTACACCTCGTTGGAGGAGGCCCGGACCAAGCTCAAGGAGCGCAGCGAGAGCGAGCGCGGCCGGTTCATCGTCCGGTACGGCGTCGACAAGGCCCGGCTGCGCAACTACGACCTGGTCTGCGACACCACCCGGGCCGCCCCGGAGCAGGTGATCCAGCACGTCATCGACGTCTTCCAGGAGCGGCTCGGCGCCGAGGTGCTGCGCGAGGGCGTGCCGCTGCTGCTGCTCGACCCGGCCCGGATCTACCCGACCGAGGACATCGCCACCCTCCGGGGCCTCTGGGACTCCGAGTTCGTGGGTGATGTGGCCGAGGCGGGTGACGAGGCCCTGCCCCCGCTGACCATCGGCTACACCGGTGAGTACTTCTTCGTGGTGGACGGCCACCGGCGGCTCAGCGCCGCCCTGCAGAGCGGCTTCCCGCTGGTCCCCGCCAGGCTGGTCGGCGAGGTGGACGAACCGGTGGTCGGCGGGATGAGCGCGATCGACTACTTCGCCGCCCAGGCCCGCCCCAGCGTGATCCACGACTGGGCGGCCGCGCACGGCATCCAGCTCCCGCTGCCCGAGCACGCCCTGCTCGGTGGCGACGCGGTGCTCGCGGGGGAGCCGGGCGCCAACGCCTGACCCGGGCAGACCGGCGGTCCGGCTCACCCTGCGGGGCCGCGCCACCCTTCCCATCACCGTCGGTGATATCGCCGGCGGTGACGTGTCGTCGCGCACTGATCGCGGTACGCCGACCGGGGCGGCGGGGGCGACTCCGTAGACTGTTACGACAGCACTCGTCCCAGACAAGGAGCCACCCCGCGTGACCGTCCAGCCCATCCGTCTGTTCGGAGACCCGGTGCTGCGCACGCCGGCCGACCCGGTGGTCGACTTCGACGCCGAGCTGCGCAGGCTGATCGCCGACCTGACCGACACGATGCGCGACCGGGGCGGGGCCGGCCTGGCCGCGCCGCAGCTCGGAGTGGGCCTGCGGGTGTTCACCTTCGACGTGGACGACATCGTCGGACACCTGGTCAACCCGGTGCTGGAGTTTCCCGACGAGGAGGAGCAGGACGGCCCGGAGGGCTGCCTGTCCATCCCCGGGCTCTACTTCGACACCAAGCGCCGGCAGAACGTCATCGCCAAGGGCTTCACCGGTCACGGCGACCCGCTGCAGATCGTCGGCACCGGGCTGATGGCCCGCTGCGTCCAGCACGAGACCGACCACCTCGACGGGGTCCTCTTCGTCGACCGGCTGGATCCGGCCGGCCGCAAGGAGGCCATGAAGGCGATCCGCCAGGCCGAGTGGTACGACCCGGACGCCCCGCCGACCGTCAAGCTCAGCCCGCACGCCGCCGGCAGCCCGTTCGGCCTGGGGCGGTGAGCCGGTTGCGTCTGGTCTTCGCCGGCACGCCGGCCGTCGCCGTCCCCGCCCTGGACGCCATCGCCGCGTCCGGCCACGAGCTGCTGGCCGTGGTCACCCGTCCCGACGCCCCGGCCGGGCGCGGCCGGGGTCTGGTCCGTTCCCCGGTCGGCGCGTGGGCCGACGCGCACGGCGTCGAGGTGCTCACCCCGGCGAAGCCCCGCGAGCCCGAGTTCCTGGACCGGCTCCGCGAGCTGGCACCGGACTGCGTGCCGGTGGTCGCGTACGGCGCGCTGGTGCCGCCGGTGGCGCTGGAGATCCCCCGGCACGGCTGGATCAACCTGCACTTCTCGCTGCTGCCGGCCTGGCGCGGAGCGGCCCCCGTGCAGCACTCCGTGCTGCACGGCGACGAGCTGACCGGGGCCAGCGTCTTCCAGCTGGAGGAAGGGCTGGACACCGGCCCGGTGTACGGCACGGTCACCGACGAGATCCGCGGCACCGACACCTCCGGGGACCTGCTGGACCGGCTCGCCCGGTCGGGTGCCGGCCTGCTGGTGGCCGTCCTGGACGCGCTCGAGGCCGGGGGCGCCCGCGCCGTGCCGCAGCCCGCCGACGGGGTGTCGCTCGCGCCCAAGCTGACCGTCGAGGACGCCCGGATCCGCTGGACCGACCCGGCGTTCGCGGTGGACCGGCGGGTCCGCGCCTGCACCCCGGCGCCCGGTCCGTGGACCACGTTCCGCGGCGACCGGGTGAAGCTCGGTCCCGTCACCCCGCTGGCCGACGGCCCCGAGCTGAAGCCCGGCGAGCTGCTGATCGAGAAGTCCCGGGTGCTGGCGGGCACCGCCACCGCCCCGGTGTGCCTCGGCGAGGTGCGGGCGGCCGGCAAGAAGGCCATGTCGGCGAGTGACTGGGCGCGGGGCGCCCGGGTCGCCGCCGGTGAGGTGTTCGCGTGACGGGGCCGTCCGAACCCAGGGGTGACCGCTTCCCCACCGACGGCCCGCGTGACGGTTCGGCCGATCGCCGGGACGCCCATGGCCCCCGGGACGGCGAGCGTGCCGCCGGGCGTGGCTCCCGGTACGGGTCCGGCCCGCGCGCCGACGACACCGGTCGGTTCGGTGGCGGGCGCGGCGCCGAGCGGTCCCGCGAGGGCCGGCCCGGCCGCGGAGAGCGCCCCGGCCGGCCGGGGCGGGAGGGGCGCTTCGGTGACCGCCGTCCCGGGCGGCCCGCCGTCGACCTGCCCCGGCACGTCGCGTACCAGGCGATCGCGGCGGTGCATCGGGACGACGCGTACGCCAATCTGGTGCTGCCGTCGATGCTGCGCGACGAGGGGCTGACCGGGCGGGACGCCGCGTTCGCCACCGAGCTGACCTACGGCTCGCTGCGGCACACCGGCACCCTGGACGCGATCATCACCGACGCGGCCGGCCGGGACGTGCAGCGGATCGACCCGCCGGTACGGGACGCGCTGCGGCTCGGGGCGTACCAGCTGCTGCACACCCGGGTGCCGCCGCACGCGGCGGTCTCCTCCACCGTGGACCTGGTCCGGATCGTCGGCCCCGGGGCCACCGGCTTCGCCAACGCGGTGCTCCGCGAGGTGGCGACCCGCGACATCGACGGCTGGGTGGCCAAGCTCGCCCCGTCGGCGGAGACCGACCCGATCGGCCATCTGGCGCTGGCGTACAGCCATCCGCAGTGGATCGTCCGGGCGTTCGCGGAGGCGCTCGGGGGTGATCTGGGCGAGACGGCGCGTCTGCTGATCGAGGACAACGAGCGCCCGCCCGTGCACCTGTGTGCCCGCCCTGGCCTGGCCGACCCGGTGGAACTGGCCGACGAGGTCGGCGGCGCCCCGGGTGCCTTCTCGCCATACGCGGTCTATCTGTCCGGCGGCGCGCCGGGGGAGCTGTCGGCGGTGGCCGAGGGGCGCGCCCACGTCCAGGACGAGGGCTCCCAGCTGGTGGCGAACGTCCTCGCGACCGCGCCGCTGGACGGCCCGGACGGCCGCTGGCTGGATCTGTGCGCCGGCCCGGGTGGCAAGGCCGGCCTGCTCGGCGCGCTCGCCGCCCAGCGCGACGCCCGGCTCACCGCGGTCGAGGTCGCCGAGCACCGGGCCCGGCTGGTCGCCCAGGCCACCCGGGGCCTGCCGGTGAACGTGCTGAATATCGATGGGCGGACGGTCGGCGCCGACCCGAAGCTGCCGGAGGGGCACTTCGACCGGGTGCTGGTCGACGCCCCGTGCACCGGGCTCGGCTCGCTGCGCCGCCGGCCGGAGTCCCGCTGGCGCCGCCAGCCGTCGGACCTGCCGCCGCTGACCCGCCTGCAGCGGGAGCTGCTCACCGCGGCGTTGCGCGCGGTTCGGCCCGGCGGGCTGGTCGCGTACGTCACCTGTTCCCCACACATCGTGGAGACGCACGTGACGGTGACCGAGGCGTCCCGCCGCGCCGGCTTCCCGATCGACTTCGTCGACGCCCGGCCGTTGCTGCCGGCCGGCATGCCGGGGCTCGGGGACGGCCCCACGGTGCAGCTGTGGCCGCAGCGCCACGGCACCGACGCCATGTTCCTGGCCCTCCTACGCCGAACCTGATCCCCCACCACCCACCCCCCCCCGCCCGCACCCCTCCGGCAAGTTGATCAAGAAGTTTGCGTCGGGAAATCGTCGCGCTGCGACGCGAACTCCTTGATCAGCGAGGTGGGGGGTGAGGCGGGGTGGCCGGGGGGTGGGCATCTCGGCGGGGGGAGGGGGCACGTGGGATGTGGCGGCTCGTTGACTTCGTTGATCGATGCATGTGAGTGTCTCGATCGTGGTTTCGTCGATGCCGGGCTCCACCCGAGCACCGGTCGCGCCACGCCGCCCCGCAACACCCCGCCGACCCCCACGAGGAGTCCGCATGAGACGCCGCACCCCGACCGCGGGCCTCGCGCTCGCCCTCTTCACCGCCGTGACGGCGGTCCTGGGCGCCACCCCTGCCTCCGCCGCTCCGATCGCCGCCGTCGCCGCGGCGGCCCTGGCCGCACCGGACATCTCGGTGACCAACGTGCAGGCCCACCTGACCCAGTTCAACACCATCGCCACCAGCAACGGCGGCACCCGGCGGGCCGGCTCGGCCGGCTACACCGCCTCGGTGAGCTACGTGAAATCCAAGCTCCAGGCCGCCGGCTACAGCGTCACCGAGCAGACCTGCACCACCTGCACCTACCCGGCGAGCAACCTGATCGCCGAGTGGCCGCAGGGCCCGGCCGACCAGGTTGTGATGTTCGGCGCCCACCTGGACAGCGTCGCCGCCGGCCCGGGTATCAACGACAACGGTTCCGGCTCGGCCACCCTGCTGGAGAACGCCCTGGTGCTGGCGCAGCAGAAGCCGACCATGACCCAGCGGGTCCGGTTCGCCTGGTGGAACGGCGAGGAGCAGGGCCTGCAGGGCTCGAAGTTCTACGTCAACTCGCTGAGCGCCACCCAGAAGAGCTACCTCAAGGCGTACTACAACTTCGACATGGTCGCCTCGCCCAACGGCGGCTACTTCATCAACCGGGTCACCTCGACCACCGCCGCGCCCCTGAAGGCGTACTGGGACTCGCTGGGCCTCCAACCGGAGGAGAACACCGAGGGGCAGGGCCGCTCCGACGACTACTCGTTCGCCAACGCCGGCATCCCCACTTCCGGCTACGCGGCGGGCGCCAGCTACACCAAGACGTCCGCCCAGGCCAGCAAGTGGGGCGGCACCGCCGCAACGGCGTACGACTCCTGCTACCACAAGGCCTGCGACACCACCGGCAACATCAACGCGACCATCCTCGACCGGGCCGCGGACGGCGTCGCGTACGCGATCTGGCAGCTCGCGGTCGGCGGCACCCCGACCAACGACTTCTCCGTCTCGGTGAGCCCGACCTCGGGCAGCGTGGCCCGGGGCGGCGCCACCACCGCGACCGTCAACACCGCCACCACCAGCGGCAGCGCCCAGACCGTCAGCCTCTCCGCCACCGGCGCGCCCAGCGGGGTGACCGTGTTGTTCAGCCCGTCCTCGGTCACCTCGGGCGGCTCGGCCACCATGACGGTCAGCGCCTCGGCGACGGCCGCCACGGGGACGTACGCCATCACGGTCACCGGCACCGGGTCGACCACCCGCAGCACCACCTACAGCCTCACCGTGACCGGCACCGGCGGCTGCACCGGCGGGCAGCTCATCGGCAACGGCGGCTTCGAGGCCGGCACCTCGCCCTGGACAGCGACCTCAGGCGTGATCACCAGCGCCCAGGGCCAGCCGGCGCGGACCGGCTCGTACAAGGCGTGGCTGGACGGGTACGGCAGCTCGCACACCGACACGCTGTCGCAGTCAGTGACCCTGCCCACCGGGTGCACCAGTTACACCCTGGCGTTCTGGCTGCACATCGACACCGCGGAAACCACCTCGTCGACGGCGTACGACAAGCTGACCGTCCAGGTGGGCACGACCACGCTGGCGACGTACTCGAACCTCAACGCCGCCACCGGCTACACGCAGCGCAGCTTCGACCTGACCGCGTACACCGGGCAGACGGTGACCCTGAAGTGGACCGGCGTGGAGGACGCGTTGTTGCAGACCAGCTTCGTCATCGACGACGTGACGCTGCAGGTCGGCTGAGCGGCCGCAGACCGGGTGGGGCCGACCGGCAGCGGCGGCCCCACCCGGTCCCGGTCAGCGGACCGGCAGGCCCTTGCTGCCGGCGCCCTTGAGCGAGCGGGTCAGCGTCCGGTCCGACAGCCAGAGGAAGCACTGCACACCGCGGTTGCCGTCATTCCACTCCTCCTCGGCCGGGGAGTAGTAGATCGTGCCCGACCGGTACCCCATGTCCCTGTTGTCCGGCACCTTGACGTACTTCGCGATCACCGACAGGCACGCCTCGTGCGTACGCTTTGGAGTGCGCTGGAACTCGGCGTAGGTGATGTCGGGGAAGGGGGACACCCCGACGAACTCCGCCTTGTGCTTCGCGGTGCACCCGACCGGTCGCATCTCTTCGATATCGTCCTTGTCCAGCTTCGGGTCGAAGCAGCCGAGCGCCAGCGGGGATCCCGGCGCCAGGGCGTTTCGCAGGCTGGCGCTGCGCTCGTGGGTGCCGTTGTCCTCCAGGCTGACCACCTCGGAGAGGTCGCAGCGGAACCAGCGGGCCCCGCCGGTCCAGCCCTGGGGCGACGGGAAGACGATCATGAGCTGCAGCCGTCCCGAGCGCCAGTCGGCGCCGACGGCCTTGCTGACCTCTCGGTCGCACTCGGCGTGCGCGGCCCGTATCCCGGTCGACCCGGCCTTCGGGGGAGCACCCCGGTCGGCGTCCGCACCGGTCAGCGTGCCCACGTGCAGCGTCTCGGCGCGGTGCGACGCGGTGCAGTCGAGCGGGTCGTATCCGCTGAAGTATCCGACGTCCTGGATCGTGAGGTGGCAGACCCCGGCCTCCGGCACGAAGGTCTTGACGGCCGGGAAGGCGGCCCAGTCGTCGGTCAGGTCCCCGTCCACCCCGCCCGGGGCGCCGCACCCGGCCAGCGCCAGCGCCGCCGTCGCGCCCACAGCAGCCGCTGTCCACCATCGCCGCATCGCGTACCGACCTCCCCGTCGACAGTGGTGGCGGCCGCTGGGTGCTGGTGAGAAGGGGATCCTTCTCCACCCGAGGCGACAGGAAGGGGCCCTTGTCGACACCTCACGCCACGGCGGTGGAGCATACGGCACCGGGCTCCGGTGAAGGGGGAGCGCTCGGCGCGGAGCGCCGGGGCCGGTAGCCGGTTCGGTGCCGGGGTCACGGCCGGATCACAGCGAGTCCTCGCCGGTGCCGTGCCTCCGACGGCGAACGGCGGCGTTCGTACACTGGCCCGGTGACCGTACCGCCGCCGATCGTCGCGCCGAGCATCCTGGCCGCCGATTTCGCCCACCTCGCCGACGAGGTCCGTGCCGTCGAGCACGCCGCCGACTGGTTGCACGTCGACGTCATGGACAACCACTTCGTGCCGAACCTGACCATCGGGCTGCCGGTGGTGCAGAGCCTGCGCGCGGCGACCGAGCTGCCCTTCGACGTGCACCTCATGATCGAGGACCCGCGGCGCTGGGCCCCCGGGTACGCCGACGCCGGGGCCTACAACGTCACCTTCCACGCCGAGGCGTGCGACGATCCGGTGGCGCTCGCCAAGGACCTCCGCTCGGCCGGGGCGAAGGCGGGGCTGGCGATCGACCGGGACACCCCGATCGAGCCGTACCTGGAGCTGCTGCCCAGCTTCGACACGCTGCTGATCATGACGATCAAGGCCGGCTTCGGCGGGCAACGGTTCATCCCGCAGCTGCTGGACAAGGTACGCGCCGCCCGACGACACGTGGACAGCGGCCACCTGGAGCTGCGGATCGAGGTCGACGGGGGGATCGCCGCCGACACCATCGAGCAGGCCGCCGCGGCGGGCGCGGACGCCTTCGTCGCCGGCACCGCGGTCTACGGCGCCGACGACCCCGCCGAGGCGGTACGCCGCCTGCGGGGCCTGGCGGAACGTGCGGCCCTTGGCGGCTGACGTGGACCCGGCCGACGAGCAACCCGACGTCGTCCTGGTCGTCGACGACGACGAGGACATCGCGCGATTCGTCGAGTTCAACCTGCGCCTGCACGGCTTCGAGGTGCTGCACGCCGCAGACGGCCAGGAAGCGCTCGAGGTGATCGAGCGGCACCGGCCGGACCTGGCCGTGGTCGACCTGATGATGCCCCGCATCGACGGACTGGAGCTGACCCGCCGGCTGCGCGCCGACCCGATGACCTCGGCGTTGCCGGTGATCATGCTGACCGCCAAGGGCATGACCGTGGACAAGGTCAACGGCCTCAGCGCCGGCGCCGACGACTACCTGGTGAAACCCTTCGACACCGCCGAGCTGGTCGCCCGGGTCAGCTCCACGCTGCGCCGCAACAAGGAGTTCCGCGAGGTCTCCCCGCTGACCGGGTTGCCGGGCAACAGCCGGATCCGGCGGGAGATCAGCGACCGGGTGCGCAGCGGGGTCGACTACGCCGTCGGATACATCGACATCGACCGGTTCAAGAGCGTCAACGACCGGTACGGCTTCGTCCGGGGCGACGAGTTCATCTCCGCCCTGGCCCGCAGCCTGCACCGGGCGGTGGTGTCGATCGGCCTGCCGCCGGCGTTCCTCGGCCACGTCGGCGGCGACGACTTCGTCATCGTCTGCGCCCCCAACCAGGTCCGGCCGCTGACCAGCCGGTCGGTGGTCGACTTCGAGAAGGCCGCCGACGCCCTCTACGACCCCACCGACCGGGAACGCGGCTTCGTCGAGCTGAAGGACCGGCGGGGCAACATCAGGCGGGCCGCCCTGGTCACCCTCTCCATCGGGGTCTCCCTCTCCGACTCCGGCAAGCGCCTCACCAGCCCGCTGGAGGCGATCGCCGTCGCCTCCGAGATGAAGACGGTCGCCAAGAGCCAGCCCGGGTCGTACGTCGCGGTCGACCGCCGGCGCGGGGTCACCTGAACCGGGCATTCCTCGCTGTGAGGTAGCTCGCGTCTCTGGCGCTGCCCCCCGCTTGCCGTGTAAGACTTTCGGTATACCCACCACGCGCTGGCGGGGCTCGGTGAAATTCCGAACCGGCGGTGATCCACGGTCCGACCGTGGTAAGCCCGCGACCCGGACGGCTTCGGCCTGAAGGTGGACCTGGTGAGAATCCGGGGCCGACGGTTGGGGTGCGGCTCGTCCGCCCCCAGACAGTCCGGATGGGAGACAGCGCGCGGGACGGGGAGGCCCTGCCGGCCGCTGGCGTTGTCAGCCGTCGCCTGGGCTTCTCGGGGTCGGCGCCGCCGTCCCCGGGTCTCCGCCGTCGCGTGTCCGCGGCATCCGTGCCGTAACCTCCCAGCCTCGCCCGCGCGACCGGCGAGCGAGAGGGCAGGGACAGGCGATGGCGAGCGTCTCCGTCGACGAGGCGATGCGCCGCGCGATCACCCTGGCCGCCCGCGGTCTCGGCACCACCAGCCCCAACCCGGTGGTCGGCTGCGTGCTGCTCGACGCGGACGGCGAGATCGCCGGCGAGGGGTTCCACGCGTACGCGGGCGGCCCGCACGCCGAGATCGTCGCCCTCGCACAGGCCGGCAAGCGGGCCAAGGGCGGCACCGCCGTGGTCACCCTGGAACCCTGCGACCACACCGGCCGCACCGGGCCCTGCAGCCACGCGCTCATCGCGGCCGGGGTCGCCCGGGTGGTGGTCGCCGTGGGCGACCCCAATCCGGTCGCGTCCGGCGGCGCTGCCACCCTGCGCGCCGCCGGGGTCGAGGTCGAGGTCGGGGTACGCGCCGAGGAGGCCGAGGCCGGCAACGTCGCCTGGCTCACCTCGATGCGCCGCGGCTGGCCGTATGTGATCTGGAAGTACGCCGCCACCCTCGACGGGCGTTCCGCCGCCGCCGACGGCACCAGTATGTGGATCACCTCGGAGGCAGCCCGGATCGACGTGCACGCCCTGCGTGGCACCGTCGACGCGGTGATCGCCGGAGTGGGCACCGTGCTCGCCGACGACCCCCGGCTCACCGCCCGCAACCTGCGCGACGGCACGCTGGCCATCCGGCAGCCGCTGCGGGTGGTGGTGGACAGCTCGGGGCGTACCCCGGCCGACGCCCGGGTCCGCGACGGCGCCGCCCGGACCTGGATCGCCACCGCCGCCGAGGTCGGCGCCGACCCGGACGGCCGGGTCGACCTGCCGGCGCTGCTCGCGGAGCTGCACCACCGCGGCGTCCGGGCCGCCCTGCTGGAGGGCGGCCCCCGGCTGGCCGGCGCGTTCCTCGCCGCCGGCCTGGTCGACAAGGTCGTCGGGTACGTCGCGCCGAAGCTGCTCGGCGCCGGCCCGACCGCGCTGCTCGACGCCGGCATCACCACCATCGCCGACGTCATCGACCTGGAGCTCACCGACGTCACGCAGGTCGGCCCCGACCTGCGGATCACCGCGCTGCCCCGGAAGAGAGAGGCCTGACATGTTCACCGGCATCGTCGAGGAACTGGGCGAGATCGTCCGGACCGCCGAGACCGCGGGCGACTCCGCGCTGGTCGCCGTCCGCGGCCCGCTGGTCACCTCCGACGCCCGGCACGGCGACTCCATCGCCGTCAACGGGGTCTGTCTGACCGTGGTCGACGTCGACGGCGGAGTGTTCACCGCCGACGTGATGGGGGAGACCCTGCGCCGTACCGCGCTCGGCGCGTTGCGTCCGGGCGACCCGGTCAACCTGGAGCGGGCCGCCGCGTTGAACAGCCGGCTCGGTGGGCACCTGGTGCAGGGGCACGTCGACGGGGTCGGTGAGATCCTCTCCCGGGAGCCGGCCGCGCAGTGGGAGACGGTCCGTTTCCGGCTGCCCGCCGGGCTGTCCCGGTACGTGGTGGAGAAGGGCTCGATCACCGTCGACGGCGTGTCGCTGACCGTCGCCGGGGTCGGCGACGACTGGTTCGCCGTCGGGCTGATCCCCACCACCCTCAAGCTCACCACCCTCGGCGCGAAGGGCGTCGGCGACCCGGTCAACCTCGAGGTGGATGTGCTGGCCAAATACGTCGAGCGGATGCTCGGCGAGCGCGCCACCGGCCCGGGCGGTGATCGCTGATGGGCCCGCTGCGCTGGCTGCTCGACGCCCAGCTCCAGGTCGCCGGTTCGCCGGTGCTGGTCCGGGAGATCGTCGGCAACGTCTTCGGTCTGGGTTCCGCGCTGTTCGGGCTGCGCCGGCTGGTCTGGGCCTGGCCCATCGGCATGATCGGCAACGCGCTGCTGTTCACCGTGTTCCTCGGCGGCGCCTTCGCCACCCCGCAGGCCCACGACCTCTACGGCCAGGCCGGCCGGCAGGTCTTCTTCTTCGCGGTGAGCGTGTACGGCTGGTGGCGCTGGTCACGTAACCGGCGTGCCGGCGGTGCGGAGCAGCCGGCGGTCACCCCGCGCTGGGCCACCGGCCGGGAGCGGCTCGGCCTGCTCGCCGTCGCGGTGCTCGGCACCGCGGCCGCGTATCCGGTGCTGGCCGCGCTCGGCTCGTGGGGGCCGTTGCCGGACGCCTGGATCCTGGTCGGCAGCCTGCTCGCCACGTACGGCATGGCCCGTGGCTGGGTGGAGTTCTGGCTGGTCTGGATCGCGGTCGACGCGGTCGGTGTGCCGCTGCTGCTGCGCGGCGGTTTCTATCCGTCGGCCGCCATGTACCTGGTCTACGGCGGGTTCTGCGCCGCCGGGCTGGTCGCCTGGTGGCGTACCTCCCGCGCCCCCGCGCCCGCCCGCACCCCGATCTACTCGGAGGCGGTCGCATGAGCGAGCGCAGTGAGCGAATCATCAGGGTCAGTCTTTTGGTGCCTCATGGTGGCACGGAGCGAAGCGGAGTGCCGGCATGAGCACGAGGTTCGGTTCCATCGAGCAGGCGGTGGCGGACATGGCCGCTGGCCGGCCCGTCGTCGTGGTCGACGACGAGGACCGGGAGAACGAGGGCGACCTGATCTTCGCGGCCGAGCTGGCCACCCCGGAGCTGGTCGCCTTCATGGTCCGCTACACCTCGGGCTACATCTGCGTGCCGCTCACCGAGAGCGAGTGCGACCGGCTGGACCTGCCCCCGATGCACCACACCAACCAGGACCGGCGGGGCACCGCGTACACGGTGACCGTGGACGCTCGGGAGGGGGTCAGCACCGGGATCTCGGCGGCCGACCGGTCGCACACCATCCGGCTGCTCGCCGACGCAGGCACCGACCCGACCGACCTGGCCCGTCCTGGGCACGTGGTGCCGCTGCGGGCCCGGGCGGGCGGGGTGCTGCGCCGGCCGGGACATACCGAGGCGGCCGTGGACCTGACCCGGCTGGCCGGACTGCGCCCGGCCGGGGTGCTCTGCGAGCTGGTCAACGACGACGGCACCATGATGCGCCTGCCGGACCTGGAGAAGTTCTGCGCCGAGCACGGGCTGACGCTGATCACCATCGCTGACCTGATCGCGTACCGGCGGCGCACCGAGAAGCAGGTGGAGCAGGTCGCCGAGGCGCGGATGCCCACCCCGTACGGGGTGTTCCGGGCGCTCGGCTACCGCAGCGAGCACGATCCGGCCGAGCACGTCGCCCTGGTCATGGGTGACCTCGGTGACGGGGCGGACGTGCTGGTCCGGGTGCACTCCGAGTGCCTGACCGGGGACGTCTTCGGCTCGCTGCGCTGCGACTGCGGCCCACAGTTGCAGGCCGCCCTGGCCCGGGTCGCCCAGGAGGGGCGTGGTGTGGTGCTCTATGTGCGCGGGCACGAGGGGCGGGGGATCGGGCTGCTGCACAAGCTCCAGGCGTACCAGCTCCAGGACCAGGGGCGGGACACCGTGGACGCGAACCTCGACCTGGGTCTGCCCGCCGACGCGCGGGACTACGGCACCGGTGCGCAGATCCTCTACGACCTCGGCGTCCGCTCGATGCGGCTGCTGACCAACAACCCGGCCAAGCGGGCCGGCCTGGAGGGGTACGGCCTCACGGTGAGCGGCCGCGAGGGGCTGCCCGTCCGGTCGAACCCGGAGAACGTGCGCTACCTGCGGACCAAGCGGGACCGGATGGGCCACCTCCTGGAGGGGCTGGACGAGGTGACCGAGGCGCCGATGGGCCGCCCGGTCGCCGACGACGAGATCGGAGCATAGCGATGGCGGGTTTCGGGGAACCGGGCGTCACCCCGGTTGACGCGGCCGGGCTGACCGTCGGCATCGTGGCGGCGCGCTGGCACGGCGACCTCACCGACCACATGGTCGACCGGGCGGTGGCCGCCGCCGAGGCGAGCGGTGCGCGGTCCGTGGTGGCCCGGGTGGCCGGCTCGGTGGAGCTGCCCGTGGTGGCCCAGGCGATGGCCCGCCGGTACGACGTGGTGGTCGCGCTCGGCGTGGTGGTCCGGGGTGCGACGGCCCACTTCGACTACGTCTGCAAGGCGGTGACCGAGGGGCTGACCCGGATCGCGCTGGACGAGGGCAAGCCGGTGGCGCACGGGGTGCTCACGGTGGACACCATCGAGCAGGCTCGGGACCGGGCCGGGCTGCCCGGCTCGGCGGAGGACAAGGGCTGGGCGGCCACCGTGGCGGCCCTGGACGCCGCCCTGGCGATCCGTGGCCTCGACGCCGCCAACGGCCACCGCGTCGGTTTCGCCTGACCCTCGTTCCACCGGTGTCCGTCCGTCGGCTGTCAGCGTTCCTGGGCTTGATCGGCTCGGTATGCGGCAAGTCGTGGTCTCGTCCTCGGGTTTGACCACAACTTGCCGCAAGTGGAGTTGATCAAGCAGGCGGCGGTGCCACCCGGGGGCGAGTAGCCCGAGCAGGCCGCGTCAGAGCCGGCCGGCCTCGATGATCCGGCTGAGGAACTGCCGGGTACGCGGCTGGGTCGGCTCGCCGAGCACCTGTGCCGGTGGCCCGGCCTCCACCACCCGGCCCCCGTCGAGGAAGCAGACCTGGTCGGCGACCTCGCGGGCGAACCCCATCTCGTGGGTGGCCAGCACCATGGTCATCCCGTCGGTCTTCAGCTCGCGGATCAACGTCAACACCTCGCCCACCAGCTCCGGGTCGAGTGCCGAGGTGACCTCGTCCAGCAGCATCAGCCGGGGGGAGTTGGCCAGCGCCCGGACGATGGCCACCCGCTGCTGCTGCCCGCCGGAGAGCCGATCCGGGTACGCGTCCGCCTTCTCGCCCAACCCCACCCGGTCGAGCAGCTCCCGAGCCTGGGCCTCGGCCTCCGCGCGGGCCCGCCGGTGCACCCGGCGCGGTGCCAGGGTGATGTTCTGCAGCACGGTCAGGTGCGGGAAGAGGTTGTACGACTGGAAGACCATGCCGATTCGGCGGCGGACCAGGTCGGGGTCGACCCGGGGGTCGGAGATGTCCTTCCCGTCCAGCTCGATGACGCCGTCGTCCAGTTCCTCGAGCAGGTTGACGCAGCGCAGCAGCGTCGACTTGCCCGAGCCGGAGGCCCCGATCAGCGCCACCACCTGGTGCTCCGCGACGGTCAGGTCGAGCCCGTCGAGCACCACCTGGCCGCCGAACTCCTTGCGCAATCCGCGGCAGGTCAGCACGGACATCTCAACCTCCGGACTGGCGTCGGGCCGCGCGCAGCGTCACCCAGTCGGTGACCGCGATCAGCGGGATGGCGAGCAGCACGAACAGCGCCCCGGCCAGGATGTACGGGGTGTAGTTGAAGTGCTGCGCGGTGGCGATCTGGGCGGCGCGGACCGCGTCGATCGGCCCGGCCAGGGAGACCAGGCCCACGTCCTTCTGCAACGCGACCACGTCGTTGAGCAGCGGCGGGGCGACCCGGCGGACGGCCTGCGGCAGCACCACGTGCCGCATGCTCTGCCGGTAGGTCAGCCCGAGCGACCGGGCCGCGGCGAGCTGGCTGGGGTGCACCGACTCGATGCCGGCCCGGAACACCTCGGCCAGGTATCCGCCGTAGGTGAGCACCAGGGCGAGCCCGCCGAGCACCAGCACCGAGGGCGTGCCCTGCAACCGCAATCCGGGCACGCCCAGCGTCAGCAGATAGATCACGATGATCAGGGGCAGGCCGCGGAAGGTGTACGTGTAGCCGGTGGCGAGCGTGCGTACCGGGAAGAAGACCGGGCCGCGCAGCGTACGCAGGAGCGCGATGAGCAGCCCGAGCAGCAGCGAGCCGGCGGCGCAGCAGACCAGCAGCCGGACGTTGAGCCAGAGCCCGTCGAGCACCGCCGGCAGGGCGTCCCGGGCGATCGCCGGGTCCAGGAACGACTGGCGTACCCGGTCCCAGCCGGGTGCGCCGGTGACCGCGACGACCAGCAGCGTGCCGAGCGCCGCCGTGGAGGAGGCGGCGACCAGCACGCTGCGGACGGTCTGCCGGCGCCGGTACGCGGTCCGCCGCTGGTGGGCGGCCGAGGGGGTGTGGAGCAGCAGGCTCACGTGAGCTCGGGCGCCCCGGCCGCCTGGGTGAGCCACTTCTGCTGCAGCTCGGTGAGGGTGCCGCCCTTGGTGAGCTGGCTGATGGCGTCGTTGAGGCACGGGGTGAGCGGTGAGTCCTTGTCCAGCAGCAGCCCGAACGCCTCGGGCGCGCCGACCTGCGGCACCTGGCCGACGATGGTGGCGTCGGTGAGTTCGGCGCCGGTCATGTAGAAGGCGGTCGGCAGGTCCACGACGAGGCCGTCGAGCTGACCGTTCTGCAGCGCCTTCTTGGCGTCGTCGTTGTTGTTGAAGACCTGCGGCTTCCGGGTCGGCTTGATCACGTCGGTGATCGCCTGGTAGCTGGTGGTGCCGACCTGGGCGCCGAGGGTGGCGTTCTTCAGGTCGGCCAGCGAGTTCTTCCCGGCGATCTTGGAGGACTTGAGTGTGATGACGGTCTGCCGCACCAGGTAGTAGGGCGCGGAGAAGTCGACCGCCTGCTTGCGCTCGTCGGTGATGGAGAACTGGTTGATGTCGAAGTCGAAGCTCTTCGGCCCGGGGGCGATGGCGGCGTCGAACTTCACCCGGGTCCAGGTGACGTCCTCGCGGGCGTACCCGAGCTGCTCGGCCACCGCGTACGCCACGGCGGCCTCGTAGCCCTCGCCGTTGTCCGGCTTGTTGTCGCGGAACCACGGCTCGTACGCCGGCTCATCGGTCGCGATGGTGAGCTTGCCGGTGGTCCGTGTCGGCATCTTGTCCTTCGTGCAGGCCGCGGCGGGCGGGTTCGGGGTGGGGGACGGGTTGTCCTGGGGCGCGCAGGCGGCGACCGCGGCGAGCACGGTGCCGGCCGCGCCGAGCGCGAGGATACGAGGGGTATTCACCATGGTCAACATGGTAGGGCCGCGGACGCGTGTGGCCGAGACTTGTCCCACAGTTGTGGATCAAGTTCGGTCGGACGGGCCGTCCCGACCACCGGGCCGGGCCGGACCCGCCGCGCGCCCTCCCGCCGGCAAGCTGGAAGAATCGCCTTCCGTGAAGACGTTCGAGGAGCTGTTCGCCGAGCTGCAGGCCAAGGCCGCCGCCGGCACCCCGGGCTCGGGCACGGTCGCCGCGCTCGAGAAGGGGGTGCACTTCATCGGCAAGAAGGTCGTCGAGGAGGCGGCCGAGTCGTGGATGGCCGCCGAGCACGAGGGGCCCGAGCGGGCCGCCGAGGAGATCTCCCAGCTGCTCTACCAGGCCCAGGTGCTGATGCTCGCCACCGGTCTCGAACTCAAGGACGTCTACCGACATCTCTGAGTGTTCCCATCCGCTGATCATTCTGATCGATCGAAGGAGCACTCCACCCATGCTGCGTGTCGCCGTACCCAACAAGGGCGCCCTGGCCGAGTCGGCCGCCCAGATGTTGCGCGAGGCGGGCTACCGCCAGCGCACCGACCCGAAGGACCTGGTCTGCCGGGACGAGTCCAACGACCTCGAATTCTTCTATCTCCGCCCCAAGGACATCGCCACCTATGTCGGCTCCGGTGACCTCGACGTCGGCATCACCGGCCGCGACCTGCTGTTCGACTCCGGCGCGCCGGCCGAGGAGGTCGTCGACCTCAACTTCGGCCGTGCGACGTTCCGGTTCGCGGCCCGCCCCGAGGACGTGGACTCCGTCCAGCAGCTCGGCGGGCACCGGATCGCCACCGCGTACCCGGGCCTGGTCGAGCGGCACCTGGCGGAGCTGGGCGTCAAGGCCGACGTGATCCGCCTGGACGGCGCGGTGGAGAACGCCATCCGCCTCGGCGTGGCCGACGTGGTCGCCGACGTGGTGGAGACCGGTGCCACGCTGCGCCAGGCCGGGCTGGTGGTGTTCGGGGAGCCGCTGCTGCGCTCCTCGGCCGTGCTGGTCCGCCGGATCGGCGCCCCGGGCTGCGCGCAGGCGGACCAGTTGCTGCGCCGGCTGCACGGCGTGCTGGTCGCCCGGCGTTACGTGATGCTGGCCTACGACGTGCCGGCCGGCCTGCTCGACCGGGCCAGCTCGCTGACCCCCGGCATCGAGTCGCCGACCGTCTCCCCGCTGCACCGCGAGGGCTGGGTCGCCGTGCAGGCGATGGTCCTGAGCGAGGACGTGCACCGGATCATGGACGAGCTCTACGAGCTGGGCGCTCGGGCGATCCTGGTCACCAACATCCACGCGTGCCGGCTGTGAGACCGCTGCCGGCTCCGGCCGCCCTGTCGGTGGTCGTTCTCGGCGGGGTGGCCTCGGCCGCGCAGGGTGTCGTCAACTCCGAGCTGGGGCAGCGGGCCGGCGACCCGGTGCTCGGCGCGGTGGTCAACAACCTCGGCGGCTGTCTCCTCGTCCTGGTCGGGCTGGTCGCCCTTCCCTCGATGCGGGCCGGGCTGGCCGCGCTGCGCCGGGCCGGCCTGCCCTGGTGGACGTACCTGGGCGGGCTCGGCGGGGCCGCGATCGTGGTGATCGGCACGTACGTCGTGCCGGTGCTCGGGGTGGCCGTGTTCACCATCGCCCAGGTGACCGGTGGCAGCCTGGGCGGGCTGGCCGTCGACCGGGCCGGCCTGTCCCCGGTGGGGCGGCTGCCGCTGACCGCGCCCCGGGTCGCCGGAGGGCTGCTCGGCATCGCCGCGGTGGCCCTCGCCCAGTTCGGCCGCCCGGTCGGTGACCTGGCGTTGGGACTGGTCCTGCTCGCGGTCGCCGGTGGTCTGGCGGTGGCCCTCCAGTCCGCGCTGAACGGTCGGGTCTCCGCCGCCGGCACCACGGCCGCCGGCATCGCGGTCAACTTCGCCGTCAGCACCCCGCCCATCTTCGCCGTGGCCGCGCTGGTCGGGGCGTTCGCCGCCGCACCCCGCTGGCCGGGGCAGTGGTGGCTGTACGTGGGCGGCCTGCTCGGGGTCGGCATCGTGCTCGCCCTGCTGGTCGGCGTGCACACGGTCGGGGTGCTGCGGACCGGCCTGGCGTTGGTCGCCGGGCAGCTCGGTGGCGCCCTGGTGCTGGACCTGACGGTGTCCGGCGGCGCCGGGGCGCGCTGGCCGGTGCTGGCCGGCGCCGGGCTCACCGCGGTCGCGGTGCTGGTCGCCGGCGTGTCGAGGCAGACACCCGTCAGTGTGGCGACGGAACGCACCCCCGAACCAGGTGGCAGACTGGTCGCGTGAGCGAGCGCAGCGATTCAGTGGTGACCGTGCGGCCCCGACGGATCCGGCTGGTCTGCTGGATCGCGGCCGTCACTCTGCTGGTGGTGTTCAGCGTGGTGGCCACCTCGTTGACCGGCGGCACCGGCAGCGGCTACGGCACGTTCCAGCGGGGCGACCAGCTCGCCATGATCGGGCTGGGCGTCTTCGGCGCCCTCGGCATCCTGCTCTTCACCCGCCCTCGGGTGGTGGCCGACGCCAAGGGCGTCCGGGTCCGCAACGTGATCGGCTCGCACGAGCTGCCGTGGGAGGTCATCCGCGGGGTCCGGTTCGACCGCGGTGCCCCGTGGGCCAGCCTGGAGCTGTACGACGACGACCTGCTGCCGATGATCGCGCTCCAGGCCGCCGACAAGGAGCTCGCGGTCGAGGGCGTACGCGCCCTGCGCCGCCTCCACCAGGCCCACCTCGCCGCCCTGTCCGCCGACCCCGCCCCCCACTGACCCGCCCCTGATGGGGCGAGTTGGGGCCTGGTGGGGTGAGGGTGTAGTGTTGCGGGGTCGACCAGACTGCCCCCGTTCCTGACGGGTGGGCGGTCCTGAAGCGGAGCGCCTGCTCCCACCCGAGTCGCCGCGAAGGTGGCCGGGTCCGGTCCCCCGGTTCCGGGCACGTCCCGGTTCCGGATGCGCGATCATGTGATCGTGCTGACCGGTCGAGTAGGCCCTGGCATGCGCCGGGGCCTTCTGCTTTCCGGGTCGGCTCCCGCCCGGGAGCCCGCGGAGTCGGCACCGTAGGAGACTCGACTCGAGGAGGCCCCATCAGCGTCGAACCACGCGTGAACGAGCAGATCCGGGCACGTGAGGTCCGACTGGTCGGCCCTGAAGGTGAGCAGGTGGGCATCGTCCCGCTGGAGCGCGCCCTTCAGCTGGCCGCGGACGTCGACCTGGACCTGGTCGAGGTTGCGCCGATGGCGCGCCCGCCGGTGTGCAAGCTCATGGACTTCGGCAAGTTCAAGTACGAGAGCGCACTGAAGGCGCGCGAAGCGCGGCGTAACCAGCAGCAGACCGTCATCAAGGAGATGAAGCTCCGGCCGAAGATCGACCCGCACGACTACGAGACCAAGAAGGGTCACGTGGTGCGGTTCCTCAAGGCCGGCGACAAGGTCAAGGTGACGATCATGTTCCGCGGTCGCGAGCAGAGCCGCCCGGAGCTGGGTTACCGGCTCCTGCGCCGGCTCGAGTCCGAGATCTCGGAGCTGGGGTACGTCGAGGCCGCTCCCAAGCAGGACGGCCGTAACATGATCATGGTGCTTGCGCCGCACAGGGCCGTGAAGGCGTCCGCCACGGCGGCCCGCGGTGGCGCGCCGCGCGAGCGGGAGGCGGGCGCCGCCGAGGCGCCTGCGGCCGAGCCGGCCGAGGCGGCCGGGCCCGCCGGGACCACCGGCGAGTAACAGGGGAGAAGACGTTCCAATGCCGAAGATGAAGAGCCACACGGGTATGGGCAAGCGGGTCCGCGTGACCGGCAAGGGCAAGATCGTTGCCCAGCAGGCCGGCATGCGGCACAACCTGGAGAAGAAGGCCTCCACCCGCACCCGCCGGCTGACCGGCACCGTCGAGGTGGCCAAGGCCGACGTCAAGCGAATCAACAAGATGCTCGGCCGCTGACGCGCGCCACCTGAACCGAAGAAGGAGTTGAGATGGCACGCGTCAAGCGGGCTGTGAACGCCCAGAAGAAGCGTCGTACCCTGCTCGAGACCGCGAGCGGCTACCGCGGTCAGCGCTCCCGCCTCTACCGCAAGGCCAAGGAGCAGGTGCTGCACTCGATGCAGTACGCCTACCGGGACCGTCGCGACCGCAAGGGCGACTTCCGGCAGCTCTGGATCCAGCGGATCAACGCCGGCGCCCGGGCCAACGGCATGACCTACAACCGGCTGATCCAGGGCCTGCGCCTGGCCGGCATCGAGGTCGACCGGAAGATCCTGGCCGACATGGCGGTCAACGACGCCGCGTCGTTCGCCGCGATCGTCGAGCTCGCGCGCGCCGCCGTGGCGGCCGAGGGCACCGGTGGTGCCGCGGCTCAGGCCGCCTGATCCACCACCCGAAGCAGCAGATCGAGGCGTCCCCCATGCAGTCACCATCGCGCGGGAGGCGCCTCGACGCTGTCTCCGGCCCGTTCACTCCGCGTACCCCGAGGGTCGTCGCGGCCCGCCGGCTGCACCGCCGCCGCGACCGCGACTCCACCGGCCGGTTCCTGGCCGAGGGACCGCAGGCCGTCCGTGAGGCCCTGGCCCGCGCCGGCACCGTCGTCGAGCTCTTCGGCACCCCGGCCGCCCTCGACCGGTACGCCGACCTGGCCGCCGGGGCCGCCCGGGCGGACGTGCCGGTCTCCGAGGTCACCGACGAGGCACTCGCCGCGCTCGCCGAGACCGTCGCCCCGCAGGGCCTGGTCGCGGTCTGCCGGCAACTCGACGTACCGCTGGACACCGCCCTGGCGCGGGGGCCGCGGCTGGTCGCCGTGCTCGCCGAGATCCGCGACCCGGGCAACGCCGGCACCGTGCTGCGCACCGCCGACGCCGCCGGCGCGGGCGCGGTGGTCTTCGCCGGGGACGCGGTCGACCCGTACAACGGCAAGTGCGTGCGGGCCTCCGCCGGCAGCCTCTTCCATGTGGACGTGGTCCGCGCCGCCGACCCGGTCGCGGCGGTCGAGGCGCTCCGCGCCGCCGGGATGACCGTTTTCGCCACCACCGGGTACGGCGACAGCGACCTCGACGACCTCGCCGACGCCGGCCGGCTGGCCACCCCCACCGCCTGGCTCTTCGGCTCCGAGGCGCACGGCCTGCCGGAGGAGCTGACCGGGGCGGCCGACGCCCGGGTCCGGGTGCCGCTGCACGGGCGCGCCGAGAGCCTGAACCTGGCTGCGGCGGCGGCCGTCTGCCTGTACTCTTCAGCGAGAGCACTGCGCTGACCTCCGTCAAGCGCGAACACAGCAGGGGGAGTCGTCCACGTGATGAACGCGCCACGGCGTTCGTTTAGCCAGCCCGCCGGTGTCGGCGGGCGGCGGGCCTGACCCTTCCCCCCGCGTAACTCCCACCGGCGGGCTGCGGCGAAGCCGCGCGTCCGTAGACTCGCCTAGCCGCCCGTGAGGGCCGGCGACGCCGTGAGGGAGTCCCGTTCGCCATGAGTTACCGCAACGATCCGTACGACCCGAAGCAGGTCGCCCTGCTCGACCCCGACGCCCTGGCCGGGGCCGTGGCCGAGGCCGAAAAGGCGTTCGCCACCGCCACCGACCCGGACGCGCTGCACGCGCTGCGCCCCGCGCACCTCGGGGACCGGGCCCCGGTCTCGCTGGCCCGCCGGGAGATCGGCGCGCTGCCGCCGGCCGCCAAGTCCGACGCCGGTAAGCGGGTCAACGAGGCCCGCCGCGCCATCGAGACCGCGTACGCCGCCCGCCAGGAGGTCCTGGAACAGGAGCAGGCCGAGCGGGTGCTGGTCGAGGAGCGGGTCGACGTGACCCTGCCGTACGACCGCCGGCCGCGCGGTGCCCGCCACCCGCTCAGCACGCTGATGGAGCAGATCAGCGACCTGTTCATCGGGATGGGCTACGAGATCGCCGAGGGCCCCGAGGTCGAGCTGGAGTGGACCAACTTCGACGCGCTGAACATCCCCGCCGACCATCCGGCGCGTGGCCTGATGGACACCTTCCACATCGCCCCGCCGGCGGGGGCCGACAGCTCCGGCCTGGTCCTGCGCACCCACACCTCACCGGTGCAGGCGCGCACCATGCTCACCCGTAAGCCACCGATCTATGTGGTGGTGCCCGGCCGGGTCTACCGCACCGACGAGCTGGACGCCACCCACGCGCCGGTCTTCCACCAGGTCGAGGGCCTGGTGGTGGACAAGGGCATCACCATGGCGCACCTGCGCGGCACGCTGGACCACTTCGCCCGGGCCATGTTCGGCGAGGGGGCGAAGACCCGGTTCCGCCCGCACTACTTCCCGTTCACGGAGCCGTCGGCCGAGTTCGACGTCTGGTTCCCGGAGCACCGGGACGGGCCGCAGTGGGTCGAGTGGGGCGGCTGCGGCATGGTCAACCCGCGGGTGCTGCGCGCCTGCGGCATCGACCCGGAGGTCTACTCCGGATTCGCGTTCGGCATGGGCATCGACCGGACCGTGATGTTCCGGCACGGGGTCAGCGACATGCGGGACATGGCCGAGGGCGACGTGCGGTTCACCCGCGCGTTCGGGGTCTGACGGTGCGGGCACGAGTTACGGAGACGGTGGTTTAACAGTCATGCGAGTTTCTGTCAGTTGGCTGCGGGAGTACGTCGATCTCCCCGCCGACCTGCCCACCGGCGACCTGGAGCAGGCGCTGGTCGACCTCGGCATCGAGGTGGAGTCCATCGAGGACCTGCGGGAGTCGGTCACCGGTCCGCTGGTGGTCGGTGAGGTCCTGGAGATCGAGGAGCTGACCGGCTTCAAGAAGCCCATCCGGTTCTGCCGGGTCGATGTCGGCGCCGCCAACGGCACCGGCGAGCCGCAGGAGATCGTCTGCGGGGCGCGCAACTTCGCTCCGGGCGACCGGGTGGTGGTGATCCTCCCCGGCGGCGTGCTGCCCGGCAACTTCGCCATCGGCGCGCGCAAGACGTACGGGCGCAACTCCAACGGCATGATCTGCTCCGCCAAGGAGCTGGGCCTGGGTGACGACCACTCGGGCATCATCGTGCTGCCCGAGGACCTCGCGGCCAAGCCCGGCGACGACGCCCGCCCGGTGGTCGGGCTCGACGACGTGGTGGTCGACGTCGAGATCACCCCCGACCGGGGGTACGCGCTGAGCGTGCGGGGCATCGCCCGTGAGCTGTCGCACGCCCTCGGCGTGCCGTTCCGCGACCCGGCCGCCGGGGACGCGCCGGGCGGCACCGCCGAGCCGGCGTACCCGGTCGAGGTGCGGGACACCGTCGGCTGCGACCGGTTCGCCGCCCGGATGGTCCACGGCGTCGACCCGACCGTGGAGACGCCCGGCTGGATGGCCCGGCGGCTCACCGTCGCCGGCATCCGCAGCATCTCGTTGCCGGTCGACATCACCAACTACCTGATGCTCGAACTCGGCCAGCCGATGCACGCCTTCGACGCCGACCGGATCACCGGGCCGCTGGTGGTCCGCCGCGCCGAGCCGGGGGAGAAGCTCACCACCCTGGACGGGGTGACCCGGGCGCTGGTCGCCGAGGACATGGTGATCTGCGATGACAGTGGGCCGATCTCGCTCGCCGCGGTGATGGGCGGCGAGACCAGTGAGGTCGTCGCCTCCACCACGAACGTGCTCTTCGAGGCGGCGCACTGGGACCCGGCGATGGTGGGCCGCACCGCCCGCCGGCACAAGCTGTTCAGCGAGGCGGCCAAGCGCTGGGAGCGGGGCGTCGACCCGGCCCTGCCCCTGATCGCGCTGGAGAAGGCGGTCCGGCTGCTCACCGACCACGCCGGCGGCAGCGCCGGCGCGGAGATCCTCGACCTCGACCATGTCCGGCCGCGTACCCCGGTGATCCTGCCGGTGGACCTGTCGACCCGGCGGGTCGGGGTGGCGTACTCGCCGGAGCGGGTGGTCGAGCTGCTGGAGCAGGTCGGCTGCACGGTCGAGCGGGGCACCGACCGGCTCGGCGAGGACCCGGGCGAGGCCGGGGTGGCCGCCGCCGGTCGCGCCGAGGCGCTGACGGTGACTCCGCCCAGCTGGCGGCCCGACCTCACCGACCCGGCCGACCTGGTCGAGGAGGTGGTCCGCCTCGACGGGTACGACCGGGTGCCGTCGGTGCTGCCCACCGCGCCGCCCGGCCGTGGCCTCACCTGGCAGCAGCAGCGCCGCCGGTCGGTGGCCCGGTCGCTCGCCGAGCGCGGGTACGTCGAGGTGCTCGCGCACCCGTTCGTCTCCGGCGAGTTGGCCGACCAGCTCGGCCTGCCGGCCGGCGACCCGCGCCGTCCGGCGGTACGGGTGGCCAACCCGCTGTCCGAGGAGGAGCCGCTGCTGCGTACCACGCTGCTCGGCCCGCTGCTCGGCATCCTCAAGCGCAACGTCGGCCGGGGTCAGCGTGACGTGGCGATCTACGAGATCGGCGCGGTGTTCCACCCGCGTCCCGGCGTCGGCGCCCCGCCGGCCATGGGCGTGGACCGCCGGCCCACCGACGAGGAGTTCGCCCGCGCCGACGCGGTGGTGCCGGACCAGCCGCGGCACGTCGCCGTGGCGCTGGCCGGCGAGCTCGATCCGGCCGGCTGGTGGGGCGCGGGCCGGGCGGCCGGCTGGGCGGACGCCGTCGAGGCGGGTCGGGAGGTCCTCGCCGCCGCCGGCATTCCGGCCGACCGGGTCACCGTGCGGGCGGCCGAGCGTGCCCCCTGGCACCCCGGCCGCTGCGCCGAACTGCTGGTGGACGGCGCCACGGTCGGCTACGCGGGTGAGCTGCACCCGGCCGTGGTGGCGACGCTGGAGCTGCCCCGCCGCACCTGCGCCATGGAGCTGAACCTGGACGCGCTGCCCGCGGCTCCGATGGTGACCGGCCCGCCCGTCTCCACGTTCCCGCCGGCGTTGATCGACGTGGCGCTGGTGGTGGACGAGTCGGTGCCCGCCGCCGAGGTCGAGCGGGCCCTGGTCGAGGGGGCCGGCGACCTGCTGGAGGACGTCCGGCTCTTCGACGTGTACGCCTCCGAGCAGCTCGGTGCGGGCCGCCGGTCGCTGGCGTACAAGTTGACGTTCCGGGCCCCGGACCGGACGCTCGCCGGCGAGGAGGCGGTGGTCGCCCGCGACGCGGCGGTGGCCGAGGCGGCCCGCCGCTTCGGCGCCACCCTGCGCGGCGCCTGACGGGAGCAGTGGCCGAGATCTTGGACAGTTGCCGCGCCGATGGAACGGTAACTGTCCAAGATCGCAGGCTGCTCAGATCCAGCCGCGGAGGGCGGCCTCGACGCCGGCCTGGAAGCGGCTCTCGGCGTTGAGGCGCTTCATGAGGTCGGACACGGTGCGGCGTACGGTGCGCTCGGAGAGCCCCAGCTGGCGGCCGATGGCCTCGTCGGTGCGCCCCCGCCGGAGCAGCCTCAGGATGGCGACCGCCTGGTCGGTCAGCTCGTTCCCCTCACCCGCTCTCCGGCTGGCGAGGGGCCGGCCCTTCTCCCACATCATGTCGAACAGCAGGCACAGCGCCGAGACCAGACGGCTGCTGCGGATCTCCAGTGCGCCGCGGCCGGATCTCGGCTCGATCGGGATGAGCGCGAACCGCCGGTCGATGAGGGTCATGCGGAGGGGAGCCTCCGGCACGATCCGGCACTGTTCACCCTGTGTGGCCATCCACTCGGCGTACCTGAGGGAGTCGGCGTCGCGCAGGATGCTCTCCTGATAGATGTGACGGATCGTCACGCCCCGGGACAGGGCCATCCGGCTCAGTGTCTTGCCGGTCTCGATGACGGCTGCCGGTATCGCCCTGCCGGTGGTCAGGGTCAGGCAGCTCTCGGAGGCGGTACGGGCGTGTTCGGCCAGCCGGTCGCGTACCGCGTCGAGCCCTTCCAGCCGGACGATCTCCTCCCGCTCCCGGCTGGTGTCGTGGCTGGCGGCGCGGGCGAGGATCGAGGTGCGTGCCGCCTGGATCTCCGCCTGCTGGGCGATCGTCTGTTGCTCGGCCCGGTCGAGCAGCGCGATCAGGCCGATCTGTGGGCTCACCGCGCGCAGGGTTCCCGGGCGGTTGCGTGAGGGCAGGATGAGCGCGTTGTCAGCCAGGGCGGACAGCGCGTCATGGACGGCTGTCTCTGGGATGTCGAGGTTCGCGACGAGTTCGTCGACATCCCACATCGGATGTTCCAGCATGGCCCAGTAGACGGCTTCGGCGGCTGCCGACACTCCCAGCCGTTCGAGCAAGGTGTGCCTCCATATTGATCTCTGCCTTGATCCACATTAGTTGACTTCACGTTCTCCGCAAGGACCAATTCGTGGCCGGCGCGTAACAAATCCCTGGCCAGGGCGGCCCTGACCTGGCCGGCCCCGCCGTCGGATGTTCACCGGGGCGACAGGGGGGTCCTGCCCCGGGATATCGGCGATGTTCGACGGGGTCTCCCTGCCCTGCCGGAACCGGACACGGCCGGTTCCGCCGGTGCCAAGGGTGGTGACGTAAGCGGTGGCCGGACCGCAGTCTCTTACCCGACATCGCATGGCGGCGTGCGGCAGAAGGAGGCGCGGTATGCGGACCGGGCGACAACCGAAGGCCAGCCGGAGGATCGTGATCTCGGGTCGCGCGGATCTGGCCCGTGGAGATGCCTGATCGTCACCGCGAGATCGGGTCGGAGCGGGCAGGCGCGCAGACCCGTTCGGCCCGGTTCAGCGGAGGAGTGCCGTGCTGCTCACCCGGATCGCGCTGCGACCGCCGCGCGACGAATCCGACCTGTCCGCCGGCGAGCTGACGGACCTGCTGTGGCTCAACGCGACCGCGGCCGACGGCATCAGGCACATCCATGCCCGCGCGATCGCCGGATGCGTGGAGGTCGCGGTCTTCACGATCGCCTCCGAACAGGAAATATCCGACTACATCGTCCAGCGTGTGTGCGAGCGCGCGGTACGGGTCGTACCGGCGTTGCGTGGCTGGACGGTCAGCTAGCCCGATCCTCATCCGCTGGAACGAGAAGATCACAATGGACCGTGAACCGGTGAGCCGGCCCGGGTGGCGCGCCGCGCCGCCGGAGCCGCCCGCCCGGGCCGCGGCCTTCCGGGTGCTCGGCCCCCTGACGCTCACCAGCGCCGGAGACTCGCTGGTCCTGCCACCGTCGAAGGTGACCTCGCTTCTGGCGGCGCTGTTGCTGCACCCCGACGAGGTCGTGTCGGTCGCCATGCTGCAACAGGCGATCTGGGGCGACGAGCGGCCCGCCTCGGCCAAAGCCGCGCTGCAGACATGCGCGCTGCGGCTGCGGCAGATGTTCGCCCGACACGGCATCACCGGCAGCGTGATCCAGACGGTGCCGGGCGGCTACCGCATCACGGCCACCGCGGACACCGTCGACCTGATGCGCTTCCGGGAGCTGATCCGCCAGACCCGCGACGAGCCGGACCCCGAGGCCGAACTGGCCATGCTGGAGGAGGCGCTCGCACTGTGGAGCGGCCCGATGCTGGCCAACGTGCCGTCGGAGTCGCTGCACCGGGACGTCGTACCCCGGATCAGCGAGGAGCGCGTCCGGGTGATCGAGCGCGTCTGCGACCTGAAGATCGGCCTGGGCCGGGACCGATCGGCGCTGGTGGACCTGTGGACCGCGACCCGCGCCTACCCGGCCAACGAGCGGTTCTCCGCGCGGCTCGTCGAGGTGCT
This sequence comes from Micromonospora sp. NPDC093277, assembly GCF_044765245.1. Taxonomy (NCBI): domain Bacteria; kingdom Bacillati; phylum Actinomycetota; class Actinomycetes; order Micromonosporales; family Micromonosporaceae; genus Micromonospora; species Micromonospora sp. NPDC093277. The sequence goes on from NZ_JBIWJO010000008.1 coordinate 316,129, forward strand.
GTACCGAACCGGCCGACAGGCCGACGCGTTGGCGGAGTTCCGCCGCATCAAGGAACATCTCGGCAACGAACTCGGCGTCGATCCCGGCCCGGCACTGCGCGAACTGGAACTCACCATCCTGCGCGGCGAGCCACCCGCCCCGCCTACCCCACCCGCCCCGCCTGCCCCGGCCGGCCCGGCGGCGCGGTCCGGTCCCGAGTTCGGCCGCGTCACGGCCGCACCCGGCTTCGTCGGCCGGGTCGCGCTCTGCCGCGCCATCGTCGACCGGCTCCGGGCGGGCACCACGATCGTGGTGCTCAGCGGCGTGCCGGGCGTCGGCAAGACCACGCTGGCGAGACAGGTCGCCCATCTCGTCGCTCACGACTTCCCCGGTGGACTGCTGCCCGTGGAGATGCGGTCCGCGACGGGCGCGGCGCTGCCGCCCGAGGACGCCGAGCGGCAGATGCTGGCCGTCGGCGACGGCACCCGCACCGGCCCGCGGCTGCTGCTGCTCGACGACGTCGACAACGCCGCCCAGGTACTGCGACTACCGGCGCTGCTGGCACCCGGCGACGTCATGGTCCTGACCAGCCGGCAGAGCCTGTCCGGTCTGGTCGCGCGGCTCGGTGGCTGGCTGCACCGGCTCGAACCGCTCGACCCCAGCGACTCCCTTCAGGTGCTCAGTGCCGTGCTGGGGGCCGAACGGGTGGGAGCCGAGCCGCAGGCCGCCGCGGAACTCGCGGCGCTGTGCCAGCATCTGCCGCTGGCCCTGCGCATCGCCGCGACCCGCATCCTGCTGCGCTCGCGCATGACCCTCGCCGAGGCGGTCGAGTGGCTACGCGCGGACCGCATCGGCCGACTGAGCCTGCCCGGTGATCCGGGCATGTCGCTCGGCTTCCGCTTCGACGACGCGCTGGACCGGGCCGGGGGAACGCTGGCCGGAGCGTTCGTCCGCCTGGCCGGGTCCGCCCTCGACACGATCACCGTGGACCGGGCCGCGCAGCTGCTGGAAACCGAGCCGCACACGGCCCGCGATCTCCTCGACGAACTCGTCGACCACAGCCTGGTGGAAGAGGCCGCGACGCACTACTGGATCAGAGACCTGCTGAGGCTGCACGCACGAGGTGTCTCCGACCGCTACACCCACCCCGATGGTGTGCCACCACACCCGTACCGAACGAAGGGAACCCTGTGATGAGCACTGGCTACGAGACGGTGGCTCAGACACGGCCGCGGATGCGCCACGACGTGCTGTTCACCCGTACCGAGGACGGAGTGCTGTTCCACAACGCCAACAGCGGCTTCCGTCTCTCCTCCGCCACCGCGTACCGGCTGGCGTCGCTGCTCGTCCCGCATCTCAACGGGCGAAACAGGGTCGCCGAGATCTGCGCCCCGCTGCCCGAGGCACAGCGCGCCATGATCGGCGAGTTGATCAAGGCGCTCTACGACCGAGGCTTCGCCCGCGACATCCCGGACGACGACGCCGACCCGGCGGCGATCCTGGATCCGGCCGTCGCCGAGCACTTCGCCGCGCAACTCGCCTACGTCGACCACTACACCGACCGGGCCGCCCGGCGGTTCGCCGACTTCCGAACGACCCGGGTCGCCGTGCTGGGCACCGGCCCCGTCGCCCGGGCCTGCGCCGTCAGCCTGCTGCGCAACGGCGCCGCCGCGGTCACGGTGCCACCCGCGATCGCGCCGGCGCTCACGGCGGAACTGGCCGAGCTGAGCGCGGCGGGTTGCGCCGCGACGGTCACGGCGCTGACCAGCGTGGGCCCCGACGTCCAATGGTCCGATCTGGACGAGGTGGACATCGTCCTCGTCGCCGCCGGTGACGACGCCCCCCGCGACACCCTGCGGCTGCTCGCGGCGGGAATCCCGCAGGACCGGCTGCTCCTGCCCGCGTGGGTCGCCGGGGAGCGGATGCTGGTGGGCCCGGTGCAGGGTGAGGGCCGACGGGGCTGCTGGAGCTGCGCGATGGTGCGACTCGCCGACAACGACGGGACGGGCGCGGCCGCGCAGGTGTGGCGGGCCGCGGCACTGCCCTCCGGCGCCGCACCGGTCGCCGCCAGCCCGTCGGGACCGCTGGCGGCGATGGTCGGCAACCTGCTGGCGTACGAGGTCTTCCGGCTGACCACCGGGGCGCTGCCGGCCGAGACCGACGGCAGCGTGATCGTGCAGCACCTCGCGTCGCTCGATGTCCTGACCGAACCGCTGCTGACCCACCCGGGGTGTGTCTTCTGCCGCCCGGAGCCGCCCGAGCTGTCCTGGGACGACGTCGAGCTGGACGTCGCGCGCACCGACGACGAGGCCGAGGCGGACCCGACCGCGCAGGCCGAGGCCGCCGTGGCACGGCTGGCCGCCCACCAGCCGTTGCTGCAGCCGCACCTGGGCGTGTTCCGCCGCTACGACGACGAACGGTGGGACCAGACCCCGATCAAGGTCGGCACGGTCGAGTTCACCGACGCCGGCGGGCGCCGCCGGACCGTGCACGCCTTCGACGTTCATCATGTCGCCGCGGCCAGGCTGCGGGCGTTGCGCGTCGCGGCCGTGGCCCACACCGGCCACGCCGCGGTCGCGAGAACCGCCCCGGACGGCGCTCCCCGGCTCTCCGCCACCCGCCTCGGCGTCGCGTCGGGCTGGACCGACACCACCACGGAATCCTGGGCCGCGGCGCGTTCGCTGCTGACCGGCGAGGTGGCGGCGGTGCCGGTGGCGGCGCTGGAGCCGTTCGGGGCCGCCAACCGTGGGCGCGGCGTGGAGCCGAGCTGCGCCGGCGGGGGAGCGGGCAGCGACCTGGGCGAGGCCGTCCGCGCCGGGCTGGCTTCGGCGCTCGGCCACCTCGCGCTGCGGCAGGCCGTCAGCGGCCGTGGCACGGTGCGGCAGGTTCGCCTCGACACCGTCGGCGCCCACCCGGAGCTGGTCTTCCTGACCAAGTCCGCGGCGAACCTGGGCGTCGCGACGGAGCTGTTGGACCTGAGCACCGAACCCGCCACCGGGATGGCGGTGCTGCTCGCGCGCCACTGGGACCAGGACCGCCGGCAGTGGTCGTACGCCCTGGGTGTCGACCCGGTCTGGACCGTCGCGGCCGTCGCGGCGCTGCGCGACCTGCTGGGGCAGGCGCAGGCGCACCAGCAGGCGCCCGACACGGTCCCGGACAGCGGTGACCCCGTGCTGGTCGACTTCGACGCGGGCACGCTGGCCGTGCACGCCGAGGTCGAGGCCGGTACGGGACGGGCGCACCGGTGGGCCGACGTCCTCGGCCAGTTGCGGGAACACGGCTACGACGTGCTGGTGGCGCCGGTCGGTGGGACGGACCTGGCGGCAGGTGGTCTCGTCGCGGTGAAGGTGCTGCTGGCCAGCGGGGACGACCGATGAGCGAGCGAATCATCAGGCGCGGTGCGGTCGGGCCTCATGCGGCCGCCGAGCGAAGCGAGGTGGCCACCGTACCGGCGGCGGTCGACGAGCTGGTCTGCGCCGGCCTGGCGCGACTGCTCGCCCGGCGCGGCTGCGACGTCGAGGTGGTCGCGCTCGGGGTACGTGACGAGCTGGGCGCGCCGGCCGAGCGGGCCCGCGCGCCCCGGGTGCTGCTGTACGGGCACCTGGCGCTGCTCGGACCGATGCCGCGGGCCGCGGCGTGCCCGACCTGTCTGGCGCGGCGGTGGCAGGCGGTGCGGCACCGCGATCTGCGCGACGCGGTCGAACTCGGCGGCGACACCGTCGCCGTGGGCCCGTCGCCGTACGCGACCGCGTTCGTCGCGGACTTCCTGCACGCCCTGATCGAGGCGTACGGCGCCGGCGCCACGCCCGACGACGGTCCGAGTGCCGTGCTCCAGGTCGACCTGCACACCCTGCAGGTGCGCCGGGTTCCGCTGGTGCCGGACCCGGAGTGCCCCCGGTGCGGCCGTGCCGTCCCGGACGCGCCCGAACTCGCCGCGATCGAGCTGCGTTCGACGCCGAAGTGCGCGCCGGGCGCGTTCCGCGGCCACGACCTGGACGACTACCCGCTGGACGTCGAGGCGTTCGCCAACCCGGTCTGCGGTGCGCTCGGCGCCACCCTGTGGCAGGACGTCACCTCGCTGTCGACCTCGCCGGCGATCGGCTCCTTCACCCTGCGCACCGGCCGCTACCTGCGGGAGACCCTGTACGGCGGGCACGCCGACGGCTACCGGCAGAGCTCCCGCATCGCCGTGCTGGAGGGGCTCGAACGCGCCGCCGGGCTGCGCCCGAGGGGCAAGCGTACGGTGGTCACCGCGACCCTGCGGGAGCTGGGCGACGATGCCCTCGACCCGCGCGAGTGCGGCCTCTACCAGGATGCTTTCTATCGGGCCAACCCGTACGTGCACCGGTTCGACCCGGATCGGCCGATTACCTGGGTCTGGGGCTGGTCGCTGCGTGACCAGCGGCCACGGCTGGTGCCGGAGATCCTCGTCTACTACCACACGGCTACCGTGGACGAGCGTTTCGTGCAGGAGACGTCCAACGGCTGCGCCTCCGGTGGGTCCATGGTGGAGGCGGTCTACCACGGCCTGATGGAGGCGGTCGAGCGGGACGCGTTCCTGCTGGCCTGGTACGGCGGGCGGCCCCTGCCGGAGATCGACCCAGCCAGCATCGACCGGCCGCAGACCCGCATGATGATCGACCGGCTGGCGATGTACGGCTACCGGGCCAGATTCTTCGACACCCGGATGACCTTCGACATCCCGGTGATCACCGCGGTGGCCGTCCGTGAGGACGGCGGCCTGGGCACGCTGGCCTTCGGCGGTGGCGCGAGCCTCGACCCGCAGGCCGCCATCACCGCGGCCCTGTGCGAGATCGCCACCGACTCGGTCATGGTCCGGGTACGCGCCGGCGCCAACGAGCCTCGCCTGCGCCGCATGGTGGCCGATTTCTCCGAGGTGCAGGGGCTGCACGACCACCCGCTGCTCTACGGCCTGCCCGAGATGGCGCACCACGCCGCGTTCCTGTTGGAGCGCGGCCCGAGCCCGGTGCCGATGAGCGAGCTGTACGAGCGGGACCGTCCGGGCCCGCCGGTCTCCACCGACCTCCGCGACGACCTCGAACACTGCCTCAAGACGGTGACCACACACGGATTCGACGTGATCGCCGTCGACCAGACCACGCCCGAGCAGCGCGACCTCGGCCTCCGCAACGCCAGCGTCGTCGTACCCGGGCTGCTGCCGATCGACTTCGGATGGATGCGCCAGCGGGCCCCACACTCGCCGCGGCTGCGTACGGCGTTCCGCGAGGCCGGGCTGCTCGACCGCGACCTGCACGAAGACGAGATCCACTCCGTTCCCCACCCGTTCCCGTGAGGTGCCGCCATGACGTCTGACACTCCCGGCTTCGCCCACGCGTACGCGACCGCGATCCTCCGTCGCGGCCGTGAACCCATGCCTCCGGCCGACTTCACCCCCAACTGGGCGGACGCACCCCGGCGCGGCAAGTACTACCCGGCGGCGACCGCGTTCCCGCTGCCGGCCGCACCGGAGGTCACCGCCGGCCTGGACAGCGCGCTGGCCGGCCCGGCGGACGCCGACGAGCCGTTCACGCTGTCGCTGCTGGCCGGCATGCTGCACCACTCCTACGGGCTGCTCGGCCGCCGGCTCGGCATCCAGGCCAACACCGACCTGGCCGCCCTGCCCTCGTACGCCCACGCCAACTGGCACCGCGGCACGGCCTCCGGCGGCGGCCTCTACCCGTGCAGCGTCTACTGGGTCGCCGGGCCCGGCGCCGGGGTCAGCCCCGGCGTCTACCACTACGCCCACACCCACCACGCCATGCGCCGGCTGCTGGCCGGCGACGTCACCGCCCGGGTGAACGCGGCGGTCGGACCGCGGACCCCGGCCAGCCAGTTCCTGATCATCGGGGTCAAGTACTGGCAGAACGCCTTCAAGTACAACAACTTCTCCTACCACGCCGTGTCGATGGACGTGGGCACCGTGTTGCAGACCTGGCGGCTGTGGGCCGGCGCCCAGGGGCTGCGGATCAGGCCGATCCTCTGGTTCGACCAGGCCGCGCTCGCCGACCTGCTCGGGCTCGCCCCCGACGACGAGGCGCTGTTCGCCGTCGTACCCCTGACCTGGGCGGCGGCCACCCCCGAGGTCGGTCGCGACCCGGTGGCCGCCACGCCGCAGCCGGCGCTGGACACCGTCCGGGTCCGGCACACCGACCAGGAGCGGTCGCGGACCCTGATCGGCTTCGACACCCTGCGCCGGATCAACCGCCGCACCGCCGCGGCGGCCGACGAGCGACCTCCCGTCGGGGCCCTGGCAGCCGCCGCCGCGCACCCGGCGCCGGCAGACGGGACACGGGTGCCGTTACCGGACCCCCAACCCATGGAGATGCCCGTCAGCACCGCCCTCACCCGCCGGCGCAGCAGCTTCGGCCGGTTCGCGGCCAGCCGACCGATGCCGGCCGAACAGCTCGCGGCGCTGCTCCGCGCCACCGCCGCCACCACGATTCCCTGCGAGATCGACGGCGACGCGGACGGTCCGCTGGCCAAGGTCTACGCGTTCGTCAACCACGTCGTCGGCGTTCCCGCCGGCGGCTACGGGTACGACCCCGACACCCACACCCTGGTCCGCGTCACCAGCGGCCCACCGGGGGACTTCCTGCAGCGCAACTACTTCCTGGCCAACTACAACCTGGAACAGGCCGCGGTCGTCCTCGTCCCGACCGTGCGTACCCACGCCGTGCTGGACGCCACCGGCGACCGCGGCTACAACCTCGTCAACGCCACCATTGGCGCGATCTCCCAGACCTTCTACACCGCCGCCGCGGCGCTGCAACTCGGCGCGGGCGTGGCGCTGGGCTTCGACAACGTCTCGTACGTCGAGGAGCTGGGGCTCGCCGACACCGGCGAGTTCCCGCTGCTCATCATGCTGGCCGGCGACGAGCGCGCCGGACTCGGCGACTACCGTTACGAGCTGCGGTGACGCCGGCCGTGCTGTCCCAGAGCCCACTCCGGTCCGCCGCCCCCGCCGGCTGGCAGCCGGGAACCTACTTCACCGCCCGGGTCGCCGGCCTGCCGCTGTCCACGGTCGACCAGCTTCGCTGTCCCGAGGCGTGCGCCTGGGCCGACTCCGTCCTCGCGCTGCGCGCCCACCTCGCGGCCGACGGCGCACGGCTCAGCGATCTGCTCCACGAACTCGTCAACGACAACGACGACGAGTCCTCGCGGCGGCGCCTGCTGGCGCTGCGGCGGCAGATCTTCAACAACAGCCTGCCCGCCGCTCCCGAGCAGGCGCTCGCCGCGGTCGAACGCGCCCGCCCGTCGGCCCTGCCCGCGGTGCGGCAGTGGCTGGAACTGCGCGCGCGGCTCGCCCGGTTGCAGGACGACGGCGCCGCGGTGTTCGCCGCCGACGTCGCCCGAACCCGTGAACGGTTGTGGGAGCTGGCCGGCGAACCGCGCCTGCGCGGCGGGCTCCAACTCGCCTCGCCGACCCTCGACGAGCAGCTCGCCACCGCCGTCCAGCCGGACCTGACCCGGCCCGCGAACAAGAAGACCCGTCGCGTCGAGCGCTCGCTGCTGTCCTACCTCTACCGCACCGCGTGCAAGACCAGCCCGTTCAGCACCTTCACCACGGTTGCGCTGGGCCGCTTCGAGGACGGCGCGCCGGGGCTGGACCTGGCCGTCGGCGAGGACTGGCAGCGGCATGTCCGGCTCAACGTCGTGATCGTCTCCCGGCTGGCCGATCTGATCAGCGCCGATCCCGAGCGGCGCGGCGACCTGCCGGTCGCGCTGAGTCCGGGCTGGCGCCGCGACGCCGACCGGATCCGCTACGTGCGGCACTGGGTCACCGCCGGCGACGACAGCGCCTCGGTCAGCTTCGACTCGGTCCGGGACGGGCTCTTCTTCCTGCGCCGCAGTGGCGTCCTGGACGAGCTGACCACCCTGCTCCAGGACCGCGGCACGTTACGCTGCGCCGACCTGGTGGACCGGCTGTGCGAGGGGACCGGCGCCTCCCGACCGGACGGCGAGGCGTACCTGTCGACCCTGCTGCGGCTGGGCATGCTCCGGCTGGTCGGCCTGGACACCGACGTGCACGTCCCGGATCCGCTGCGGGCGCTGGCCGGCACGTTGGGACAGCTCGACCGCCCCTGGGCCCGACGGCTCGCCGGCCGGCTCGACGAGATCACGGAGCTGGTCGACGCCTATCCGCACGGCGACCTCGGGCAGCGCCGGGAACTGCGGCACCGGCTGCGGGGCGAGCTGCGCGCGGCCATGGCCGGGCTGGGCGAGGAGGACGCGGTCCTGCCGCAGACGCTGCTGTACGAGGACAGCCGCGTCGCCGGCCAACCCGTCGCCGTCTCGGCCGAGGCCTGGCGGCGGCTGGTCGGCACCGACCTCGCCGCGGTGGAGCGGATCCTGCCCGCCTTCGACCAGACCCTGCCGCACCGGATCATGTTCCACGGATTCTTCCTCGCCCGGTTCGGCGCCGGCGGTCGCTGCGACGACCTGCTGCGTCTGGTCGAGGACTTCCACGACGATCTCTACGACCAGTACTCCTCCTACACCGCCGGGCGCCGCCCGTTCGCCGACGACGGCACCTACACGCCGGAGGAGAACTGGCTGGGCCGACCCGAGATGACCGCGCTGGACCAGGCCCGGCAGGCCTTCGCCGCCCGCCTGCGCGGGCTCGCCGACGCCGACCCGGACCACACCGAGCTGCTGCTGCCCGCGGACCTGCTCACCGAACTCGACGGCATGCTCGGCGACGCCACCCGCGGTTTCCACCCGCAGGGACACTTCGTGCAACTGGCGATGCGCGACCCGGAACCCCTCGTGGTGCTCAACCAGTCGTTCGGCGGGCTGTCGTTCCCGTTCAGCCGCTTCACCCACTGCTTCGACGCCGACACCCCGACGCTCGCCGAGCGGCTGCGGGACCAGGCGAGCGCGATCACGCCGGCCGGCGCGGTGTTCGCCGAACTGACCGGCGGACCCGCCACCACCAACCTGAACCTGCACGGGCGGCTCACCGACTACGTCATCGTCTGCCCGGGCGAGACCAGCAGCGTGCCCGCCGAACGGCAGCTCACCCTCGACGACCTCTATCTCGTGCACGACCCGGACACCGACCGGGTCGTGCTCCGCTCCGCCCGTCTCGGCCGGGAGGTCATCGCCGTCTACCTGGGCTACCTGGTGCCGATGGCGTTGCCGCAGATCCCGCGTACCCTCCTGCTGCTGTCGCCGGCGTCGATGGTGCGGCTCGACCTGTGGCGTGGCGTTCCCGCACCGGCCGGCCCCGACGGGGTCACCGCACGGCCGCGGGTGCGCGCCGGCAACATCGTGCTCAGCCGGCGCAGCTGGTCGGCGCGGGTGCACGACCTCCCCGACACCGGCGATCCCGCGGCCGATCCGACGGCCTTCCTCGACTGGCGCCGGTGGCGCGCCCGGCACGGCATGCCGCAGCAGGTCTTCGCCACCATCTACCCGGCCGACCCGGGCCGGGTAGTGGCCAACCCGAAGCCCCAGTACGTCGACTTCGACAGCCCGCTGTCGCTGCAGGCGCTCCGGGGCGCGCTGGACGGACCCGACGACCGGATCGTGCTGCGCGAGATGCTGCCCGCCGCGGACGAGCTGGCGGCCCGCAGCGGGCGCGGCGACCACGTCTCCGAACTGGCCGTGGAGACCTTCCGCACCGATCCCAGGGAGACCCGATGACCGCCCCGCTCCTCGCCACCGACCGTGCCACCGACCCGCGCGGGCAGTGGCTCGCCCTGCACGTCTTCTACGCGGCCAACCCGCAACCCCTGCTGGTCGAGTGCGTCGGACCGTTGATCCGCGACCTCACCGACCAGGGCCTGCTCGCCGGCCACTTCTTCATCAACTACTGGATCGAGGGACCACACGTGCGGCTGCGGCTGCGCCCCCGCACCCCGGACGACGAACCCGCGGTGCGGGCGCAGGCCGAGGCCGCGATCAGCCGGTTCCTGGCCACCCGCCCGGCGCTCTACGCGATGGGCACCGGCTACCTGCGGGAGCTCTACGACATCCTGTTCGCGCTGGAGTTCCCCGACGGCAGGCCGGCCGAACTCGTCGACGAGAACGGGCAGATGCTGCTGCAGCCCAACAACTCCTTCGGGTACCGGGCCTACGAGCCCGAGTACGGCAAGTACGGCGGCCCCGACGGCATCGAGGTCGCCGAGTGGCACTTCCAGCACTCCAGCGATGTGGTCCTGCGGGCCATCTCGTCGATGAACCTGCACCTGCGTCCCGTGCTGCTGGGCACCGCCGCGCAGCTCATGACGGTGATGGCGGGCACGTTCCTCACCGACCGGGACGCGCTCGTCGACTTCCTCGACCGGTACCACCACTTCTGGCACCACGCGTTCGCCGGCACCAGCCTCATCGGCGTCGACGAGTACACCCGGATGTACGACAGCGTCTCCGGGGAACTGGGTCGCCGGGTGAAGCAGATCCTCACCCTCGTCGAACAGGGCCAGATCCAGCGACTGCCGGGATTCCTGCGCGGCTGGGCCGAACACGCCGCCCTGCTCAAGGAGAAGGTGCTGGCGCTGGCCGGGTCCGGCCGGCTGGCCGTGCGCACGTGGAGCAGCGGAGACGACAGGGTCATCACCGATCCGGACGAGGCGCTCGCGTCGCTGCTGTCGCCGTACCTGCACATGACGAACAACCGGCTGCACGCCACCATCCGCGACGAGGCGTACCTGTCGTACCTGCTCGCGCGGGTGCTGCGCGACCCGGCGGTACCAGCATGACCGGTTCGGGTCTGCTGGCCAAGCGCCCACGGCTGCGCGCGGACCTGCTCTTCTCGCGGCCGCTGCGGCGCGGCCCCGCCACCGTCTACCTGATCAAGGACCGCACGAGGGGCAGGGCCTTCGAGATCGCGGAGAAGGAGCAGTTCCTCTTCCGCCGCCTCGACGGTGTCCGGTCCCTGGCCGAGATCACCGACGAGTACGCCGCCGAGTTCGGCCGTCGGCTCAACGACGACCACTGGGTCCGGCTGCTGTGGCTGCTGCACGAACGGGGCCTGCTCAGCGCCGACGCCACCGAGTCCGTCGCCACGCCCGGCGACGCGCGGCACGCGGCGGTCCGCTGGTGGGCGCGACGCCTGCGCTGGACGCTGCACCCCGGGCTGTTCGCACTGCTGTGCGGGATCGTCGCCGCCGCGCTGGCCGTCGTCGCGCTGCAGCTCGGCTCGCTCTGGCCGGCCGCCCGCCCGGCGTTCACCGACCCCACCAGCCTGGTAGCGCTGGCCCTGCTGGCCTGGATCGGCGCCGCGCTGCACGAGTTCGCCCACGCGCTGGCGGCCGTCCACTTCGGCGCGACCGTCAAGCGGATCAACCTGGTCACCCTGACCTGCCAGATCGAGGACTACCTCTACCTGCCGCGCCGCTCGCAACAGGTGATGATCGCGGCGGCCGGTGGCCTGGCCAACGGGCTGGTCCTGCTGTTCCTCGCCGGCGTGCTCGCGGTCGTGCCGGACGGTCGCACACCCGGACTGCTCAGCGCGTACCTCCTGGTCGGTGCCGCCCAGACGCTGATCAACTTCATCCCGCTGCCGCCGCTGGACGGTTACAAGATCGCCAGCCACCTGCTGGGCATGCTGGACCTGGCCCCGGAGAGCCGCCGCTACCTTTGGACGGCGCCCCGCCGGCTGCTTCTGCGCACCGCCCCGCGCTACCCGCGACCGGCCGCGATCTGGCTCGGCCTCTACGGCGCGTGGTGGCTCATCGCGGTCGCCACCGTCGCGGCCGTCATGATCTACTTCGTGGGCGCGCAGCTCCGACCCGTCCTCGGTGGACTCGCCTATGTCCTGCCCGCCGCGATCGTCGGCCTGACGATCGCCGGCTGGCTGGCCCGCCCCCGACGTGCACGCCCCGCCGGCGCGGCGCCGTCCCGACTCCTCAAACAGGACAACCAGTGAAAGGCGAGCCAATGCCACCCACCGACGGTCCAGCCATCGTGCTGGATGCCGTGAGCAAGTCATATGGCGAGGTGAGGGCGGTCGACGACATCTCGGTGTCGATCCCCCGTGGTGAGTTCTTCGGTCTGCTCGGCCCCAACGGCGCGGGCAAGACCACCCTCATCGAGATGATCGAGGGACTGCGTACGCCGGACACCGGCACCGTCACCGTGCTGGGCATGTCGCCGGCCCCGCGCAACCTCGCCCTGCTGCCGCAAATCGGCGTGCAGACCCAGCGCTCGGCGTTCTTCACCCGGCTGACCGCCCGGGAACACCTGGTGACCGTCGCGGCCCTGTACGGCCTGCCCACGTCCGCCGCCGACCGGGCACTGGAGCTGGTCGGGCTGACCAGCTCGAACGACGTACGGGTCACCAACGTCTCCGGTGGCCAGCGCCAGCGCCTCGCCATCGCCTCGGCCCTCGTGCACGACCCGCAGGTGATCTTCCTCGACGAGCCCACCGCCGCACTGGACCCGCAGGCCCGCCGCGATCTCGGGCAGATGCTGCGGGAACTCAAGGCCATCGGCAAGACCATCGTCTACACCACCCACCACCTCGACGAGGCACAGGGTCTGTGCGACCGGGTCGCCATCCTCTCCGGCGGGCGCATCCTCGCCCTGGACAGCCCCCGCGAGCTGATCACCCGCTCCGGGGTCGGCACCCGGCTGGTCGTCCCGCCCGGCCGGCTGACCCTGGAGCAGGCCGCCCAGCTCGACGGTGTCGACGGCGTCGACCTCGAGGACGACGCGATCGTCCTGCGCACCACGCACACCGCCCGGGCGCTGGCCGCGCTCGGCGCCCAGGGCAGCCTCGACGACGTGGAGACCCGGCCCGCCACCCTGGAAGACGTCTACCTCGACCTGATGGGAGCGCCGCAGGCATGAGCGCTTACGCCGCACTGGCCAGAGCCACCTACAAGGCGACCGTCCGGGACGCCACGACGCTGTTCTTCACCTTCGCGTTCCCGCTCGTCTTCCTGCTCATCTTCGGACTGATCTTCCGCAACCAGGAGGTCGCCGAGACCGGCCACGGCTACGTCGACTTCATCGCCCCGGGCGTGCTGTCCTGGGGTCTGGCCAGCGCCGCCCTGTTCGGGGTGTCGTTCACCCTGATGCAGTGGCGCCACGACGACCTGCTGCGCATCGTCCGGCTCTCCCCGGCCAGCATCTGGTCGGTGGTCGGCTCCCGCTACGCCGTCGCGCTGGCCATCGGCGTGGCCCAGAGCCTGCTCTTCGTCGGCGTCGCCATGCTGCCGTTCCTCGGCATGCGCCCGGATCCGAAGTGGCCGTTGTCGGTGCCGGTGATGCTGCTCGCGGTGACGGCGTTCCTGGCCCTCGGCCTGATCGTGGGTTCACGGGCGAACACCCCCGAGGCGGTCGCCGCGATCGCCAACTGCATCGTGGTGCCGATGGCCTTCCTGTCCGGCTCGTTCTATCCGCTCGAACTGATGCCGGGCTGGCTGCAGGGGATCTCGCGGGCCCTGCCGCTGCGCTACGTCAACGACGGCATGGCGTACGCCTTCACCGGGTTCGGCACCATGAACGACTACCTGCTGGCGTGCGGCGCGCTCGTCGTGTTCGGCGCCGTGTTCGCGGTCATCGGAGTCCGTACCTTCCGCTGGAGCAACGACTCGTGACCACCACCGCGGCGGCGGCAGCACGCCCTGCCCCGCTGTCCGCCGCCGCGGCCCAGCTGCGGGAGCACCTGCACGACCGCTGGACGCGGCATTCGGTGGGCGCCCAGCCGCATGTCGTGACGCTGGGCGGCGTCGACGCGCTCGCCGGGCCCCAGCCCGACCGCCGCGACGCCGACGTGCACCTCAGCGCGAACGCCGTGCTGATCGGCCCGTTCGGCGGCTCGGGCCCGAACCCGGCGTGCGGGCACTGCCTGGCCGTCCGGTGGCAGCGGCTGCGTACGCGCAGCGAACGCGACGCACTGGAGGTCGGCGACCGGATGACCCCGGTCGCGCCGTGGCCGCGGCTGACCGCCTACCAACTCGACGCCGTCTGGGACCTCTACCGTGCCGTCCACGCCGGCCCGACACCGGCGCCACCACCCACCTGGGACCGCCACAGCACCCCGCTCGCCCGGGTCAGCCAACTCGACCTGGCCAGCCTGCGGGTGCGGACCTACCCGATCCTGGCCGAGCCGCGCTGCCCCACCTGCTGCGCCCCGCAGCCCGACACCCCCGCCGGTGTGGCGGGCGCGTGGCAGCCCCGCACGAAGTTGCACCCCGACGCGTACCGTCTCCGCGCCGCCGGGGGCTATCCGATGCCGGAGACCGCGCTGGTCAACCCCGTCTGCGGTGTTCTGGGCGCCGGCACCCAGCTCACCATCACCTCACCCACCACCGCGCCCGTCACCGGCAGCGTCTTCATCCGAGGCTACGGCGGGCTGCTCGACGTCTCCTGGAGCGGCCAGTCCACCGGCTATGACGCCAGCCGGTCGCTGGCCTATCTGGAGGGCCTGGAGCGTTACGCCGGCACCCACCGCCGCCGCAACGTCACCCCGGTCGTCGCGTCCTACGCCGAAATCAGCGAGCACGCGCTGCACCCGGACCGGTGCGGCACCTATCCGGACGCCGTGTACGACAGCGACCCGATCCTGCGCCGGTTCTCCCCGGAGCGGCCGATCCCGTGGGTGTGGGGCCACAACCTCCACACCGACCGGCCGGTTCTGGTGCCCCGGCGGCTCTGCTTCTACAGCTCGCCCGCCGCGGACGACACCTTCGTGCTGTCGTCCTCCAGCGGCTGTGCCACCGGCAGTTGCCTGGAGGAGGCGGCACTGTTCGGGCTGCTGGAGCTCATCGAGCGGGACGCCTTCCTGCTGGCCTGGTACGGCGGCCTCACGCTGCCCCGGATCGACCTGGAGACCTGCTCGCCCGAGGTGCGGGCGATGGCCGATCGCGCCGAGCTGCAGGGGTACCGGCTGCTCGCCTTCGACAACCGCGTCGACCTGAACATTCCCGTCGTCACCAGCCTCGCCGTACGCCACGACGGCGGTCCCGGAATGCTGTCGTTCGCCGCCGCGGCCCACCTCGACCCGCACCAGGCCGTCGCGGGCGCGCTCGCCGAGGCGCTCACCTACATACCCCACCAGCCCGGCACGGTACGCCGCCGCCGGGCCGAGCTGGAGCTGATGGCCGACGACTACTCGCTGGTGCGCCGGCTGCCGGACCACTCGGCACTGTTCGGCCTGCCGCGCATGGCGGTCCACGCCGGGACCTACCTGGACGGCGACGCGGCGCTTCCCGCGGAGCGGGTGTTCGACGGATACCGTCCCGCCGGCACCTGGAACCTGCTCGACGATCTCCGGGCGGTGCTCGACGTCCTGCGGGCCCGCGGGTTGGTGGCCATCATGGTCGACCAGACCACTCCGGAGCAGGACGCCGTCGGGCTCCGGTCGGTGTGCATGATCGTGCCCGGGCTGCTGCCGATCGACTTCGGCTGGACCCGGCAGCGGGCACCGCACATGCCGCGGCTGCGTACCGCGCCCGGCGCGGCGGGCCTGGCCGACAGTGACCTCACCGACGCCGACCTGCGTCTCGTGCCGCACCCGTTCCCGTAGGCCAGGTTCGCGCCGGAACGGATCGCCGCCGGCCCGACCGTCGCGGCGGTACGCACAGAAAAACGTAGGGCCGCCCGTACGGGCGGCCCTACGTGACACTGCCGGCGATCAGGCCGAGCAGCTGGTGGTGGAGGTGGTGCTGCTGCAGGTCGAGGTGGTGCCCGAGGACGAGCAGGAGGCCAGGATGGCCTCGGACGCGTCGGCGTAGTCGGAGATCGCGAAGGTCTCCGACTCGAGCTCCAGGATCTCCTCGGCGAGGGCGTTGAGGTCGGTGTCCGGCGCCATGATGGCCTCCAAAGGGTCGTGACGGCCGGCTTTTCCGGCCCCGAGGCAAGCACACCGTCAGGCGCTCACCAATCGCCCTCACCACGAGTCTCAAACCGCTGTCACTCGATGACAGCAGGATGACAGCATCCTGCACTTGGCTCATGCCGTGGCACCACCTGGACCCCAGACCCGAGTCCGAGTACCCGGCCAGGCGGTCGATCCGGACATCGTTCGCGACGCGGGACTGATCTATCGCGACCTGCACGCCCACCCGGAACTGTCCGGGGCGGAGGAACGCACCGCGGCCCGGTTCGCGGCCGCGCTCGGCGAGGTCGGCTGCCAGGTCACGACGGGAATCGGTGGGCACGGCCTCGTCGGTGTCCTCACCAACGGGCCCGGCCCGACCGTGCTCATCCGCGCCGAACTCGACGCGCTCCCCGTCGCGGAGGAGACCGGCCTGTCGTACGCGAGCACCGCCACCGGCCTCGACGCCGACGGCCGGAGCGTGCCCGTCATGCACGCCTGCGGGCACGACCTGCACATGGCCGCGGCGGTCGGGGCCGCCGCCCACCTCGCCCGCACCGGCGACCGCTGGCGGGGCACGGTGCTGGTCCTGGGACAGCCGGCCGAGGAGACGCTCAGCGGCGCGGCGGCCATGCTCGACGACGGCCTCTACGAGCGATTCGGGCGCCCCGACCTGGTCCTCGCCCAGCACGCCGCGCCACTGCCCGCGGGCATGGTCGCGCACGGGGCCGGCCCGATGACCGCCGGCAGCCTCACCCTGGACGTCACCGTGACCGGCCGGGGCGGCCACGCCGCCACCCCGCACCTGTGCGTGGACCCCGTGGTGCTCGCGGCGAGCATCGTGGTGCAACTGCAGACGGTCGTGGCGCGGCAGGTCAGTCCCGCCGAGCAGGTGGTGCTCACCGTGGGGACGCTGCGGGCCGGCCGGCATCCGGGTGTCATCGCCGACGACGCCACACTCGGGATCACGATCCGGGCGCTGTCCGACCAGACGCTGGACCGCGTGCTACGCAGCGTTGTCCGCACGATCCGGGCCTCCTGCGAGGCCGCCGGCAGCCCGCGCGATCCGGACGTGCGAGTGGTGTCGCGTACCCCGGCGTATCAGGCCGACCCGGCGGCGACCGCACGGGTGCGTGCCGCGCACGCGCGGGCGTTCGGGCCGGAACGGGTCGCCGGGTGGCCCCCGTCCCTGGCGTCCGAGGACTTCCCGCTCCTGGTCGCCGACGGGATTCCGAGCAGCTACTGGATGCTCGGCACCGTCGGGCCGGGTCAGTGGAAGGCGGCGGCCGGCGCGAGCGCGGCCGAGAAGCTCGGCAATCTGCCGACGAACCACAGCTCGGCCTTCGCCCCGAGCGTCGGACTGGCCCTGCCGGCCGGCGTGGAGGCGCTGGTCGTCGCGGCGCTGACCGCGCTCGGACCGATTGATCCAGTCGATGGCGCATGTTAGCGTTTCGTGACAGATCGAGCCTCATCTGTCGGTTTGGTCCATCTCTCAGTCATTGGTTCCCGCGCGAGCCACGCCCCTCGGCGAGTTAGGTGAAGTCTGTTGAAGTTCTACGAGCTGATGGCCCTGATCTGGGTTTTCGCCGGGCTGGCCATCGCGCTGACCTGGATCGTCCTGCGGCACCGGCGGGGCCAGGCCCGGATGGCGGTGCAGACCCGTTCGCGCGCCGAGTTGGAGGCGCAGTCGACGCAGCTCGCCGACCTGCAGACCCGGGTCGACCGGATGGAGAAGCAGCCGCGGTCGTCGGACTGACCCCGCCCGCTGGTAGGCCGTCCCTCAATCCTCGTCGGGGTCCAGCTCGCCGAGGTCACGCAGGCGCGTCAGGTCCCGCACGGTGATCCGCCGGTAGTCGGTGTCGACGAGGCGGTCGGCGCGCAGTTCGCGCAGGGCCTTGTGGACGGAGGTCTCTGCTGCTCCGCAGATGGTGGCCAACTCGGGCTGGGTGAGGTGTACGTCGATGACGACTCCGTCCCGGCAGCGCCGGCCGTGCGTCCGGCACAACTCGGCGACCACCCGCGCTACCCGCATCTTCACCGCGTACGAGGTGAAGTCGATGCGGCGCCGATTGGACCAGCGCAGCCGGTCCGAGACCATGGCGGCGAGTTCAAGAGCGGCCTCGGGATGATCCTTGAGGAACCGGGTAAAGGCTTCCTGCGGGATGACGCTGTAGCGGGTCGGTCCGCAGGTGGTGATCGTTGCCGAGCGGGGTTGGTCGTTGAGCGCCGACATCTCACCGACGAGGTCACCGCCGACGCGTAGGGACAGCAACGCGGAACGCCCGTCGGGAAGATGGGCGGTCACCTTGGTCAGCCCTTCCTCCAGCAACACGAGATGCGACTCGCGCGTTCCCTGATGGATGAGGATCTGGCCGGCCGGGACCCGTCGCCGGACGCCCAGGCGTAAGACGACCGCGCGGGCGCGCGGGTCCAATCGTTTGAGGAAGGTTCCGTGCGGCCACTGGGCCTCCGGCGGATCGCCTTGCCGCATCGGCCACCTCACTCTCCTCGTCCAGTGAAGGCTGTCGAAGCGTAGCTGAGTCGGTGCGCAGCGCGATGCTGGGGAGCGGGCGACCGCCACACCAGGGCGGGATGGCGGGTAGCGGACAACTTCCACGGAAGCCGTACTTCTACGGGGTTCTGCGGCGGCGATGGCGATTCCATGGGCCTGCGGTCCCGCTGGAAGAGGCGGGTTGACGGCGAAGGGGCGACACGTCGATGCACCATCCCGAGCGACGGCTGCTGGTCTGTGTGGACATGGAGCGGTACAGCCGCCGGAGCAATCTGCAGCAGTACGAGGCGCAGAAGGAATTCCACAGCCTTCTGCGCGGTGCCGCCAGCGCGGTCGGACTGGACCGGATGACCTGGAGCACTCAACAGGCCGGTGACGGGGAACTTGCGATCCTGCCCCGCGACGTACCGGAGTCCCAGGTGATCGGTCGTTTCGTTCCCGAACTGAACAGGCGGCTACGGGCCTACAACGCGAGCCGGGTGGAGGCGGCGCGGATCCGGCTGAGGATCGCCGTGCATCAGGGTCTCGTGCACCTCGACGGGGCGAACGGGTTTCCGGGCGCGGCCGTCGTCCTCGTCTGCCGGCTCTGTGATGCCCGCCCGGTGAAGCGTGCGCTGGCGGCCTTCCCGGAAGCGGGCGTGGCGCTCGTCGTCTCAACCGAGATCTTCCGGGATGTGGTCCGTGAGTATCCGGAGGAGATGCGCCCGGAACGTTTCCAGCGCATCCGGGCCAGCCACGCGGACAAGGACTTCGAGGAGTACGCGTGGGTGTGCGTGGTGGACGAGGATGTGTCCGCGACGCCGCTGCACGATGGTGACCAGACGGGTCGTGCCAGCGGGGCCGAGCGGATCCTGCCGACCCTGACCGGCCGGACGGGTGCCGACTCCCCGCACTCCGCCGACAGCGGTGGCGGTGGCATTCGTACCGGTGACATCCGAGTGCGTGGGCAGAACGCGATCGGTACGAACGCGACGGCGATCGGGTCGGTCGGCCGCGACGCGATCCTCGGCCGCGACGGCGGTGACCGGTGAACGACGTCGCCCAGCTATCGCACGAGGACCGAGCGGAACCGGTGCCGGACCGGCTGCTCGATCCGGACGCCGCCGAGGAGCCGCCTCCCGACGGAGACGAGACGCCGGACTTCACCACCGCCGAGGGCAGGGACGGCGCGGACGAGGAGGCCGAGGATGAAGAGGCCGAGGACGAGCCGCTCGACCCGGTGGCCATTCTCGACCGGCTCTCCGCGCTGCTCGGCGCTTCGGCCGGGATCGAGGTCGGGGACATGCACGTCCGCGGCCAGAACGCGACCGGGGCCGGGGCGACCGCGATCGGTACGGTGAACGTCACGATGGCCGGCGCGAGTGGCGGCCGGACCTGGTCGGAGACCCTGACCGGGACGGCGGTACGGCAGCTGGCCGACGGATACGCCGCGGCACCGAACGACCCGCACCTCGATCGCCGTCTCAAGCAGCAGAGCATGGTCTGCCTTTCCGGGCAGGACGGCACCGGGCGCTACTCGGCGGCCTGCCTCGCCGTCGCAAGACGGCACGGCTACGACCGCGTGGGCCTGGTGCACGCGGAGAGTCCGGTCGACCTGATTCGTGCGGCGACAGCCCTGCAACCGGCACACGGCTACGTCCTGCGTCTGGACGAGGCGGGAGCCCGGGAGCTGGACGGGATGACCCTGGTCGCCTTGGCGGCGCGAGTCGAATCGGCCAGTTGTAGCGTGGTGCTCGTCGGCGACTTCCGACGCCGCGACGACGTCACCGTTCACCTCGTCGAGCACCGGGCTCCCGCCGCGGCTGACGTCTTCCGGGCGCAGCTGCGCCGGCAGTTGCGGAGCCGATGCGTCGGGTGGTGTGGAGAAAATTGCACCGGGCAGTGCGTCGACCGCTACGTCGATGAGGAATGCGGCACCCACCCGCTGCTGCTGGCCTACCTGAGCGGTGCGCCCCGTCCGGGTGAGGTGGTCGGCATGGTCGACCTCATCGCGCAGCACCCCGCCCGGGGAGCGGAACTCACTCAGCGCCTGGAGCGCCTGCTGCCCAGACAGCTGCGGGAGCGGGCCACGCGGATCCTCGACTGCGCGGACTCCGGCCCGGAGACGGCGGGATTCTGGACCGACGATGAGCGGCGTGCCTTCCGGATCTCCTGCGCCGTACTGGCCGGGCAGCCGCTGTCGGAGATTCACCAGGCGGCGCGGCTCCTGACCACGCCGAGCCCGTCCGATGCCGTACCGAACGCCATGCCGTCGGGTCGCGCCGGTGCGGCACTCGACTACCTTCTGGGACCCACCCTTCGGCAGGCGGTACTGGTGGCGGACGACGAACTGCTTCCGGCCGGCCGACGGATCGAGTTCGCCCCGGGTAACGACGCCCTCCGGTCCAGCCTGTTGGACGTCGCCTGGCATGACTGGTGGACGCCCGAACAACTGCTGAACTGGTGGACCGAACTCGCCCGGACTTGTACGCCGGGCATCCAGGAGGCCGCCGCCGGTGCGATCGGCTGGTCGGCCGGGCGTGATGTACACCGCGCGCTGCGGGCCGTGGACCGGTTGGCCCGCGAGCGGCGTGCCGGCGTACGCCAGACGGCGGCCATCGCGCTGGTCGCCATGGCGATGCAACCTCGGTTGCGGCAACGGATCCGCGCCGAGCTGAATCGGTGGGCCGAAGGCGGCGCGGCGCACCTGCGCGACACGGTGGCGCGCACTTACGCCCTCGGCCTGGCCCGTCTCTGGCCGGACGCCGCGCTCGTACAGCTCCGCCTGGTGGCTCAGGCGCGGATGCAGCGGTGGCACAACTCCGTGGTCCGCGGCCTGGTGCAGGTGTACGAGGCAGGGCACGCGCCGAGCGTGGTGGCAGCGCTGGCCGAATGGAGCGCCTCGTCGGAACCGGAGGTGCGTCTGCACGCCGGGCGGGCGCTGCGAACGCTCGCCGAGCGGTGGTCGCCCGCTCCCCGGGAGCACTGGCCCGAGTTGCTGGATCTGGCCCGCGGCGGCGCTGTCTCGCTGAGCGATCTTGCCAGCTGCTGGGCAGTGGCGCTCAGTCTTCCCGGGACCGCCTACCGCACCTGGCGGACGCTCGGGTTCTGGCTCAACCGGGCCGACGGGCATTCGGAGGTCGCAGCGCACAGCCTGGAACTGCTGAGGCTGGTGGTGGCCGGCCGCGAGCCGCTGCGGCGCCGCCTGGAGCACCAGCTGCGGCACGTCTGGGGCCCCCTCATGCCCCACAACACCCTCCTTGACGACGTACGACGACTCACCGACGAGGACCACCGATGAGCACTCACCCCCGCACCAACCCGAGCGTCCACTCCTCCCTTCCCCGCCAACCGGAGCGTCGCCGCTGGTGGCATGGCGTCTTCCCGCCCCAGGACTCGCACGTTCTCGCGCCGCCTCCGGCTGCTGTCAGTGCCTCCTTCCGCCAAGACGTGCCGCAGCCCATCCTCGTGCCCGCGAAGGGAGACGCCTTCGACTTCCGTCTCCACGCCGTCTACACCTGGACGGGCCAGAACATGACCTACGACGAGCTTCGGTTCCGAGCTGAGCGTTATCTGTTCTGGGCCGGTGGCATCGTCCGCGAGCAGACCGTCGACCTGGCACGGCAGCACGAACCACACCGTTCGCACGAGTTGGAGCAGGCGTTGAACCTGCGCCTCTCGGGGCAGCGCTGGCCCCGCCAGGGCAACCTGCCGTACTTCACGGTGCAGGTCAGGGTGAGCCCGGACGAGCGCGTCCGGGAGCGGTTGCGACCGTACTGGGAAGACCGGATCAAGTTGGAGTGCGACCACGAGCTCGAGAAGATCAAGGCTCGCCAGGCCGACGATCTGACCCGGCGCTGGTGTGGGGTCCTGCTCAATCTTGAGGACGACCCGGTGACGGCGCACGCGGCGCGACTGACCGGGGAGCAGTTCGCCGAGGTCTACCGACGCTACGTCGCGGAGCGGCGGGAGACGGTGCCGGAGTTGGTGGAACTGCTCCGGGAGGCGGTGCGCGGCCACAACGACCTCGGCATGGGGCCGTCGGAGTACACGCAGGCGTGGGACACCGCGCTGCGTACCTACGAACGGCAGCACGGTCTCGACGACCGAACGAACTGACGCCCCACCGAGGGGCTCTTCCCGGCGATCATCGAGAAGGGCCCCCGGGTCACTCAGCCTGGGTAGGCGAGGCATCGGATCTCTCCGCAGCTACGTCCCTCGTGAAACGCTCTGGAATATTGGCGGCAAAATAGGGCAAAACGTAGGGCAGCCGACATGGCCATGCGGGGTGGGGCGGCGGAGCCGCCGGGGAGCCGTGAGCCCCCGAGCCGTGCCGGTTTCGTCGAGTTGCTCTTCGACGTGGTGCTGGTCTTCGCCTTCACCCGCATCACCGGCCGGCTGATCGAACATCTCACCTGGTCCAGCTTCTATTCGGCGATGGTGCTGGCCCTCGCCCTTACCGCCGCCCGGAATTTGAGGGCATGGAACGCCGGGGCGGCGGCCGCGAGTCGAACTTCATGCAGTCCATTGCATGAACTTGCAGTCCATCGTCGATCCTGTTAGCCTTCGTTGCATAGTCATGCGGAGGTGAGTATGGGCATCCGAGTCGCGGTCGCCGGGGCCAGCGGGTACGCCGGTGGCGAGCTGCTCCGCCTGCTCGCCGGTCACCCCGAGTTCGACCTCGTCGCCGCCACCGCCCATTCCTCGGCCGGCCGGCCCGTCGCCGCCGTACACCCGCAGCTCGCCGGGCTGGACCTGGTCTTCGGGGCGACCGACCCGGCCACCCTGGCCGACGCGGACCTGGTCTTCCTGGCCCTGCCGCACGGCCAGTCGGCGGCCCTCGCCGACGCCCTGCCCGAGACGGTCAAGGTGGTCGACCTCGGCGCCGACCACCGACTGCGCGACGCGGACGCCTGGGCCCGGTACTACGGCGGCCCGCACGCCGGCACCTGGGCCTACGGCCTGCCCGAACTGCCCGGCCAGCGGGCCGCGATCGCCGCGGCGAACCGGGTCGCCAGCACCGGCTGCTACGCGGTGGCCACCACCCTGGCGCTCGCCCCGCTGATCGCCGCCGGCGCGGTGCACCCGGCCGACGTGGTGGTGGTCGCCGCCTCCGGCACCTCCGGGGCGGGCCGGGCCGCCAAGGCCCACCTGCTCGGCAGCGAGGTGATGGGCGACCTGTCGCCCTACAAGGTCGGCGCCCACCAGCACGTGCCCGAGATCAAGCAGGCCACCGGGGCGACCAGCCTCTCCTTCACGCCGGTGCTCGCGCCCATGCCGCGCGGCATCCTCGCCACCGTCACCGCCGTCCCCACCGGCGACGCCGACCCGCGCGAGGTGCTCGCCACGGCGTACGCGGACGCGCCCTTCGTGCACCTGCTGCCCGAGGGGACGTGGCCGCACACCGCCGCCACCGCCGGCTCCAACTCCTGCCACCTCCAGGCCACCGTCGACGTCGACTCCGGCCGGGTGATCGTCGTCAGCGCCATCGACAACCTCGGCAAGGGCGCGGCCGGCCAGGCCGTGCAGAACGCCAACCTGATGTTCGACCTCCCCGAGACCACCGGCCTGCCGATCTTCGGAGTCGCACCGTGAGCGCGAGGAGCGCAGCATGACCGTCACCACCCCCCGAGGCTTTCGGGCGGCCGGCGTCGCCGCCGGACTGAAGACCAGCGGCGCCAACGACGTCGCGCTCGTCGTCAACGACGGCCCCGACGCCGGGGTCGCCGGCGTCTTCACCGCCAACCGGGTCAAGGCCGCCCCGGTGCTCTGGACCCAGCAGGTCGTCCACGGCGGCGTGGTCCGCGCCGTGGTGCTCAACTCCGGCGGGGCCAACGCCTGCACCGGCCCGGCCGGCTTCCAGGACACCCACGCCACCGCCGAGCACACCGCCGCCACGCTCACCGCGAGCAGCCCCCGGCTGATGCTCGGCGCGGGCGAGGTCGCGGTCTGCTCCACCGGCCTGATCGGCGAGCGGCTCCCCATGACCGCGCTGCTCTCCGGCGTACGCAACGCGGTGCGTGGCCTGTCGCGCGACGGTGGCCGGGCGGCCGCCGACGCGATCATGACCACCGACACCCGGCCCAAGACCACGGTCGCCGCCGGCAGCGGCTGGACCGTCGGCGGCATGGCCAAGGGGGCTGGCATGCTCGCCCCCGCGATGGCCACCATGCTCTGCGTGCTCACCACCGACGCGGTGGCCGGCCCGGAGATCCTCGACGCCGCGCTGCGGGCCGCGACCCGGGTCACCTTCGACCGGATCGACTCCGACGGCTGCATGAGCACCAACGACACGGTGCTGCTGCTGTCCAGCGGCGCGTCCGGCATCGAGCCGACCGAGGCGGAGCTGACCGCCGCGGTCACCGCCGCCTGCCACGACCTCGCCCAGCAGCTCATCGCCGACGCCGAGGGCGCCACCAAGCAGATCGCCATCGACGTGGTCGGCGCGGCCACCGAGGAGGACGCGGTCGAGGCCGGCCGGTCGGTGGCCCGGAACAACCTGGTCAAGACCGCACTGTTCGGCAACGACCCGAACTGGGGCCGGATCCTCGCCGCGGTCGGCACCACCGCCGCCGCGTTCGAGCCCGACGGGGTGGACGTCGCGGTCAACGGGGTGTGGGTGTGCCGGGGCGGGGCCGCTGCCGAGGACCGGTCCAAGGTCGACCTCACCGGGCGGGACGTCACCATCCGGATCGACCTGCACGCCGGGGACGCGGCGGCGACCGTCTGGACCAACGACCTGTCCCACGCGTACGTGCACGAGAACTCGGCGTATTCAACATGAGCAGTCTCACCGCGGACCTCACCCGGGCCCAGGCCAAGGCCGAGACGCTGATCGAGGCCCTGCCCTGGCTGGCCCGCTTCTCCGGCGCCACCGTCGTGGTCAAGTACGGCGGCAACGCCATGATCGAGCCCGAGCTCCAGCGGGCCTTCGCCGCCGACATGGTCTTCCTGCGGTACGCCGGACTCAAGCCGGTCGTCGTGCACGGCGGCGGGCCGCAGATCTCCGCCATGCTGGGCCGGCTCGGCATCGCCAGCGAGTTCAAGGGCGGACTGCGGGTCACCACCCCTGAGGCGATGGACGTCGTCCGGATGGTGCTGGTCGGGCAGGTCGGCCGGGAACTGGTCGGCCTGATCAACGCGCACGGCCCGTTCGCCGTCGGGCTCTCCGGCGAGGACGCCGGGCTGTTCACCGCCGTACGCCGCCCAGCGTACGTGGACGGGCAGCCGGTCGACATCGGTCAGGTCGGCGACGTGGAGTCGGTGGACGTCTCGGCGGTGGCCGACCTGATCGCGGCCGGCCGGATCCCGGTGATCTCCACCGTCGCGCCGGACGCCGACGGGGTGCTGCACAACCTCAACGCCGACACGGCCGCCGCCGCGCTCGCCGTCGCCCTGCGGGCGCGCAAGCTGGTCGTCCTCACCGACGTGGCCGGCCTCTACGCCGACTGGCCGGACACGTCCAGCCTGGTCAGCGAGATCAGCACCGATGACCTGGCGAAGCTGCTGCCGTCCCTGGAGTCGGGGATGGTCCCGAAGATGGAGGCCTGCCTGCGGGCGGTGCGCGGGGGAGTGCCCGCCGCGCACGTCGTCGACGGCCGGGTCGCCCACTCCACGCTCCTGGAAGTTTTCACCTCGGAGGGATTCGGCACGATGGTGGTGGCGCAATGACCACGCTCGTCGAACGCTGGGGCCAGTCCATGATGGACAACTACGGCACCCCGCCGCTCGCGCTCGTCTCCGGCTCCGGCGCCGTCGTGGTCGACGAGGCCGGCCGGGAGTACGTCGACCTGCTCGGCGGCATCGCCGTCAACGCCCTCGGCCACGCGCACCCGGCCGTGGTGGCCGCCGTGTCCAAGCAGGTCGCCACCCTCGGGCACGTGTCCAACCTGTTCGTCGCCGAGCCGCCGGTCGCCCTCGCCGAACTGCTCCTGGCCCTCGCCGGCCGGCCCGGCCGGGTGTTCTTCGCCAACTCCGGCGCCGAGGCGAACGAGACCGCGTTCAAACTGTCCCGGCTCACCGGGCGCACCCACGTGGTCGCCACCCGGGGCGGCTTCCACGGCCGGACCATGGGCGCCCTGGCGCTCACCGGCCAACCGGCCAAGGCCGACCCGTTCCGCCCACTGCCCGGCGACGTCACCCACATCCCGTACGGCGACACCGCCGCCCTGGCCGCGGCCGTCACCGACGCCACCGCGATGGTGATCATCGAGCCGATCCAGGGCGAGAACGGCGTGGTCGTGCCGCCGCCCGGCTACCTGGCCGAGGCCCGGCGGATCACCGCCGCGCACGGCGCCCTGCTGGTGCTCGACGAGGTGCAGACCGGCGTCGGCCGCACCGGCCACTGGTTCGCCCACCAGGCCGAGGGTGTCGAGCCGGACGTCGTCACCCTGGCCAAGGGGCTCGGCGGAGGCCTGCCCATCGGCGCCTGCCTGGCCTTCGGCCGGGCCGCCGACCTGCTCGGCCCCGGCTCGCACGGCACCACCTTCGGCGGCAACCCGGTCAGCTGCGCGGCCGCCCTCGCCGTCATCGCCACCATCGCCAACGAGGGGCTGCTCGACCATGTCAAGCGGATCGGGGAGCGGCTGCGGCGGGGGATCGAGGCGCTCGGCCACCCCCTCGTCACCGAGGTCCGCGGCAGCGGTCTGCTGCTCGGCGTCGTGCTCGCCGAGCCGGTCTCCGGCTCGGTGGCGAACGCGCTGCGCGAGACGGGCTTCCTGGTCAACCCGGTGCAGCCGGACGTGGTCCGGCTCGCCCCGCCACTGATCCTCACCACCGACCAGGCCGACGCCTTCCTGACCGCCCTCCCCGCCGCCCTGACGGCAGCCGCCGCAGATCCTGGCCGGAGGCGACCCCCGCAGGGGCCGAAACCGTCCACGATCTCGACCGACGCGACGACCACCACGGAGGCGAACGCATGATCCGGCACTTCCTGCGCGACGACGACCTGACCCCCGCCGAGCAGTCGGCCGTGCTCGACCTCGCCGCCCGGATGAAGGCGGACCGGTTCGGCCACCGGCCCCTGGCCGGCCCGAGGTCGGTGGCGGTGCTCTTCGACAAGCAGAGCCTGCGGACCCGCTTCTCCTTCGACGTCGGCATCGCCGAACTGGGCGGACACCCGCTCGTGGTGGACACCCAGGTCACCCACTTCGGGCGGGGCGAGACCCTGGCCGACGCCGGCCGGGTGCTCTCCCGCTACGTGGCGGCGATCGTGCTGCGCACCCACGGCGACGACCGGATCGCCGAGGTCGCCGCGCACGCCACCGTGCCGGTGGTCAACGCGCTCACCGACGCCTACCACCCCTGCCAGCTCCTCGCCGACCTGCTCACCGTCCGCGAGCGGTTCGGCGCCACCGCCGGGCGGACCCTGGCGTACGTCGGGGACGCGGCGAACAACATGGCGCACTCCTACCTGCTGGCCGGGGCGGCCGCCGGGATGCGCGTCCGGGTCGCCGGGCCGGTCGGATTCCAGCCCGACCCCGAGGTGGTCGCCCGGGCCGAGAAGATCGCCGCCAGCACCGGCGGGTCGGTCCGCGTGCTCACCGACCCGGTCGACGCGGTCCGGGACGCGGACGTGATCGCCACCGACGCCTGGACCTCGATGGGGCAGGAGTCCGACGGGATCGACCGGACCACGCCGTTCCTGCCGTACCAGGTCAACAGTGCGCTGCTCGGCCACGCCGCGGCGGACGCCATCGTGCTGCACTGCCTGCCCGCCCACCGGGGCGAGGAGATCACCGACGAGGTGCTCGACGGGCCGCACAGCGCGGTCTTCGACCAGGCGGAGAATCGTCTGCACGCCCAGAAGGCGCTACTGACCTTTCTCCTGGAGGCATCCACACCATGACCGCCCCGCTGACCCGTGCCGCCCGGCACGCCCGCATCGTCGAGCTGATCCGCGACCGGGCCGTCCACTCGCAGCCCGAGCTGGCCGACCTGCTCGCCGGCGACGGGATCCAGGTCACCCAGGCCACCCTCTCCCGGGACCTCAAGGAACTGGGGGCGGTCACCGCCCGCGGTGGCGACGGGCGGGGCGTCTACCTGATCCCCGAGGACGGCCACCGGCCGCTGCGTGAGGCCGAGGCCGCCCCGGCCCGGCTCGTCCGGCTGCTGAGTGAGCTGCTCAACGGGGTCGACGCCAGCGGCAACATCGCCGTGCTGCGTACCCCGCCGGGCGCGGCCCACTACCTGGCCAGCGCATTGGACCGGGCGGGCCTGCCCGAGGTCGTCGGCACCATCGCCGGCGACGACACCATTCTCGTCGTGGCCCGCGAGGCCGTCGGCGGCGCCGCGTTGGGCGACAAGCTCGCGGCGTGGGCCCGCCGGGAAGAATTCGTTGAAGGGAGCACCACGCCATGACCGAGCGGGTCGTCCTGGCGTACTCCGGGGGTCTCGACACCTCCGTCGCCATTCCGTACCTGGCCGAGGAGACCGGCGCCGAGGTGATCGCGGTGGCGGTCGACGTCGGCCAGGGCGGCGAGGACATGACCGCCATCCGGCAGCGTGCGCTGGACTGCGGCGCGGTGGAGTCCGAGGTGGTCGACGCGCGCGACGAGTTCGCCGCCGGGTACTGCCTGCCGGCGATCCGCGCCAACGCCCTCTACATGGACCGCTACCCGCTGGTCTCGGCGCTGTCCCGGCCGCTGATCGTCAAGCACCTGGTCGCCGCCGCGAAGAAGCACGGCGGCACCATCGTGTCGCACGGCTGCACCGGCAAGGGCAACGACCAGGTTCGCTTCGAGGTCGGCCTGAGCGCGCTCGCGCCCGACCTGAAGATCATCGCGCCGGCCCGGGACTTCGCCTGGACCCGGGACAAGGCGATCGCCTTCGCCGAGGAGAAGGGGCTGCCGATCGACGTGTCGGCCCGGTCGCCCTACTCCATCGACCAGAACCTGTGGGGTCGCGCGGTGGAGACCGGGTTCCTGGAGGACATCTGGAACGCCCCCATCGAGGACCTGTACTCGTACACCGCCGACCCGGCCGAGTTGCGGGACGCCGACGAGGTGGTCATCACCTTCGACGCGGGCGTACCGGTCGCCATCGACGGCGAGACGGTCACCCCGTACCAGGCGATCCTCGAGCTGAACCGGCGCGCCGGCGCCCACGGCGTCGGCCGGCTGGACATGGTCGAGGACCGCCTCGTGGGCATCAAGAGCCGCGAGGTGTACGAGGCCCCGGGCGCGCTGGCCCTGATCACCGCCCACCAGGAGCTGGAGAACGTCACCATCGAGCGGGACCTGGCCCGGTTCAAGCGCGGCGTCGACCAGCGCTGGGGCGAGCTGGTCTACGACGGCCTCTGGTTCTCGCCGCTGAAGCAGGCGCTCGACGCGTTCGTCGACGACGCCCAGCGGCACGTCTGCGGCGAGGTGCGGCTCACCCTGCACGGTGGTCGGGCCACCGTCACCGGCCGGCGTTCCGAGGCCAGCCTGTACGACTTCGGCCTGGCCACCTACGACACCGGCGACACCTTCGACCAGTCCCTCGCCAAGGGTTTCGTGCAGCTGTGGGGTCTGCCCAGCAAGATGGCCGCCGCGCGGGACGCCCGGCTGGGTGGTGCCTGATCGTGGCTGTGAGCGCGAGGAGTGAACGAGTGCAGCGAGTGAGCCCCGCAGTCGGGAGCGAAAGGTGAACACTGCCACAATGGGTGGGGTGGACGACAAGAGTCTGACCGAGAACAGCGCCGCCACCAACCGGACGAGCCTCTGGGGAGGCCGGTTCGCCGGCGGACCCTCCGAGGCGCTCGCGCGGCTGTCGGTGAGTGTCCAGTTCGACTGGCGCCTCGCCCCGTACGACATCGCCGGCTCCCGGGCGCACGCCCGGGTCCTGGCCGGCGCAGGCCTGCTCGACCCGGAGGAACTGGGGAAGATGCTGGCCGCGCTGGACGACCTGGAGGCCGCCTGCGCCTCCGGGGCGTTCCGGCCGACCGTCGACGACGAGGACGTGCACACCGCACTGGAACGTGGCCTGCTGGAGCGGCTCGGCAGCCTCGGCGGCAAGCTGCGCGCCGGCCGGTCCCGCAACGACCAGGTCGCCACCGACCTGCGGCTCTACCTGCGTGACCACGCCCGGGGCGTGGCCGCCCGGCTGGTGGAGCTGGCCGAGGCCCTGGTCGAGCAGGCGGGACGGCACGTGGACACGGCCGCTCCCGGGATGACCCACCTCCAGCACGCCCAGCCGGTCACCTTCGGGCACTGGCTGCTCGCCCACGTGCAGCCGCTGCTGCGTGACCTGGAGCGGATGCGCGACTGGGACCACCGGACCGCGATCAGCCCGCTCGGCGCGGGTGCGCTCGCCGGCTCCGGCCTGCCGCTGGACCCGCTGGCGGTCTCCAAGGAGCTCGGCTTCCGGACGTCCTTCGCCAATTCGATGGACGCGGTCGCCGACCGGGACTTCGTCGCCGAGTTCCTCTTCGTCACCGCGATGATCGGCGTGCACCTGTCCCGCCTCGGCGAGGAGCTGGTGCTCTGGACGTCGCACGAGTTCGGCTGGGTCGAGCTGGACGACGCGTTCGCCACCGGGTCGTCGATCATGCCGCAGAAGAAGAACGCGGACATCGCGGAGCTGGCCCGGGGCAAGTCCGGGCGGCTCGTCGGCGGGCTGATGAGCGTGCTCACCATGCTCAAGGGCCTGCCGATGACCTACGACCGGGACATGCAGGAGGACAAGGAGCCGGCCTTCGACGCGGTCGACACCCTGGAACTGCTGCTGCCGGCCCTCGCCGGGATGATCTCCACGATGACGGTACGCGTCGACCGCTTGGTCGCCGCCGCGCCGGTCGGCTTCTCGCTCGCCACCGAGGTGGCCGACTGGCTGGTCCGCCGGAGCGTGCCGTTCCGCGACGCGCACGAGATCACCGGCAAGCTGGTGGCGCTCTGCGTGGCCCGGGACTGCGCCCTGGACGAGGTCTCCGACGACGACCTCGCCGCGGTGAGCCCGCACCTGGACCCGTCGGTGCGGGACGTGCTCTCGGTCCGCTCCGCCCTGGCCGCCCGCACCACCCCGGGCTCGACCGGCCCCGGGCCGGTGGCCGACCAGCTCGCCACCGCCGCGGACAAGCTGGCCGGCTGGCGGGACTGGGCCGCCGAGCAGGTCGTGCCCCGCTGACCCTGGAACACCGTGAAGGCCCTCGGCGTGCTGCCGAGGGCCTTTCAATCTTTGTTCGACGCAGATCCGATGGTGTGCCGCAGAACGCAGCCGTGCGACCCCCCGACGGTCGCGCCGCGCGCAGGCGGTCAGCCGGCCGGTCGCTCGCGCTTCGGCAGCTTCGCCACCACCGCGTCGTACGACCCGTCGACCGCGTCGATCAGTTCGTCGTCGGGGATGCCGCCGTCGAGCCGGATTGTGTTCCACCCGGAGCGGCCGATGTAGGGGGAGGGGCGGGCGTCGTCGGGGAACCGGTGCAGCCACTCGTCGGCGACCTCCCGGGACGGGCCGCACTTGACGCCCACCCGCGCCTCGCCCTCGGCGGAGCCGAGGAAGGCGAAGATCTTGCTGCCCACCTTGACGACCTCGTCGCCCTCCCACGGCTGGTCCGGCCACGCGCCCGGCTTTGCCAGGCAGTACGCCAGCATCTCGTCGCGTGTCATAGCACTCTCGCCTCGTCCACCCGGCCAGTCTGGCCGGGCTCTGTGACAGTCTGCGCCGGTCAGTCGGCGGTGCCGGTCCGTACCGTCAGTCGTTCGTAGCGCTGGCGGGCCGCCTGGGCGCTGCCCAGCCCCAGCCCGAAGGCGATCGCCTGCCAGGTCATGCCCCGGCCGCGGGCCGCCTGCAGCAGGCCGGCCTCCAGCGTGTCCACCTCCGCGCGGACGTGCGGGATCAGGGTCAGCGCGGCCATCAGGTCGGCCTGGTCCACCGGGTCCTCGCCCGGTTCCCGCTCCGCCCCGCCCGCGAGGGCCATCACCAGGGTCGCCGCCTCGTACGCGTCGGGGACGTCCGGGTGGGCGTAGCGCCGGCGCCGGGAGTTCGTGCCCGCGTGCCGCTCCGCGATCCGCATCAACGCCGCGTAGTTGCGGTGGGCCCGGGCCTGGGCCGCGTCCGGAGCGGTGAACGGGTCGTTGTCCAGCGTGTCCATGTCGTCCATCAGAACCCTTTGAACGACTCTTTGTCAACACCTTGTTGGCAGCGGGTTGTGCTCATCAATCCGGACCACCGGATAGGGTTCAGCCGTGACCGGCACCGACCTCGCGCCCCTCGCCGACCTGCTCGCCGGGCCGGTGGTTCCCGCCGCCCGGGGGCTGCTCGGCTGCCGGCTCACCGGCCACGGGGTCACCGTCCGGATCACCGAGGTCGAGGCGTACGCGGGCACGGCCGGGGACCCGGCTTCGCACGCCCACCGGGGGCGCACTCCGCGCAACGCGGTCATGTTCGGCCCGTCCGGGTACGCCTACGTCTACTTCACGTACGGCATGCACTGGTGCGTCAACGTGGTCACCGGCCCGGACGGGGAGGCCTCGGCGGTGCTGCTGCGCGCCGGCGAGGTGGTCGACGGCCTCGACGTCGCCCGGGCCCGCCGGCCCGCCGTGCGACGGGACGTGGATCTGGCGCGCGGACCCGCCCGGCTCTGTGCGGCGCTCGGCGTCGACCGGTCCGTCTACGGCGCGGACCTGCTCGGCGACGGTCCGGTCCGGCTGCGGCCCCCGCTCGACCCGGTGCCGGAGGCGTCGGTCGCGGCCGGCCCCCGGGTCGGTGTCACCGGTGCCCACGACGTGCCCTGGCGGTTCTGGCTCGAGGGTGACCCGACCGTCAGCGCCTACCGCCGGCACGTGCCCCGCGTCCGTCGCTGAGCTGGCGGTCGGCGCGGCAGCGCGGCATTCTGTCGGTGGGCGTGGCCATAATCACCACACCGCGCTCGGCGACGGATCGGAGGACCGACATGACGACCCTGCTCGCGATCGGCACCGGCAAGGGGCTCTTCCTCGCCACCAGTCCCGACCGGCGCGCCTGGGAGGTGAGCGGCCCGCACTTCCCGATGACCGGTGTCTACGCGGTCGCCGTTGACAAGCGTCGCGACCGGCCCCGGCTGCTCGCCAGCGTGACCAGCTCGCACTTCGGTCCGAGCGTGGCGACCAGCGACGACCTCGGTGCCTCGTGGCAGGAGCCCGACCAGGCGCCGGTGGCCTTCCCGGCCGACACCGGAGCCAGCCTCGGCCGGGTCTGGCAGCTCACCCCGGCCGGCGTCGACCAGCCCGACGTGGTCTGGGCCGGCACCGAGCCGTCGGCGCTGTTCCGCTCCGACGACGGCGGGCGAAGCTTCCAGCTCGTCCGGGCGCTCTGGGACCATCCGCACCGCGAGTCGTGGGGCGCCGGCTTCGGCGGCCAGGCGATCCACAGCGTGCTGCCACACCCGGGCGACCCGGCCCGGATGACGGTGGCCATGTCCACCGGCGGCGTCTACCGCACCGAGGACGCCGGGGCGAGCTGGGCGCCCGGCAACACCGGCATCCGGGCCTACTTCATGCCCGACGAGTGGCCCGAGTTCGGGCAGTGCGTCCACAAGATCGCGCGGGACGCCGGCAATCCCGACCGGCTCTACGCGCAGAACCACCACGGCGTCTACCGCTCCGACGACGACGGCCGCACCTGGGCCTCGATCGCCGCCGGCCTGCCCACCGACTTCGGCTTCCCGATGGTCGCCCACCCGTCCCGCCCCGGCACGGTCTACGTCTTCCCGCTGACCGCCGACTCCCAGCGTTTCCCGGTCGAGCACCGCTGCCAGGTCTACCGCTCGGCAGACGCGGGCGACAAGTGGGAGCCGCTCTCGGCCGGGCTGCCCGACGAGCCGTTCTACCCCTCGGTGCTGCGCGACGCGATGTGCGCCGACGACGCCGATCCGGCCGGGGTCTACTTCGGCACCCGGTCCGGCGAGGTCTACGCCAGCCGGGACGAGGGGGATTCCTGGTCGCTGGTCGCCGCCCACCTGCCCGACGTGCTCTGCGTCCGCGCCGCGGTGATCTGAGTGGTCACTGTGCTGCTGCCCGGCCCGCTGCGCGGCGAGGCCGGCGGCGCGGGCCGGCTCACCGTCGCCGCCGGCGGCACGCTGCGGACCGTCCTGGACGAGCTCGACGGCGCCTGGCCCCGGCTGGGCCGCCGGATCCGCGACGAGCGCGGCGAGCTGCGCCGTTACGTCAACGTCTATGTCGACGGCGAGGACTGCCGGCACGCCGGCGGGCTGGACGCCCCGGTCGGCGAGGGCGCGGAGGTGCAGGTGCTGCCGTCGGTGGCCGGCGGTTGACCCGCAGCGACGGATCCCGGCCCGCGTGCGCGGGTGGTGAGGTGGGCCACCCGGTGGCCGATGCCTGGCGGAATAGTTGACTCGTCAAATATGTTGTGCGGTGCGATCCAGGGCCATCCCGGTCCCGGTCGGCACGCAAGGAGCTGTCATGCAGTTCGGAGTCTTCACCGTCGGCGACGTCACGGTCGACCCGACCAACGGGCGGCCGCCGTCCGAGCATGAGCGGATCAAGGCCATGGTGGCCATCGCGCTCAAGGCCGAGGAGGTCGGCCTCGACGTCTTCGCCACCGGCGAGCACCACAACCCGCCCTTCGTGCCCTCCTCGCCCACCACCATGCTCGGCTGGATCGCCGCCCGTACCGAGCGGCTGCTGCTCTCCACCGCGACCACGCTGATCACCACCAACGACCCGGTGAAGATCGCCGAGGACTACGCGATGCTGCAACACCTGGCCGACGGCCGGGTGGACCTGATGATGGGGCGCGGCAACACCGGCCCGGTCTACCCCTGGTTCGGGCAGGACATCCGCAACGGCATCCCCCTCGCCATCGAGAACTACGACCTGCTGCACCGGCTGTGGCGCGAGGACGTGGTCGACTGGAAGGGCCGCTTCCGCACCCCGTTGCAGTCGTTCACCTCGACCCCGCGCCCGCTCGACGGGGTGCCGCCGTTCGTCTGGCACGGCTCGATCCGCAGCCCCGAGATCGCCGAGCAGGCCGCCTACTACGGGGACGGCTTCTTCGCCAACCACATCTTCTGGCCGAAGGAGCACACCCAGCGGATGGTCGGCCTCTACCGGCAGCGGTTCGAGCACTACGGCCACGGCACCGCCGACCAGGCCGTCGTCGGGCTCGGCGGCCAGGTCTTCATGCGGAAGAACTCCCAGGACGCGGTCCGCGAGTTCCGGCCGTACTTCGACAACGCCCCGGTCTACGGGCACGGGCCGTCGCTGGAGGAGTTCAGCCGGGAGACCCCGCTGA
Organism: Micromonospora sp. NPDC093277; assembly: GCF_044765245.1. NCBI lineage: Bacteria > Bacillati > Actinomycetota > Actinomycetes > Micromonosporales > Micromonosporaceae > Micromonospora > Micromonospora sp. NPDC093277. The sequence continues at coordinate 351,601 of NZ_JBIWJO010000008.1, forward strand.
CCGTGGGCAGCCCGCAGCAGGTCATCGACCGTACGCTGGGCTTCCGCGAGTACGTCGGCGACTACCAGCGCCAGCTCTTCCTGATGGACCACGCCGGGCTGCCACTCAAGACCGTCCTGGAACAGCTCGACATCCTCGGCGAGGAGGTCGTACCGGTGCTCCGCAAGGAGTTCGACTCGCTGCGCCCGGCGCACGTGCCCGAGGCGCCGACGCACGCCTCGCTGCTGGCCGCCGCGGGCGGCGCCAAGGACGGCACCGTCCACGCCGTCGACGACGTGACCGGCAAGGCGCCCGAGGTGGGCCGATGACCCGGCGCACCCTGGCCGTGGTCTCGGCCGGCCTCGGCCAGCCCTCCTCGTCCCGGCTGCTCGCCGACCAGCTCGCCACGGCCGCCCGTGACGAGCTGGTCCGGCGCGGCGCCGAGGTGGAGATCCGGCCCGTCGAGCTGCGCGAGTACGCGCACGACGTGGTGAACCACCTGCTCACCGGCTTCCCACCGGCCGCCCTGCGAGAGGCGCTGGACACGGTGGCGAGCGCGGACGGGCTGATCGCGGTCACCCCGATCTTCAACGCCTCGTACAACGGGCTGTTCAAGTCGTTCTTCGATGTGGTGGACAAGGACGCCCTGGCCGACCGGCCGGTGCTGATCGGAGCCACCGGCGGCACCGCCCGGCACTCGTTGGCGCTGGAACACGCGGTCCGACCGATGTTCGCGTACCTGCGGGCGGTGGTGGTGCCGACGGCGGTCTTCGCGGCACCCGAGGACTGGTCCGGGGACGGCGTCGAGGACGCCCTGCGCGCCCGGATCCGGCGGGCCGGCACCGAACTGGCCGAACAGGTGCAGCGGCGCCCGGCCGTGACCGGCCCGGCCGACCCGTTCGCCCTCACCACCAGCTTCGAGGACCTGCTCGCCGGCCGCGACCCGGCCTGACCCGGCCTGTCGAGAGGGGCCCTGTCCGCGTTGGCAGGGCCCCTCTTTCCACTCAGTCCGCCGGCTCGTACGGATGGGCCACCAGCACCGGACAGTGCGCGTGCTGCACCAGCGCCTGGCTGACCGAGCCGAGCAGCAGCCCGGCGAAGCCGCCCCGGCCGCGCGACCCGACCACCACCAGCGCCGCCTCCCCGCTCGCCGCGACCAGCGCCTGCTCCGCGGAGGCGGCCCGGACCGGCCGCTGCGAGACGGTCAGCAGCGGATGGTCCGCGCGGAGCCGGGCCGCCGCCCGGGCCAGCAACTCCGTCGACTCGGCCTGCTCGGCCGCCGCGGCCCCGGCCGCCTCCGCCGGCGCCGCCCCGGCCCGCTCCGGCGGGAGGACGTGCATCAGCACCAGCTCACTGCCCCGGAGTACCGCCTCGTCGGCGGCGAGCCGGACGGCCAGGTCGGCCGACTCGGAACCGTCCACCCCGACCAGCACCGGCCCCTCGGCCCGAATCGGTTGCTCGGCCGGGCGGATCACCAGCACCGGACAGTGGCCGTGCTGGGCGATCTGCCCGCTCACCGAGCCGAGCAGCAGGCCGGCGAAGCCGCCGACGCCCCGGCTGCCGACCACCACGAGTTCCGCCCGGCGGGACTCCTCGACCAGGGTGGCACCCGGGCCGCCGGCCACCTGGCGGACCTGCACCCGCAGGCCCGGATGCCGCTCGGTCAGCTCCGCCGCGAGCTGTTCGAGCATCCGCTGCGCCTCCGCGGTGGGCGCCGGCACCCCGAGGTCGTACGGGTTCAGCGGCACGCCGAAGCCGAGCGGGTGCAGGTAGCCGTGCACCAGGTGCAGCGGCCGGGACCGTTGGACGGCGGCGCGGGCGGCGTGCTCGGCGGCGGTCAGGCTGGTCGACGATCCGTCGACGCCCACCACGACAGGTCGGTTCACTGAGATTCCTCCGGTCGACTCAGACCATTCTCGACGGCGAATTGCCCGGCACACCGTATTTGCCCCGACAGCCGGCCGGCACACGCGGTAGATGCGCCCGATCGACTCGATGCGCGGCATGTGGTGGTCTCGGTGCGGGTCGGATACCACCGTTTGCCTGACATGGAGTGGACCACCCGGTACGGCTCCGCGCCGACCGCGGGTGGCGGCCGGCGCGGATGCGGTCCCAGGTCAGGCGGCGGCACCGCCCTTGTGATGCCGGACGATGGCCAGCGGGCTGCGGGAGTGGTGCAGCACCGCGTGGCTGACCGAGCCGAGCAGCAGCCCGCCCAGGCTGCCCCGACCGTGCGCGCCGACCACGGTCAGCTGCGCGTCGGCGGACTCCTCCACCAGCGCCCGGGCCGCGGTCGCGGCGACCAGCTTCTGCCGTACCCGGACCTCCGGGTAGCGCTCGGCCCACCCGGCCACTGCCTCGGCGAGCACCCGCTCCTCCTCGGCGCGCAGCCTCTCCGGGTCGTACACCAGCGGCATGATGTCGCCCGGGCCGATCGGGGACGGGTAGAGCCAGGCGTGCACCGCGACCAGTTCGGCACCGCGCTGCGCCGCCGCGGCGAAGGCGAAACCGATCGCCTCGTCGGAGATCGGGGAGCCGTCCACCCCGACCACCACCGGGCCGTCGGCTCGCGGCTCACCCCGGGCCACCAGTACCGGGCAGTCGGCCCGGGCCGACAGCTGCACGGCCGCCGAACCGACCAGCAGCCCGGCGAAGCCGCCCAGGCCACGGTGTCCGAGCACCAGCAGCGCGGCGTCCCGGCTCGCCCGCATCAGCACCGCGACGGGGCCGCCATCGACCACCTCACCGGTCACCTGGAGCTCGGGGTCGATCTTCCGCGCCTCGTCGACCGCGTCCGCGACGATCGTCTCGGCCCCCAACCGCAGCTCGCCGTCCGGCAGCTTGACGGCGATCGGACCGAGCGGGGTGCCGAGCACCGGCCACAGGAACGCGTTCACCACTCGCAGCGGCCGGTGCCGTCCCGCCGCCTCCCGCGCGGCCACCCGCACCGCGTCCAGCGCCGAGGGGGAACCGTCCACGCCCACCACAACCGGGGCACCAGCTCTGTCGGTCATCACGCGCTCCCTTCGTCCACCTCCAGGGTTCTCCGGCCAGCAGCCGGCCGGCAGGGGCCTTGCGCCCGCGGGGACCGGGACCATCGGCCCTGACAGTTCGGGCCCTGCGGAGGTGGGATGGAGTCGGGGACGATCGACAAGGAGGTCGAAGATGTCCACTGTCACCAGGTTCCGGGGCGGCACCCTCGCGCCGTTCGACTGGACGAACCTGTCCTGGCTGCCGAAGCTGGCGCCGACCATCCGCGTCGAGAACTACCTCGACGGCGACCGGTACGTCGTCCGCGCCGAACTCCCGGGCATCGACCCGGCGAAGGACGTGCGGATCACCTGCACCGGGGAGAGCCTGCGGCTGGACGTGGTCCGCCGGGAGAGCCACCCGGACAAGGCCCACTCCGAGTTCCACTACGGCACCTTCTCCCGGCTCATCACGCTGCCCGCCGGGGTGAAGGAGGAGACCATCGCGGCCCGCTACGCGAACGGCATCCTCGAGATCACCGCGACCGTCGCCGCGACCGAGCCGACCGCCCGGGAGATCCCGATCACCGTGGAGCACGGCGCCCGGACGTGACCCTGCCCCGAGGGACCTGGCGACGGGGCCGGGTCCCTCACCCTTTCCTGGAGACGTGATGACCCCGTTGGAGATGCTCCGTGAACATCCCTTCCTCGCCGGCCTGCCCCAGGAGTGGCTGCCCCGGCTGACCGGCTACGCCCGCCCGGTGGTCTGGCACCCCGGGCACCGGATGTTCCGCGCCGGCCAGCCCGCCGAGCGGTTCTGGCTGTTCCGCGGCGGCGAGGTGGCGCTGGACTTCCCGGTGCCCGGCCGCGGCGACGTGGGGATCGAGACGATCGGCCCGGGCGGGGTGCTCGGCTGGTCCTGGCTCTTCCCGCCGTACCGCTGGCAGTTCGGCGCGGTCGCCGTGCAGCGCAGCACCGCCGTCGAGTTCGACGCCGCCGGGGTACGCCGGCTGATGGAGTCCGACGACGCGCTCGGCCGCCAGCTCGCCACCCGGTTCATGAGCGTGGTGGTGGACCGGCTCCAGGCGTCCCGGGTGCGCCTGCTCGACCTGTACGGCTACCCGACATCCGAGGCGAGCTGAGCCGCCGTACCGCCATGGTGCGGGCGGCCGTCGGCCGTGCGCACCGTGGACGTGGTCCGCTAACCGTTCATCCCCGCCGTCGCGTCAACGCGCCGCCGGACGACCAGCTCGTCCACCTCCAGCCGGCCGATGCGCAGCTCCCGGATCATCGCCCGGCGGATGAACAGGCGCCCGATCGCCAGGGTGCCCACCGCCACCGCGCCGACCGCGGCCGCGGCGAGCGCCAGAGGCGCGGCTGCCGTGGGGCCGAGCGCCCGTGGTCCGGCCGCCGTCGGGCCCACCACCCGTGGTCTCGGCCATCCGCCGTACGAGGAAGGGGCCATGGCGTGGCCGCGGGATGCCGGGCCGTGGCGGTGGTGGGCGCAACGCCGGGATGTCATCATGCCCCGATTCTCGGCGCATGAACCGGTCGCCGGTGCCGGTTCGGACCCGCCGTCCACCACCCGGATGACCCGGCGGACCGGGGTACGCCCCACACCCGGCGGGACCCGGGGCGTACCCGCTGCGCGTCAGCGCTCGACCACGAGCCGGCGAGCCCGCAGCAGCCGCGCCCACCACGGTCGCCGGTCCGGCCGCAGCGCGGGCGTCCTGGCGCCGCGCAGGCTCACCCAGCCGCCCGGGCCCATCCGTACCGTGCCGATGGTGGGCGGCCGGCGACGGGCCGCGACCGCCACGGCGGCGGTGAGGGCGGCGACGGCGAACGCCCCGGCGGCGGCCGCGACGAGCTGGTCCGGGTCGACCACCCGCCGGTACCGGACCCGCCCGCCGGAGAGCACGAACGCCCCGAGCGGCCGGCCCTCGTGGGTCACCGGCACCAGTGCGGCCGGCGGCGTGCCGGGCAGTTCCAGCACCGGCCCGACCGGTCCCGGCGGCGGTACCGGGACCGGGGCCGGCGCGGGCCGGGGGGTCGGGGCGAGTCCGGTCGGGTTGAAGATCGCGATCATGGCGCTGCCCTCCTAACGGGGGTCGGACGTGCCGGTGGTGGTGTCGACCGCGGCCCGGCCGGCGGCCAGCCGCGCGATCGGTACCCGGTACGGGGAGCAGGAGACGTAGTCCAGTCCGGCCTCGGCGAAGAACGCCACCGAGTCGGGGTCGCCGCCGTGCTCCCCGCAGACGCCGACGGTCAGCTCGGGCCGGGCCGCCCGTCCCTCGGCGACGGCCAGCCGGATCAGCCGCCCCACGCCCCGGGCGTCGATGCGCTCGAACGGCGAGACCGCGAAGATCCCGCGCTCCAGGTACGCCCCGAAGAACGAGCCCTCCGCGTCGTCCCGGGAGCACGCCCAGGTGGTCTGGGTCAGGTCGTTGGTGCCGAAGGAGAAGAACGACGCCTCGGCGGCGATCTCCCCGGCGGTCAGCGCCGCCCGTGGTATCTCGATCATCGTGCCGATCGGGATCTCCGGCGCGCCGTCGACCTCGGCGAGCACCCGTTCGGCCTCGTCCCGCACCGCGGCGAGTTCCCGCACGTCCCCGACCAGCGGCACCATGAGTTCGGGCCGCGGGTCGCCGCCGGCCCGGCGCCGCTGCGCCGCCGCCTCGGCCACGGCCCGTACCTGCATGGCGAACAGCCCGGGGACCACCAGTCCGAGCCGGACGCCGCGCAGCCCCAGCATCGGGTTGGCCTCGTGCATCCGGCGTACGGCGGCCAGCAGTGTCGCGTCCCGGCCCGGATCCACGCCGAGCGCCTCGGCGCGGGCGACCCGGGCGGTCAGCTCGGGCAGCGCGGGCAGGAACTCGTGCAGCGGCGGGTCGAGCAGCCGGATGGTCACCGGCAGCCCGTCCATCGCGGTGAGGATGCCGACGAAGTCGACCCGTTGCAGCGGCAGCAGCGCGGCCAGGGCCGCCTCGCGTTCGGCCGGCCCGTCGGCCAGGATCAGCCGCTCCACCAGCTCGCGGCGGTCGCCGAGGAACATGTGCTCGGTGCGGCACAGCCCGATGCCGGTGGCGCCGAGCCGTCGCGCCCGCCGGGCGTCGGCGGGCGTGTCCGCGTTGGCGCGTACGCCCAGCCTGCGCACCGCGTCGGCGTGACCGAGGAGCCGGTGCACCGCGGCGACCAGGGGATCCGCCTCCGGCGCCAGCTCTCCGGCCAGGTACCGGGACACCGGCGAGGGCTGCACCGGCACCTCGCCCAGGTAGATCCGGCCGGTGGTGCCGTCGATCGAGATCACCTCGCCGGCCCGTACCACGCGGTCGTCGACGGTGAACTCGCCGCGTCGCGGGTCGATGTCGAGCGCCTCCGCCCCGCAGACGCAGGTCCGGCCCATGCCCCGGGCCACCACGGCGGCGTGCGAGGTCTTCCCGCCGTGCGAGGTGAGCACCCCGGTCGCGGCGATCATGCCGGGCAGGTCGTCCGGGTTGGTCTCCGGGCGGACCAGGATCACCGGATCGGTGGCGGCCGCCGCGGCGGCCGAGTCGAAGACCACCCGCCCGACCGCGGCGCCCGGCGAGGCGCCCACCCCGACTGCGAGGGGCTCCGGCGCGCCGGCGAGGTCGAACGCCGGGAACACCAGTTGGGCGAGCTGCGCCCCGGTGACCCGGGTCAGCGCCTCCTCCGGGGTGATCGTCCCCTCGTCGACCAGTTGTGCGGCGATCACGAACGCCGCCGCCGGAGTGCGCTTGCCGACCCGGGTCTGCAGCATCCACAGCCGGCCGCGTTCGATGGTGAACTCGATGTCGCACAGGTCCCGGTAGTGCCGCTCCAGCGTCGCCATGATCTCCAGCAACCGGCGGAAGCTGGCCGGGTCGATCCGGGCCAGCTCGGGCAGGCCGACCGTGTTGCGGACGCCGGCCACCACGTCCTCGCCCTGCGCATCGGGCAGGTAGTCGCCGTACACGCCGGGGGCGCCGGTGGCCGGGTCGCGGGTGAACGCCACGCCGGTGCCCGAGTCCGGGCCCAGGTTGCCGAAGACCATCGCCATCACGTTGACCGCGGTGCCCAGGTCGTCCGGGATCCGCTCCTGCCGCCGGTAGATCCGGGCCCGCTCGGAGCGCCATGACGCGAACACCGCGCGGACGGCCAGGAAGAGCTGCTCGTGCGGGGCTTGCGGAAACTCGTGCCCGACGCGCCGGACGAAGATCTTCTTGTACGTCTCCACCAGGTCATGCAGCTGTGCGGCGCTCGGGCCGGCCGCGCCGGCGGTGGCCCGGACCGAGGCCAGCTCCTGCTCGAACTCCTCGGCCGGGACGCCGTACACGGTGCGGCCGAACATCTGGATCAGCCGCCGGTACGAGTCCCAGGCGAAGCGCTCGTCGCCGCTGCGCGCGGCGAGCCCGGCCACGGTGGCGTCGTTGAGCCCGATGTCCAGGATCGTCTCCATCATCCCCGGCATCGAGTACCGGCCACCGGAGCGGACCGCCAGCAGCAGCGGGTCGTACGGGTCGCCGAGGCGCCGGTCCAGCCGGGCCTCGACCTGCCGCAGGTGCTCGTTCACCTCCTCGAAGAGGCCGGGCGGCGGCGAGCCGGTGGCCAGGTACGCCCGGCAGGCGTCGGTAGTGACGGTGAACCCGGGCGGGACGGGCAGCCCCAGCCGGGTCATCTCGGCGAGGTTCGCGCCCTTGCCGCCCAGCAGGTCGGCGCGGCTCCGGTCACCCTCGATGAAGTCGTAGACGTACCTCGGCATGGTCCGACCTCCTCGGCTCATGCGGGACCTCGACGTCCCCTTTCTTCGTACCGACGACGGGGGCGCGGGCGGCAGGGCCGGACGGGACGTTCGGCGGGCCGGAGGTCCCGATCGGCGTCGGTGGGTCCGCGTATCCTCCGACCCGTGACCAGTGAGGTGCGGCTCCGTCCGGTGCGCGACGACGACCTGCCGGCGTTCTTCGCGAACGAGCAGGATCCGCAGGCCAACTGGATGGCCGCGTTCGGCCCGAAGGACCCGGCCGACCGGGCCGCCTTCGACGCCCACTGGGTGCGCATCCGCGCCGACCCGCGCATCCTCCCGCGGACCGTGACGGTCGGCGGCGAGGTGGTCGGGCACGTGGTCGCCTTCCCGGTGGGGGAGCGCACCGAGGTCAGCTACTGGATCGACCCGGGGCGCTGGGGCCGGGGCCACGCCACGGCCGCGCTGGCCGCGCTCCTGGGCGAGCTGTCGCAGCGGCCGGTGCAGGCCCGTGCCGCGAAGGACAACGCCGCCTCCCTCGCCGTGCTCCGCAAGTGCGGCTTCGTCGTGATCGGCGAGGACTCCGGATACGCCGAGAGTCGCGGTGTCGAGGTCGAGGAGTACGTGCTGGAGTTGCCCGCCTGGTCGGTCGGCCGGTCCGACGACTAGTCTCCCCCGGGTGAACTGGCTGGAACTTGTCGGCTGGGCCGGCTCCGCGCTGCTGATCTGGTCGCTGCTGCAGACCCGCATCCTGCGGCTACGTGCGCTCAACCTGCTCGGCTGCCTCATCCTGATCGGCTACAACGCCGCCGTGGCCGTGTGGCCGATGGTCGGGCTGAATGTGGTGCTCACCGTGATCAACGTCTGGTATCTGCGCAAGCTGCTGGCCACCCGGCACGACGAGCAGACGTACCAGGTGGTCGAGGTGGGCACCGGCGACGCGTTCCTGGCCCACACGCTGCGCGTGCACGAGGCGGACATCGCCCGGTTCAACCCGGACTTCAGTTGGGACCCGGCGGCCGACCGGTCGGCGTTCCTGGTGGTCCGTGCCGACGAGGTGGTCGGCGTGGTGGTGTCGCACGCCGAGGCCGGCGGCACGGCCCAGATCGACCTGGACTACGTCACCCCGCCGTTCCGCGACTTCACCCCGGGCGAGTTCGTCTACCGGCGCAGCCGCCTGTTCACCGACCGCGGCTTCCGCCGGGTGGTCACTCCGCCGGGGATGGTCTCCCCGTACTACCACCGGCTCGGCTTCCGGCAGGAGGGCGACGCGTACGTGCTGGAGCTGACCGCCGCCCCGGCCGGCTCCCGCAGCTGACGTGGCCGTGGTCAGGTGACGGTGAGGTTCTGCAGTCGCACCTGACCCCGCGCCACCAGCCGGCCGTCGTCGTCGCTGATCTCCACCGCCCAGAGTTGCTGGCTGCGGCCCCGGTGGATCGGCGTGCCGACCGCGATCAGTTCCCCGTCCCGCACCGCGCGCAGGAAGTCGGTCTGGTTGGACACGCCGACGACGCGGCCCCGGTCGCCCAGCCACACGGCGCCGCCGATGCTGGCCGCCGTCTCCACCACCGAGCAGTAGACCCCGCCGTGCTGGATGCCGTACGGCTGGTGCAGTTCCGGTCGGACCTGCCAGCGGATCACCACCCGGTCCCCGCTGACCTCGTCGAACTTGAGGCCCAGCAGGGCCGCGAAGCCCCCCGACAGCTCCGGCATCTCCACGGCAGTCCCTCCAAGCCTCAGGTGGCGCCGCCAGCCTAGTCGCGCCCGGAGGCCAAACCCGCTACGGGCCAGGCCCGCTGATGAGGGAGAATCGGTGACCGTGACCGACAGCAACCTCCCGCACGGGCGGGACTCTCTGTTCGAAGAACTGCGGTGGCGGGGCCTGCTCCAGGACTCGACCGGCCTCGACGAGCTGTGCGAGCTGCTCGACGGCCCGAGCGCCACCTTCTATGTGGGCTTCGATCCGACCGCTCCCAGCCTGCACGTCGGCAACCTCATGCAGGTCGTGATGGCCCGCCGGCTCCAACTCGCCGGGCACCGGCCGCTGCTGCTGGTCGGTGGCGCCACCGGCCAGATCGGTGACCCGAAGGAGAGCGCGGAGCGGACGCTGAACCCGCCCGAGGTCATCGCCGGCTGGGTCCAGCGGATCCGCGACCAGCTCGCGCCGTTCGTCTCGTACACCGGGGAGAACGCGGCCCAACTGGTCAACAACCTGGACTGGACCGGCGAGATGTCGGTGGTGGAGTTTCTCCGGGACGTCGGCAAGCACTTCCCGGTGAACAAGATGCTGGCCCGCGAGGTGGTCAAGGCCCGGCTGGAGACCGGCATCAGCTACACCGAGTTCAGCTACCAACTGCTGCAGGCCAACGACTTCTTCGAGCTGCACCGCCGGCACGGCTGCCAGCTCCAGTACGGCGGCTCCGACCAGTGGGGCAACATCACCGCGGGGGTCGACTACATCCGTCGGCGCGGCGCCGGACCGGTGCAGGCGTTCACCACTCCGTTGGTCACCAAGTCCGACGGCACCAAGTTCGGCAAGAGCGAGACCGGCGCGGTCTGGCTCGACCCGGAGATGACCAGTCCGTACGCCTTCTACCAGTTCTGGGTCAACGCCGACGACCGGGACGTCAACCGCTACCTGCGCTACTTCAGCTTCCGCTCCCGCGAGGAACTGGAGGAGTTGGAGAAGGCGACGGCGGAACGCCCGCAGGCGCGGCTCGCCCAGCGGGCGCTCGCCGAGGAGCTGACCGCCCTGGTGCACGGTGAGCGGGAGATGGCGCAGGCGGTCGCGGCCAGCCAGGCGCTCTTCGGTCGCGGCTCGCTTGACGAATTGACGCCGGAGACCCTGCGCGCCGCGCTGACCGAAGCCGGTCTGGTCCACCTGAGCGAGCTGCCGGACGTCGCCGGCCTGCTGAAGGAGTCGGGCCTGGTGCCGAGCATGAAGGAGGCGCGGCGGGTGATCGCCGAGGGCGGTGCGTATGTCAACAACACCCGCATCGAGGCGGTGGAAGCCACCGTCTCGCCGGCGGACCTGCTGCACGGCCGGTACCTGGTGCTGCGCCGGGGCAAGCGCTCGTTCGCCGGTGTCGAACTGCGCAAATAGCCGTACGTCGACAATGTGACGCGGGACGCGCCCGGCGGATTTGACGATCAAACCGCCGGGCGCGTAACTTTCTCTCTGCCAGCGCGGAACGGACGAAACAGGGCGAAAGACCTGGAAGGCCGGAGCGCAGGACTGATAACCGGGTGGTGCCCCGGATTCGCCGAAAGGCGGATTTGGCGAGGCGGAACCGACCGGGTAAGGTTATCGGCCGGCAGGGAAACGGACGAGCGAGCGGGTAACCGCACCGCAACGGCCGTCCTGCTGAATCCTCGGAACCTCCGACGGAAGTCGGATGAATCGGGGTGCCCGGAAAATGCGTGGAAGCATGACAAGCCGCGAAACACCGGTTTGACACGGCAGAAACCACCGGGTAACGTAGTAAAAGTGCCCGGCGCGAGAGCGGCGGGGGCGGTTGAACGAGATGCCCCGGACGGGGGTCCTCCTGGTGGGGGGTTTCCGGATGGTGTGTGGTTGTTCTTTGAGAACTCAACAGGGTGCTTGATAAGCCAGTGCCAAATTGTTTGATTCCCCGGACTGGTCAGGCTTTGGTCTGTCTGGTTGGGATTCCTTTGGCAACATTTTTGTTGCTGGGATTTGTTTTCTGACAGTTTTTTG